>NZ_FKKY02000010.1:0-173501 GCF_900079845.1 Aeromonas sp. EERV15 | reverse complement strand
CCGTCCGCCGCTCGCCGGCAAAAGTAGCAAGCTACTTTCCCGCTGCCGCTCGACTTGCATGTGTTAGGCCTGCCGCCAGCGTTCAATCTGAGCCATGATCAAACTCTTCAATTTAAGTTTGGTTTGCGTTCATTCATTACCGAGGCAATGAACTTCAGCGGCTCAATGAATTGCTGAAATAAACTGTTCGACTTCTTATTGCTAAGAAATCGTTTTGGTCACTTCACCAGACATTGAAAATCAAAAATTAATTTTGATGCTCGATGCTGTGAGTGCCCACACAGATTGCTTGATTCAAATTGTTAAAGAGCGACGCAACAGTGTGTTGCTGCGGGAGTGGAATTCTACTCAACCGCCTTCTCGAGTCAAGCCTTATTTTCAAAGGCTTTTCGAGGTTACCGACTGGGCTGTTTGCGTTGCCGCTTGCCCTGTCGATGTGGCGCATTATAGAGATCCCGCTCACATTGGCAAGGCTTTACCGCAATTAAATTGCAAAAAATGCGATTTATTAGTTATTCATATCAACACACAGCCTTTGCACAGACTTATCCACAAAAGTAACATCTCTGTAGGTAACTCACTCTGCTTTAACCCTTTAATCCTGCACTACAGCAACAACGAGGATGTCTTGCTGCCGAGGTAGAACCAAGTCCATATATAGGAGAAAGCGAATCGTCAGGCCAGCACTCTCTGGCATCCAAAGGCGTGGTAGGTGAATCACCTCCTCTTTCTAGTCAGCATGCCTTGATCTGGCCGAGGAGTTATTTATCCTCCCGTGCCCAAGCAGATGAAGGCTGTCGCAACCAAGCGAACCACGAGTGTGGAGATTCATCATGCGGCACAGCCTCTGGGTGGGATGCGTGAAGCTGTGCCCCTGGATGAGGGAGGCCTTACCCTAACAGCTTGGCGAAATAGGCGGCCTTTTAAAATTATCTCGCTCATCAATCACGCTGCTCAGCTCAGCCTATAGGCACCGTAGCTCGGCTGGCTGTAGCGTTTGATCCAGGTGTACATACCGAGTCTGGAAACACCGACTATCTCGGCAACCTACGCCACAGGTAATGGCGCTCTGTCACCAGCTTGACAGCGGCCAATTTAAATTTTTCTGTATAACGCTGCGGCTTAATCTTCACTTCACCTAAATAGCATCGGTTTAAGGCGCTTGAGCGGTCTAGGAAATCGAGATGATTCATTTAGGGCAGTTGAGGCAGTTGAGGCAGTTGAGGCAGTTGAGGCAGTTGAGGCAGTTGAGGCAGTTGAGGCAGTTGAGGCAGTTGAGGCAGTTGAGGCAGTTGAGGCAGTATCAGAATCTATTAAAAGAAAAGCCGGGACAAGCCCGGCTTTTTCTTTATATCACTCAGCAGCTGCTTCAGCAGCGGCCGGGCGGTCTACCAGCTCAATATAAGCCATAGGGGCGTTATCGCCTGCACGGAAACCGCATTTCAGAATGCGAGTATAACCGCCGGCGCGCTCCAGGTAGCGCGGGCCCAGTTCATTGAACAGCTTAGCCACGATCGCGTTATCGCGAGTACGGGCAAATGCCAGGCGACGATTAGCAACGCTATCAGTCTTGGCAAGGGTGATCAGCGGTTCAACTACACGGCGCAGCTCTTTTGCCTTAGGCACAGTCGTCTTGATGATCTCATGACGAACCAGTGAGCTGGCCATGTTGCGGAACATAGCCTGACGATGGCTGCTGTTCCGGTTCAGTTGACGACCACTCAAACGATGGCGCATGACCTTATCCTTCTAACTAAATCTGTGAAACCCGTAATCTGGATTACTCGTCAGCGATGCTGGCGGGCGGCCAATTCTCAAGGCGCATGCCAAGAGACAGACCACGGGAGGCCAACACATCCTTGATCTCAGTCAGGGACTTCTTACCGAGGTTAGGAGTTTTAAGCAACTCAACTTCGGTACGCTGTACCAGATCACCAATATAGTGGATAGCTTCTGCCTTCAGACAGTTCGCAGAACGAACTGTCAGCTCCAAATCATCGACAGGACGCAGCAGAATCGGATCAAACTCGGGTTTCTCTTCTTTCTTCTCGGGCACGCTGACATCGCGCAGATCCACGAAGGCTTCCAGCTGCTCGGCCAAAATAGTGGCAGAGCGACGGATAGCTTCTTCAGGATCCAGAGTACCATTGGTCTCCATGTCGATGACGAGCTTGTCCAAGTCGGTACGCTGTTCCACACGTGCTGCCTCAACATTGTAGGCAATACGAACGATGGGGCTGAACGCAGAGTCCAGCAGCAGGCGACCTATCGGACGCTCTTCATCATCGTTGTGAACACGAGCAGAAGCAGGCACATAACCACGACCGCGCTGGACTTTCAGGCGCATGCTGATGTCAGCATTAGCACCGGTCAGGTGGCAGATTACGTGCTCCGGGTTTACGATCTCGACTTCATCACCGTGAGTGATATCACCAGCGGTAACGGGGCCTGTTCCAGACTTGGTCAGGGACAGAGTTACCTCGTCCTTGCCTTCCAGCTTCACAGCGATACCTTTCAGGTTAAGCAGAATTTCAAGAATGTCTTCCTGCACACCTTCTTTGCTGCTGTACTCATGCAGTACCCCGTCAATTTCGACTTCAGTAACTGCACAACCGGGCATAGATGACAGCAAAATACGACGCAGAGCATTGCCCAGCGTGTGGCCAAAGCCACGCTCAAGTGGCTCAAGAGTCACTTTCGCATGAGTCGGGCTAACTTGCTCGATGTCAACTAGCCGCGGTTTAAGAAAATCTGTTACAGAACCCAGCATTGTGTCCTCTCTTTAGAAGCTAGCTTTACTTGGAGTAAAGCTCGACGATCAGCTGTTCGTTAATGTCGGCAGACAGGTCAGAACGCTCTGGCAGACGCTTGTAAGCACCTTCCATTTTAGCGGCGTCAACCTCTACCCAAGTCGGCTTCTCACGCTGACCAGCAACCTCAAGGGATGCTTTGATACGCGCTTGCTTCTTAGCCTTCTCACGAACGCAGATCACGTCCTCAGGGGAAACCTGGAAAGAAGGAATGTTCACAACGCGACCGTTTACCATGATGGCCTTGTGGCTCACCAGCTGGCGAGATTCAGCACGAGTAGCGCCGAAACCCATACGGTAAACAACGTTGTCCAAACGACCTTCCAGCAGCTGCAACAGGTTTTCACCGGTGTTACCTTTTTGACGGGCAGCATCGCGATAGTAGTTGCGGAACTGTTTTTCCAATACGCCGTAAATACGACGAACTTTTTGCTTTTCGCGCAGCTGAACACCGTAGTCGGACAGACGCGCTTTACGCGCACCGTGCTGACCAGGGGCGGTGTCAATCTTGCACTTAGAGTCAATCGCGCGAACGCCAGACTTCAGGAAGAGGTCTGTACCCTCGCGACGGCTAAGCTTAAGCTTAGGACCGATATATCTTGCCATCTTCTTTCTCCAACAATCCTAGACCAAGTTGCAACAGCGTTATACGCGGCGCTTCTTGGGAGGACGACAACCGTTGTGCGGGATCGGAGTCACATCAGTAATATTAGTGATGCGGAAACCAGCCGCGTTCAGAGCGCGGATGGATGACTCACGACCGGGACCCGGACCTTTGACCATGACTTCCAGGTTCTTCACGCCGTATTCTTTGGCGATCTCACCAGCACGCTCAGCAGCTACCTGGGCAGCAAACGGAGTGGACTTACGGGAACCACGGAAACCTGAACCACCGGAGGTAGCCCATGACAGAGCATTGCCCTGACGGTCAGTAATGGTCACGATTGTGTTGTTGAAAGATGCATGAACGTGCGCAATACCGTCGCTCACTTGCTTTTTAACGCGCTTGCGAGCACGAGTCGGAGTTTTAGCCATTTTCTACCTTCCCGTTACTTCTTGATAGCCTTGCGCGGACCCTTACGGGTACGAGCGTTGGTCTTGGTACGTTGACCACGAACAGGCAGGCTACGACGGTGACGCAAACCACGGTAGCAACCCAGATCCATCAATCGCTTGATGTTCATGGAAATCTGACGACGCAGGTCACCTTCAACGGTGAATTTACCTACTTGTTCACGCAGACTCTCGATCTGAGCTTCGTCCAGGTCTTTAATTTTCACATTCTCAGCGATACCGGCTGCGGCACAGATGGCCTTGGAGCGGGTACGACCGACGCCATAAATCGCAGTCAACGCAATGACTGCATGCTTATGGTCAGGAATGTTAATGCCAGCGATACGGGCCACTATTCACTCCTACATATAGTAGATTACGACCACCACAAAGCCCGTGAGCGGATACGTGGCGGTCAACCAATACACAACAAAAGTTGGCTGGCTATATTAGCCAGCACAACTATTTGTTGCAAGTACTAACCGTAAAAAATTAGCCTTGGCGCTGTTTATGCTTTGGCTCGCTGCAAATCACACGCACCACACCGTGACGCTTGATGATTTTGCAGTTACGGCAGATTGCCTTAACGGAAGCACGAACTTTCATTGCTTAACTCCGTAACTACGCCGACCTTTAGCGGCCGTAGCCCTTCAGGTTGGCCTTCCTCAGAACATCACCATATTGATGAGACATCATATGGGTTTGTACCTGAGCCATGAAGTCCATGATAACTACCACGATAATCAGCAGCGAAGTGCCACCGAAGTAGAACTGTACGTTCCAGGCAGTCATCAAGAACTGGGGTACCAGACAGATAAAGGTTATATAGAGCGCACCTGCCAATGTCAGGCGAGTCATAACCTTATCGATGTAACGTGCTGTCTGCTCGCCCGGGCGGATCCCCGGGATAAAGGCTCCACTCTTCTTCAGATTATCAGCTGTCTCGCGGGGATTAAACACCAACGCGGTATAGAAGAAGCAGAAGAAGATAATGGCTGCTGCATACAGCATCTCGTAAAGCGGTTGACCAGGCTGCAGGACCATAGAGACCTGCTGCAGGATATCAGCGACTTTACCCTCTCCCTGACCAAACCAAGAGGTAATGGTCCCTGGGAACAGGATGATACTGGATGCGAAAATCGCAGGAATCACACCGGCCATATTAACTTTCAATGGCAGGTGTGTGCTTTGCGCGGCGAATACCTGGCGGCCTTGTTGACGCTTTGCATAGTTAACGACGATACGACGCTGACCACGCTCCACAAACACCACAAAGTAAGTCACTGCGAAAACAATCAAGCCCAGCAACAACAACAGCAGGATGTGTAATTCCCCTTGACGTGCCTGTTCGGCCGTAGCGCCAATGGCATGCGGCAGACCAGCAACGATACCCGTAAAAATAATCAACGAGATACCATTACCAATCCCACGCTCGGTAATCTGTTCACCCAACCACATCAAAAACATGGTACCGGTGACCAGACTTACAACGGCTGTGAAGTAGAAACCAAGACCCGGGTGAGACACGAGCCCTTGCATCATATTCGGCAGACCTGTTGCAATACCAATGGCCTGGAAAGTTCCCAAAACCAGCGTGCCCCAACGAGTATATTGGTTAATCTTGCGACGGCCGGATTCACCTTCTTTCTTGAGTTCAGCAAGAGCGGGGTGAACCACTGTCAGCAGCTGGATGATGATCGACGCCGAAATATACGGCATGATCCCCAGCGCAAGAATAGAAGCACGCGATAGTGCACCACCACTGAACATGTTAAACATCTCAATGATGGTGCCCTTCTGTTGTTGGAACAACTCGGCCAGTACGGCGGCGTCAATACCAGGAATCGGCACATAAGAGCCTGCACGGAAAACGATAATCGCCCCGAGAACGAAGAGCAGACGGCTCTTCAATTCACTCAGACCACCCTGTGCTTTAACATCCAATCCTGGTTTCTTAGCCATTGTACTGATTATTCCTCGATTTTACCGCCAGCGGCCTCGATGGCTGCACGTGCACCTTTAGTGACGGACACACCACGAACGGTCACAGCACGGTCAATGTTGCCAGACAGAACAACTTTAGCGAAAACGATGTTCTTAGTAACAACACCGGCTTGCTTCAGAGTGCTCAGATCGACCACATCACCTTCTACCATGGCGATTTCGTTCAGACGCACTTCAGCTGAAATCAGCGATTTGCGAGAGAAGAAACCGAACTTTGGCAGACGGATTTTCAAAGGCATCTGACCACCTTCGAAACCGTTGCGGACTTTACCGCCACCGGAACGAGAGGTTTGGCCTTTAACACCACGACCACCAGTCTTGCCTAAGCCGGAGCCGATACCACGACCACGACGTTGTTTTTCAGGCTTGGAACCAGCGGCCGGAGACAGAGTGTTCAGACGCATGCTTAGCCCTCCACCTTAACCATGTAATAAACCTGGTTGATCATACCGCGTACGCAAGGAGTATCTTCCAGCTCAACGGTGTGACCAATGCGACGCAGACCCAGACCACGCAGAGTCGCCTTGTGCTTTGGCAGACGGCCGATAGAGCTGCGAGTTTGAGTTACTTTTACAGTGTTAGCCATGTCGCATTACCCCAGAATTTCTTCAACGCGCAGACCACGCTTGGCAGCGATCTGGGCCGGGGATTGACCCTGTACCAGAGCGTCTACAGTTGCGCGAACAACGTTGATTGGGTTGGTGGAACCGTAGGTCTTGGCCAGCACGTTGTGGATACCAGCAACTTCCAGAACAGCACGCATGGCGCCGCCTGCAATGATACCAGTACCTTGTGAGGCCGGCTTCATGAACACGGAAGAACCTGAGTGAACACCACGCACCGGGTGGTGCAGAGTGCCATTGTTCAGCTCAACCTTGCTCAGGTTACGCTTAGCCTGTTCCATTGCTTTTTGAATAGCAGCTGGAACTTCACGGGCTTTACCGTAACCGTAACCTACACGGCCGTTACCATCACCCACCACGGTCAACGCGGTGAAGGACATGATACGACCACCTTTAACAGTTTTCGAAACACGGTTGACTGCAATCAGCTTTTCTTGCAGTTCGCCGGCTTGAGATTCGACTTTAGCCATCTTCGACTCCTAGCTTAGAACTGAAGACCAGCGTCACGTGCAGCAGTTGCCAGAGCGGCAATGCGACCATGATACTTGAAACCGGAACGATCGAAAGATACGTTCTGAACGCCTTTGGCAATAGCACGCTCAGCGATTGCTTTACCCACTGCGGTAGCTGCATCAGCATTACCGGAGTGTTTGAGCCCTTCACTGATGGCTTTCTCTACTGTGGAAGCAGAGGCCAGAACTTCGGAACCGTTGGCTGCGATTACCTGCGCGTAGATATGACGCGGGGTACGGTGAACAACCAGACGGGTAGCTCCCAGTTCCTGCATCTTCTTCCGAGCACGAGTAGCACGACGGAGACGAGCTGCTTTCTTGTCCATAGTGTTACCTTACTTCTTCTTAGCTTCTTTAGTACGCACTTGCTCATTGGCATAGCGTACACCCTTGCCCTTGTAGGGCTCCGGAGCGCGGTAAGAACGGATATCGGCGGCGACTTGGCCAACCATCTGCTTGTCGACACCACGCAGAACGATTTCTGTGGCAGTCGGACACTCAGCGGTCACACCAGCCGGCAGCGCATGCTCTACCGGGTGAGAGAAGCCCAGAGCCAGCGCTACAGCATTGCCCTTGATGGAGGCTTTGTAACCTACACCAACCAGCTGCAGCTTGCGCTCGAAGCCTTGGGTAACACCGATTACCATGTTGTTGACCAATGCACGTGCAGTACCGGCCTGAGCGTCAGCACCAGCGATGCTGTCGCGCGGGGCGAACTTCAGTACATTGTCTTCTTTGGTCACTTCTACACCGGCGTGAATAGAGCGAACCAGAGAACCTTTACCACCTTTGATGGTCAGTTCCTGGCCGTTCAGAGTCACCTCTACGCCAGCAGGAATAGTGACGGGTGCCTTAGCAACACGAGACATTTCCTACCTCCTATTAAGCGACGTAGCAGATGATCTCACCGCCCATGCTTGCTTTGCGAGCAGCACGGTCAGTCATCACACCTTTAGACGTGGACACGATAGCAACACCGAGACCGCCCATAACTTTCGGCAGATCAGTAGTGCGCTTGTAAATACGCAGGCCGGGACGGCTCACGCGTTGGATCAGTTCTACAACTGGCTTGCCCTGGAAATATTTCAGTTCAATTTCCAGTTCCGGCTTCACATCACCAGCTACGGAGTAGCCAGCAATGTAACCTTCTTCTTTCAGCACGTTGGCAATCGCCACTTTCAGCTTGGAAGAAGGCATGGAAACCGCAACTTTGCTCGCCGCCTGACCGTTACGGATGCGGGTCAGCATATCCGCGATCGGATCTTGCATGCTCATAAGTCTAACTCCCGAGATTCGTTACCAAGAAGCCTTCTTCAGGCCCGGAATTTCGCCCTTCATGGCATGCTCACGCACCTTGATGCGAGACAAACCAAACTTGCGCAGGAAACCGTGCGGACGACCAGTAATATTGCAACGGTTACGCTGGCGGGACGGACTGGAATCACGGGGCAGCTGTTGCAGTTGCAGTACAGCATCCCAACGCGCTTCTTCAGAAGCGTTCATATCAACGATGATAGCTTTCAGCTCGGTACGCTTGGTGGCGTACTTGGCTACCAGCTTCGCACGCTTTGCTTCGCGCGCTTTCATGGATGTTTTAGCCATAACCCTAACCTTACTTGCGGAATGGGAAGTTAAAGGCAGCCAGCAGAGCACGGCCTTCTTCATCGGTATTCGCGGAAGTGGTGATGGTGATATCCAGACCACGGACGCGATCGACTTTGTCATAGTCGATTTCCGGGAAGATGATTTGCTCACGCACGCCCATGGAGTAGTTACCACGACCGTCGAACGCTTTAGCGTTCAGGCCACGGAAGTCACGGATACGCGGTACGGAGATGCAAATCAGCCGTTCCAGGAACTCCCACATACGCTCGCCACGCAGGGTTACTTTACAACCTATCGGGTAGCCTTCACGAATCTTGAAGCCCGCAACAGATTTGCGAGCTTTGGTGATCAACGGCTTCTGACCGGAAATGGCAGCCATATCGGCAGCAGCATTTTCCAGCAACTTCTTGTCAGAGATCGCTTCACCAACACCCATGTTCAGGGTGATTTTCTCGATCCGAGGGACTTGCATGATAGTCTTGTAACCGAACTGTTTGGCCAGTTCATTTACTACATCTGATTTGTAGTAATCATGCAGTTTCGCCATCGTTAAACTCCAATTACTTCACAAGTTCGCCGGTGGATTTGAAGAAACGAACTTTTTTGCCGTCTTCAATCCGGAAACCAACGCGGTCAGCTTTGCCAGTGGCAGAGTTGAACAGCGCTACGTTTGATACATCGATCGGGGCTTCTTTGGTGATGATACCGCCAGCCTGACCCAATGCGGGTACCGGCTTCTGATGCTTCTTCACCTGGTTGATGCCTTCGACGAATACCTTACCTTTTGCAATCAGGACTTGAGTGACTTTGCCACGCTTGCCCTTGTCTTTGCCGGTAAGTACGATCACTTCGTCTTCGCGACGGATTTTAGCTGCCATCGTTCGACTCCTTACAGTACTTCGGGTGCCAGGGACACAATCTTCATGAACTTCTCATTACGCAGTTCACGGGTCACCGGGCCAAAAATACGAGTACCGATTGGCTGTTGGTTGCCGTTAAGCAAAACAGCCGCATTGTTGTCGAAACGGATGACTGAGCCGTCCGGACGACGAACGCCTTTACGGGTGCGTACGACCACCGCGTTATATACATCACCTTTCTTCACTTTACCGCGAGGAATGGCTTCCTTGATGGAAACTTTGATGATGTCGCCGATGCCGGCGTAACGGCGGTGCGAGCCACCCAGAACCTTAATACACATTACACTGCGAGCGCCGGAGTTGTCGGCTACGCCCAGCATACTTTGCATCTGGATCATTTTAGTGCTCCGCTTTGTTTACTTCTTATCCCTTTCGGGATCTGGCTGCCCTCAAAAGGCGCGAAACTATAACACAGCTTTTTCAGAAAAGGTAGCCTAAAAAACAAACGGCCCCGCAATGGGGGCCGTTTGAAGTACAAAGTACCGATTAGGCCTTTTCTAAGATACCAACCAGGGTCCAGGACTTGGTCTTGGACAGCGGACGGCACTCGCGGATTTCCACGAGATCGCCAGCTTTACACTCGTTGTTCTCATCGTGCACGTGCAGCTTGGTAGTACGCTTGATGATCTTACCGTAGATCGGGTGCTTTACCTTGCGCTCGATAGCAACAGTGATGGATTTCTCCATCTTGTCGCTGATTACACGACCTTGCAGAGTACGGATTTTGTCAGTCATTACGCACCTGCCTTCTCAGTCAGTACAGTCTTGATACGTGCGGCGTCACGACGCACTTGTTTCAGAGTGTGAGTCTGAGCCAGTTGGCCGGTGGATGCTTGCATGCGCATGTTGAATTGCTCACGCAGCAGGCCCAGCAGCTCCTGGTTCAGTTCTTCGACGCTCTTTTGACGCAGATCTTGAGCTTTCATCACATCACCGTCTTAATTACGAAAGTGGTCTGAACGGACAGCTTAGCAGCAGCCAAGGCAAACGCTTCACGCGCCAGAGCCTCAGGTACACCATCCATCTCGTACAGAACCTTGCCAGGCTGGATCGGGCAAACCCAGTATTCCACGTTACCCTTACCTTTACCCATACGTACTTCGAGGGGCTTTTCGGTGATGGGCTTGTCCGGGAACACACGGATCCAGATCTTACCTTGACGCTTAACGTGACGGGTCATGGCACGACGGGCTGCTTCGATTTGACGAGCAGTCAGTTGACCACGGGATGTCGCCTTCAGGCCAAAGGTACCGAAGGATACTTCGTTACCAGTGTTGGCCAGACCGCGGTTACGACCCTTATGGGTCTTGCGGAATTTGGTACGCTTAGGTTGCAACATTTACCGAATCTCCTTACTTAGCAGCGCGGCGCTTGTTGTCACGCTTGGGCTTTGCAGGAGCTTGCTCTTGAGCAGCAGCGGCAGCAACAGCAGCCAGACCGCCCAGAACTTCACCCTTGAAGATCCAAACTTTAACGCCGATCACACCGTAAGTGGTGTGGGCTTCAGAAGTTGCGTAGTCGATGTCGGCACGCAGGGTGTGCAAAGGCACACGACCTTCACGGTACCATTCGGTACGCGCGATTTCAGCGCCGCCCAGACGACCGGAAACTTCCACTTTGATGCCCTTGGCACCCAGGCGCATTGCGTTCTGTACGGCGCGCTTCATAGCACGACGGAACATTACGCGACGTTCCAGTTGGGAAGTAATGCTGTCAGCAACAAGTTTGCTGTCCAGCTCCGGCTTGCGGACTTCGGAAATGTTGATCTGAGCAGGCACGCCAGCAATAACGGCTACAGCTTTGCGCAGTTTCTCAACGTCTTCGCCTTTCTTACCAATCACGATGCCCGGACGAGCGGTGTGAATAGTCACACGGATGCTCTTGGCCGGACGCTCGATGGTGATCTTGGACAAGGACGCGTTTTTCAGTTCCTTGGTCAGGAACTGGCGCACTTGAAAATCGCTGAACAAGTTGTCAGCGAAATCTTTGGTGTTCGCGAACCAGGTAGAATTCCAAGGCTTGGTAATACCCAGGCGAATGCCATTAGGATGTACTTTCTGACCCATTGCTTATCTCCCAGCCTTAGCGTCGGATACCACTACAGTGATGTGAGCGGTACGCTTGAGGATACGATCCGCACGACCTTTGGCACGCGGACGGATGCGCTTCATGGAGGGACCTTCGTCGACCATGATAGTAGCAACACGCAGCGCGTCGATATCGGCGCCTTCGTTGTGCTCAGCGTTTGCAATGGCAGATTCCAGCACTTTCTTAACCAGCACTGCAGCCTTTTTCGGGCTGAAGGTCAGGAGAGTCAGAGCCTTGTCTACAGACAGACCACGTACTTGATCGGCTACCAGACGAGCTTTCTGGGCAGAAGTACGGGCATAACGGTGTTTAGCGATAGCTTCCATCATTTATCCCTTAGCGCTTCTTAGCCTTCTTATCAGCAGCATGGCCGCGATAAGTACGAGTCGGTGCGAATTCACCCAGTTTGTGACCGATCATTTCTTCGGTAACAAAAACCGGAACGTGCTGACGACCATTATGGACAGCGATGGTCAAACCGATCATGTTCGGGATGATCATTGAACGACGGGACCAGGTTTTAACCGGCTTTTTATCCCCGCTTTCCACCGCTTTCTCTACCTTCTTCAGCAAGTGCAGGTCAATAAATGGACCCTTCTTGAGAGAACGTGGCATGGTGATTCCTCTATGTTAACAATTACTTGTTACGACGACGTACGATGTACTTGTCGGTACGCTTGTTCTTACGGGTCTTGAAGCCTTTAGCCTTCTGGCCCCATGGGGACACAGGCTGCATGCCTTTGTTACGACCCTCACCACCACCGTGCGGGTGGTCGACCGGGTTCATCGCCATACCGCGAACGGTCGGACGAATACCACGCCAGCGGTTGGCACCGGCTTTACCCAGTTGACGCAACATGTGCTCGGAGTTACCGACTTCACCGATGGTGGCGCGGCACTCGGCCAGAACTTTACGTACTTCGCCGGAACGCAGACGCAGAGTTACATAGTTACCATCACGAGCCAGGATCTGGATGAAAGTACCAGCGGAACGAGCCAGCTGTGCACCTTTACCAGGCTTCATCTCAACTGCGTGAACAGTAGAACCAACCGGGATGTTGCGCATCGGCAGGGTGTTACCTACCTTGATGGCAGCATCAGCACCAGATGCGATCGCGTCACCAGCTTTCAGGCCTTTCGGAGCCAGGATGTAACGACGCTCACCGTCTGCATACAACACCAGAGCGATGTTAGCGGTACGGTTAGGATCGTATTCCAGGCGCTCTACTTTAGCCGGGATACCGTCTTTGTCGCGCTTGAAGTCGACCAGACGGTAGTGCTGCTTGTGACCACCACCGATATGACGGGTAGTGATACGGCCGTTGTTGTTACGACCACCGGACTTGCTTTTGCTGTCCAGCAGAGCGGCGAAGGGCTTGCCCTTGTACAGCTCTTGATTGACGATCTTGACGACGTGACGGCGGCCCGGAGAGGTAGGCTTGCACTTAACGATTGCCATTTTTGAGAACTCCTCTTACTCGGCTGCGCCCATGAAGTCGATGTCCTGACCAGCTTTCAGGGTCACATAAGCCTTTTTCCAATCGGAACGACGGCCTACGCGTGCACCTGCGCGCTTGGTTTTACCCTTCATGTTCAGGGTACGGACGGTCTCAACTTCAACCTCGAACAGTTTCGCAACTGCTGCTTTGACTTCCGCTTTGGTAGCATCAACAGCAATTTTGAACACGATAGTGTTCTGCTTTTCTGCGACCATAGTGCTCTTTTCAGAGATATGCGGAGCCTTCAGAACTTTCAACAGACGCTCTTCGCGGATCATGCCAGCATCTCCTCGATTTGCTTAACTGCATCAGCAGTCATCAGAACCTTGTCGAAAGCGATCAGGCTGACCGGGTCGATACCGGCAACATCACGCACGTCAACTTTGTACAGGTTGCGAGCAGCCAGGAACAGGTTCTCATCGACTTCAGCTGTCACGATCAGAACGTCTTTCAGTTCCATCTCTTTCAGCTTGGCGATCAGTTCTTTGGTCTTAGGCGCATCGATACCGAATTTCTCGACAACGATCAGGCGCTCTTGACGTACCAGCTCGGACAGGATGCTACGGATAGCGCCGCGGTACATCTTCTTGTTTACTTTCTGGCTGTGATCTTGCGGCTTAGCTGCAAAAGTCACACCACCGGAACGCCAAATGGGCGAACGGATGGAGCCAGCACGGGCACGACCAGTACCCTTCTGACGCCACGGCTTTTTGCCGCCACCAGACACTTCAGAGCGAGTCAGCTGCGCACGAGTACCCTGACGGGCACCTGCGGCATATGCAACGACGACCTGGTGAACCAGAGCTTCGTTGAATTCGCGCCCGAAGGTAGTCTCGGAAACTTCAAGAGCGCTCTTGGCGTCTTTCATTACCAATTCCATTACTATCTCCTCAGACGTTACGCTTTGACGGCAGGTTTAACGATCACGTTGCCGTTGGTCGCACCCGGAACTGCACCTTTAATGAGCAGCAGGTTACGTTCAGCGTCAACACGAACCAGTTCCAGGTTCTGAGTAGTTACACGCTCAGCACCCATGTGACCAGCCATCTTTTTGCCCTTGAATACACGGCCCGGAGTCTGGTTCTGACCGATAGAACCCGGAGCGCGGTGAGACAAGGAGTTACCGTGGGTCATATCCTGGGTGCGGAAGTTGTGGCGCTTAACGCAACCAGCAAAACCTTTACCCTTGGATGTGCCAGTAACGTCTACCAGCTTAACGTCAGCGAGAAGATCTACTTTCAGCTCGTTACCAACAGTGAAAGTTTCACCGTTGTTCAAGCGGAATTCCCACAGGCCGCGACCGGCTTCTACGCCAGCTTTGGCGAAGTGGCCAGCTTCAGGCTTGGTTACACGGCTGGCTTTTTTGGCGCCAGTGGTAACCTGAATAGCGTTGTAGCCGTCGGTTTCTACAGATTTGACCTGAGTTACACGGTTAGCTTCAACTTCGATAACAGTCACCGGGATAGAAACGCCATCTTCAGTGAAGATGCGAGTCATACCCACTTTGCGACCTACAAGACCGATTGTCATTGTTATCAACCTCTTTCCGTAATTAACCCAGGCTGATCTGGACGTCTACACCAGCTGCCAGATCCAGACGCATCAGAGCATCTACGGTCTTGTCAGTCGGCTCAACGATGTCTACCAGACGCTTGTGAGTGCGGATCTCATACTGATCACGCGCGTCTTTGTTGACGTGCGGGGAAGTCAGAATGGTGAAGCGCTCTTTGCGAGTCGGCAGCGGGATAGGACCGCGAACCTGCGCGCCAGTGCGCTTTGCAGTTTCAACGATTTCCGCTGTAGATTGATCAATCAGGCGATGATCAAAAGCCTTCAGGCGAATACGGATTCTTTGGTTCTGCATTGACAGAGCTCCAATAGATAAAAGAACATAAACCAGCACCGCCCGACCGAGATTGCTCCCGCCAGAGGTGTGATTTTTCACGTTTCCTCCCATATCGGGAGGACTGTATGGCTGGCTCTCGTAAACGAGGAGCTCAGCAGCAGACATATCGTCTGGCTTACCTCATGGGTAAGCGGGGGAGAGTATACGGATTTTTCAAATTTACGCAAGGGAGCGCGCACACATTGTGCACAATTTTATGTGGCAGATGGATCTCTGTCAGGCGGCCTGCCATTACCTTCGCAGCGAGCTAATCCCATCAAGGAATGTCCGGCGTCACGACAAGCTCATCGCCAGACTGATAGACTGCGACTTTCTTCCGTTTATGACATAACAACGATGATCAAAGATCAAAAGAAAGCCTACCAGTACGCGCTCTGCGCGGTGGCCCTGTGGTCAACGGTGGCCACCGCCTTCAAAATTTCCCTCGCCTATTTTGCGCCGGTGCAGCTGCTACTGGTTGCTGCGCTGACCTCTACCCTGCTGCTGGGGGGGATCGTGCTCAAGCAGGGTAAACTGCCGCTGCTGTGCAGTTATCTGCGCAGCCGCCCGTTTTATTATCTGATGCTGGGGGTAATGAACCCCTTTCTCTATTATCTGCTGCTGTTCAAAGCTTATGATCTGCTGCCTGCCCAGCAGGCGCAGACCCTCAGCTACACCTGGGCCATCACTCTCACCCTGCTATCGGTGCCGTTCCTCGGCCAGACCCTGCGCCGCCGCGATGGTGTTGCCATCGTGCTGGGTTATTTCGGCGCGCTGGTGATCGCTACCAAGGGTGACGTCTTCGGCCTGCATTTTGACAATCCATTGGGGGTGGCGCTGGTGTTGCTCTCGACCCTCATCTGGGCCAGCTACTGGATCCTCAACACCCGCAATCAGGGAGACCCCATCGTCAGCCTGCTGCTCGGTTTCATTATTAGCCTCCCCTTTATCGTGCTCGCCACCTGGCTACTGGCTGACTTCCAGCTGACCGCCTGGCAGGGATGGTTAGGGGCCATTTATGTCGGGATCATCGAGATGGGATTTGGCTTTGTGCTGTGGCTGATGGCGATGCGCCATGCCACCAACACAGCTCCTATCAGCAACCTTATCTTCATTTCACCATTCGCCTCACTGGTACTGCTCAACCTGCTGGTTGGCGAGGCAATCGATCCCGCCACCCCGATCGGGCTGGGGTTGATTGTGGCGGCACTGCTGATCCAGCAGCTGAGATATGGCAAGCGCTATCGCAAGGCGGCCGCCACCACTGCGGAGAAAGTGCTCTAATAAAAAGTGGTCTGATAATGCAGAAGGGCGTATCCACCGATACGCCCTTCTTTCAATCCATCCACTCCTGCGGCTGATTTTTCGGCAACCGTATATCTACCAGCAAGCCCCCAAGTTCAGCATTACCCAACCTGATGGTGCCGTGGTGCTGAGCGACTATCTTGGCCACGATGGCCAATCCCAGACCACTGCCTCCCTCGGTGCGAGCCACATTCCCCTGAGTGAAAGGTTTGAGCACTCTGGAATAGTCCTGCTCCGGAATACCGGGGCCATCATCAGACAATCGCAAACGAACCCAGTGACCATCATCTTTCAACTCGGCATGTAAACTGCTCGCCCCATAGCGCAGTGAGTTGCTGGCAAGATTACTCAATACCCGTCGCATACTGACCGGATTGCAGGCAACCAGTACCGCCTCTTGCGGCAACATCAAGTCAACCTCCAGTCCCTGCTCTGAGTGGATCAACAGGGTATCGTGGATCAACTGAGTCAGGTCGATCGGTACCAAATCCTGCCCTTCATCCGGACGGATGTAGTCGATGAACTGATCGATAATGGCGTTGGACTCATCAATGTCGGAGTTGATGCTCTCTTTGAGGTACTCATCACCGGACGACATCATCTCGATCGCTAACCGAATGCGGGTCAGCGGCGTACGCAAATCGTGAGATACCCCGGCCATCATCAGGTTGCGCTCTTCGATCAGGCTCTTGATGGAGTGCGACATATGGTTGAAGGTTCGGGTCAGGCGACGCACCTCCCGCGACCCCAGTTCTCCCAGCGCATCCGGGAAATGCCCTTTGGCCACCGCAACCGCACCCGCCTCAAGATCCTCAAGCGGGCGCACCAGTTGCCGGGCAAAACGCCAGGCTGCAAACAGGGTGATCACCAGCAACACGCTCAGATAGATAATGAGGGGTTCGATATCGTCATCTTCAATCTCGGTCAGCGGGATCCGCACCCAAATTTTGCTGGCCTGGGGCGGCTGGATCCAGATGATGTAGTGATCCTGGATCTCGACCCGCACCTTGGCGTCCCCCCCCAGTTCACGGCTGATATTCTCTTCCAGATAGGGATAAGGCTTTGCATTGCTGAATCCATGCTGGATTGCCTCGCTCTGGGTATAGATATCGGTACCGGTCGTCACATAGACCAGCGCCTCGGCATCTTCACTCAACGCCAACTGCTCACTGTTGAGCGGCAAGATCAGCTTGACCTGATTGGCCAGCAGATGACTGATCTGTTTGACTGTCGGGGCCAGTAGATAATTGTAAAACGTGACGTAGGAGACGGCCTGATAGACCACCAGCACGGCGGCCAGAAACCAGAGCATGCGCGAGAACATGCTGCCGATTTTTTTCATGTTCTGTCACCGTCCGGGACAAATACATAGCCCAAACCCCAGACGGTCTGCAAATAGCGAGGCTGGGTTGGATCTTGTTCCAGCAAGCGGCGCAAGCGGGATACTTGCACATCAATACTGCGTTCGGTGGCGGTGTATTCACGGCCACGAGCCAGATTCATCAGCTTGTCGCGAGAGAGGGGTTCGCGCGGATGGCTGACCAGTACTTTCAGCACCGCAAACTCGCCACTGGTGAGCGCCATTGGCTCACCATCACGGCTTAGCTCGCGGGTCGCCAGATTGAGCTGGAAGGCACCGAAGTTGACCACCTTCTCTGCTGCAGAGGGGGCCCCCGGCAGCTCGACGGTATGGCGACGCAACACGGCACGGATCCGCGCCAGCAGTTCGCGGGGGTTGAACGGCTTGGGCAGATAGTCATCGGCCCCCATCTCGAGCCCGACGATGCGATCCACTTCATCCCCCTTGGCAGTGAGCATCAGCACCGGGATCTGGTTGCCCGCTTCCCGCAGACGACGGCAGATGGAGAGCCCATCCTCCCCCGGCAACATCAGGTCGAGCACCATCAGGCTGAAGTTTTCACGAGTCAGCAAGCGATCGGCCTGCTCGCCATTGGCCACGCCGCGCACTACGAATCCCTGCTCGGTGAGATAGCGTTCCAACAGGGAACGTAATTTCAGGTCATCGTCCACGACCAGGACCTTGTATTGCTGCTGACTCATTGCTTTGCCTCTTCATTCTTTAGCTGCCCCCAATACTAGGGGGGGATATAGCGGGAGCAAAGCACAAATATGTTACCGGTTATTACCCATCCCGAGAGCGTGACGGCCATCAAGTCACCGCTCTGGCCATCCACTCCCTGAATGGCGCCAGCCGAGCCATCACGATTTCCCTCGACAGCAAGAGGACAAAAGCTAATATTCCCGAGCAGTTAGCGATGAATACCCCTCTTTGACTAGGTCCGCATCACCATGAAGACAAAGCTGATCACCCGCGAAGGCTACAACAAGCTCAAAGATGAGCTCGATTTTCTGTGGCGTCAGGAGCGCCCCGAAGTCACCAAGAAGGTGGCATGGGCCGCCAGCCTGGGAGATCGCAGCGAAAATGCCGACTACCAGTACAACAAGAAGCGGCTGCGGGAGATCGACCGGCGGGTGCGCTACCTGCGCAAATGCCTCGAAGAGCTGGGGATCGTCGACTATGCCCCTGCCCAGGAGGGCAAGGTGTTCTTCGGTGCCTGGGTCGAGGTGGAGAACGACGAAGGTGAGACCAAGCGCTTTCGCATCGTTGGCTATGACGAGATCTTCGAGCGCAAGGATTACATCTCCATCGACTCCCCCATGGCCCGCGCCCTGCTCAAGAAAGAGGTCGGGGATGAGGCCGTGGTGCCTACGCCAGTTGGTGACGCCTGCTGGTATATCAACGAGATCAGCTACCCCAAATAAGGCACCTTCACGCCACCGCACACTCCCCAGCTGGCAGGCGACCTACAAGCCGAGCCGCCGATTCGGGATGGAAACAGCACCCTCTGTCGGGACTGGCATCCCGCAGCCCGACCCCATATAGTGCTCACACTCGGCGCCTTGTGGCGCCAACCGGCACGCGCGGCAGTGGCCTGGTGGTACCTTGAGTTCCGCCAGGACAGACCCCCTGTACGGCGATATCGCCCCGCGCCAATCCGTTGACCAGGACCCGACCAAGAGATCTTCGATGCAAAGCCACGTAATAGAACATCAGATTGCCGGTGAGCTCAATGCTCGCCCGGAACAGGTGCAGGCTGCAGTGCGCCTGCTGGATGAAGGCTCGACCGTGCCCTTTATCGCCCGTTACCGTAAAGAGGTGACCGGGGGTCTGGACGACAGCCAGCTGCGTACTCTGGAGAGCCGCCTCGGCTATCTGCGTGAGCTGGAAGATCGCCGCAAGGTGATCATTCGCTCCATCGAGGAGCAGGGCAAGCTGACCCCCGAGCTGGCCCGCGAATTGAACGGTGCCGACAGCAAGACCCGGCTGGAAGATCTCTACCTCCCCTACAAACCCAAGCGCCGCACCAAGGGGCAAATGGCCATTGAGGCTGGGCTGGAGCCGCTGGCCAACCTGCTGTTCAGCGACCCGATGCAGGATCCCGAGCAGGCTGCCGTTGACTTTATCAATGCCGAACAGGGGATTAGCGACAGCAAGGCCGCCCTCGATGGCGCCCGCTACATCCTGATGGAGCGCTTCGCCGAGCAGGCCGATCTGCTGGAAAAGCTGCGCGACTACCTGTGGCAACACGCCACCCTGCAGGCCCGCGTGGTGACCGGCAAAGAGCAGGAAGGGGCCAAATTCAAAGACTACTTCGAACATGACGAACCGCTGCACAAAGCGCCCTCTCACCGGGTGCTGGCCATGCTGCGCGGACGTAACGAGGGGATCCTCAATCTGGCACTGGTGACGGGCGAGGAGACAAGCGCCAGCCCCTGCGAAGGGCTCATCGCCCACCACCTCAAGCTCAATCTGCAGAACCGCCCGGCCGACAAGTGGCTGCAAGGGGTGGTTAGCTGGACCTGGAAGATCAAGCTCTCCCTGCAGATGGAGACCGAACTGGTCGGCCGCATCCGCGAATCGGCAGAGGACGAGGCAATCAAGGTGTTTGCCATGAACCTCAAGGATCTGCTGATGGCCGCCCCGGCCGGTATGCGCTGCACCATGGGGCTGGATCCGGGCATCCGCACCGGGGTCAAGGTGGCGGTGGTGGATGCCACCGGCAAGCTGGTCGATCACGCCACCATCTATCCGTTCGAACCGAAACGCCAGATTGATCAGAGCCTCAAGACCCTGAGCGAGCTGTGCCAGAAACACAAGGTCGAGCTAATCAGCATCGGCAACGGCACCGCCTCGCGGGAGACCGACCGACTGGTCAGCGATCTGTTCGAGCGCTACCCCGCCGCCAAGGCGCAGAAAATCGTGGTGAGCGAAGCGGGGGCCTCGGTCTACTCCGCCTCGGAGCTTGCCTCTCAGGAATTCCCGGATCTCGACGTGTCGATCCGTGGCGCCGTCTCCATCGCCCGTCGCCTGCAAGACCCGCTGGCCGAGCTGGTCAAAATCGACCCCAAGAGTATCGGGGTCGGCCAGTATCAGCACGACGTTGGCCAGAGCCAGCTGGCCCGCCGACTGGATGCGGTGGTCGAAGATTGCGTAAACGCGGTCGGGGTCGATGTGAATACCGCCTCGGTCGCCCTGCTCAACCGGGTTTCCGGCCTCTCCCAGACCCTGGCCCAGAACATCGTTGCCTATCGGGATGAACACGGCGCCTTCAAGAGTCGTCAACAGTTACTGAAAGTGAGCCGGCTCGGCCCCAAGGCATTCGAGCAGTGCGCTGGCTTTATGCGGATCCGCGACGGCAGCAACCCCCTCGACAGCTCGGCGGTCCACCCGGAGTCCTATCCGGTGGTGGAGCGGATCCTCGCCAAGCTGGCACAAACCGTGGACAGCCTGCTCGGCAATAGCGGTCTGTTGCGCAGTCTCAAGCCTGCCGACTACACCGACGCGCAGTTCGGCATACCCACAGTGACCGATATCATCGGCGAGCTGGACAAGCCGGGCCGCGATCCGCGCCCCGAGTTCAAAACCGCTACCTTCAAGGAAGGGGTGGAGAAGATCAGCGACCTGGTGCCCGAAATGGTGCTGGAAGGGGTGGTCACCAACGTCACCAACTTCGGCGCCTTCGTCGATATCGGTGTCCATCAGGATGGGCTGGTGCACATCTCATCCCTGACCGACCGTTTCATCAAGGATCCCCGCGAGGTGGTCAAGGCGGGTGACATTGTGCGGGTCAAGGTGCTGGAGGTGGATGCCCCGCGCAAGCGGATCAGCCTGACCATGCGGCTCAACGAGAAAGCGGGACAGCCTGCTCGCAGACCGGCGCAATCGCGCACGCCGGATGCCTCCAACAACAAACCCAAGCCTGAGTCGCGCCCAAGCTCACCCGTCGGCGGTGCCATGGGCAACGCCTTCGCCGCCGCCCTCTCCAAGACCAGGAAATAACTCCCTCAGTAATGAAAAAGCCCCGCGAGGGGCTTTTTTAACAGTAAAGATCCGGCTCATTGCGCAAGGGCAGCAAGAATGCTCTCGGGCTCGCCATGCTGTGCTAACACTCCCCGTAGCCGATTGAATGCCTTGCAGGCCTCCTGCGGATACTTGCCATAAGAGACGACGCCGGTGTGGCTCCAACCAGCCGCCAGCATCACTTTTTTCTTGAAATGGGTTCCTTCGGTTCCCCCTCCTCCAAGCTGCATCAGAAATTGCTCCATCTGCAGGTGAGGTGGCGGCACACGGGAGAAGGTGGTGAAATCTTCCGCTTTGACTTCATCGAAATGCATGACAGCTCCTGTGAAATAGTGATGGGCCTGATCTTCAGGTTAGTTGCAAAACACTTACCACTCGATGAAAGTTTGGCGAGACAGACTCAGATATGCAGGCTGAGGGACTTGGTAGCGGCCGGACTGACGGCCTGTTGATAGTGGCCCGCGATGACGCTGTTGCGCTTGTCCATATAGGCACTCAACACGCCACCCGATTTCGCGCTCTGCTCGGCCATCAACTCTTTGCGCGCCTTGGCTTCACTCGCAGCAGCACTGCGCGCGACCGACAGGTCTTGAGCGGAGGGCTCGGCCGGCGCCAGCGCCGCAGAGCGGATCTGCTGCATCTTGGCGATGGTAGCGGCGGGGTCGCCGGGCACAGCGCTGGTATCGATCTGAACTTCACCGCCCGTCGCGTAACGCTTGCCATCCGGGCCTTGAGTAAACTGGTAGGTTGGAGAGCTGGCATGCTCACCGCCTGCCGACTGGTGAGCCTGCTCGTGAGTGCGCACCTCCTTGTCCCGATCAACCAGATCCTGAACCTGCTGCTCTTGCCGCTGTTGCTGTTCCTGCTGTTTAGGATCTTGCTGCTTGCGCTGCCCCTCTTCACCAGTCGCCTCGACAAAACGGTAATCCAGAGAGTTTTGCACCGCAGGCTGGTTGCCATCACGGCTACCTTGGGTCGCCGGATTACTGTTGGCCGCCTGACTGGCTTTGGATTTCTCTTTCTGGGAGCCGACTTCAGATTCGGCACTGGAGGCTTGACCCGAACGGGCCTGCGGGATCAGCTCTGCCCGGCGATTATCCGTCCTGGCCGCTTCCACCTGGGGTTGCAGCTGCGTAGGGATAAGGGGGGGCAGACTGACATTGATGTTCATCTCACACCCGGATGTCGATCAGGGTTCCCATCACATCGCTGGCGGTCTGCACTACCTTGGCGGAAGCGCCAGCCTGCTGTTCGGCCACCTTGAGATTGACGAGCTCATCGGTCACTTGCACCTGATCCCCGCTGGGGGTATTGAGGCGGGCGATCTGATTGGATGCCTTGTCGGCAATCTGCTCGGCTCGCTGAAATCCCTGTACCCCACTGTTGAAGGCTGAATCAATACGCATGATGTTACTCCTCTGGTCACAGCTTAATTATCCGCCAGACCAGAGGATTTATGAAGCCTGCAGGCTATTTTTTAGCCAACAAAATCTCTAACGATTTCAATGAATTTGTCAGGGTGGGAAATAAAGGGTGCGTGTGAGGCTTTGTTAAGAGTCACGCTGTGGCTGGCAGGGTAGAGATTGTCCAGCAGGGGAATGGCCGCCTTGGGTACCAATGAATCCAGTCGGCCATAGATCCGCAACCAGGGCAGATCCAGCCCGCGTAGCTGTTCGCGCAGGTCAATGTCGGCCAACAATGTCAGCCCGGCCTCGAGTGCGACAAACTGGGGCGCCGGGCGCTCGGCCAGCCAGTGGCGCAACTGGCGGATATCGTCCCGGGCATGTTCGCTGCCCATCGCCTGGATCGCCAGAAAACGCTCTATGGTCTGGCGAAAATCCCCCGCCAGCATCTGGTTGAAGCCGGTCAGCACCTTGGGGGCAATCCCCGGCCACTCGTCGCGAGCCATGAAACAGGGGGAGCTGGCCACGGTGATCAGGGAGTGCAGCCGCTCGGGATGGGTCAATGCCAACTGGCTTGCCACCAGACCGCCGAGGGACCAACCGAGCAGATGGCACTTATCCGGCAAGATGGCGGCCACCTGCTCGGCAAGCCAGGGCAGGCTGTAATCCACCTCGTCTGCCAGCTGACTGTTGCCAAAGCCGGGCAAGTCCACCAGATGAACCCTGTAGTGGGCCGCCAACTGTTGGGCAATCCCATGCCACACCGCGCCGTTCATGCCCCATCCGTGCAACAGCACCAAATCGGGCCCCAGGCCAAACTGCTCTACCGATATGCTCATCTAGACTCAAGATCCCTGTTCATGCTCTTGGGGTCAGCATGTTAAAGCGACTGCTCGCTAAAGCAAGCCCACTGCTCGGCAGCCACGACGACTGGCAAGGGAGCTGTCTGCTTTGCCATCAAGCTTGCGACAATGAACCCCTGCTCTGCAGCTGGTGTCGGCAGTCACTGCACCAGTCCCAGCCCAAATGCCGCCTCTGCGCCGCACCGCTGGCTGACCATATAAAAGAGAGCATACCGGTCTGCGGCCGCTGCCAGCGCAGGCCTCCCCCTTGGGAGCGGTTGCAAGTGATCGGCGACTACCAAGCCCCCTACCCCATGCTGATCCCACGGCTCAAATATTCCGGCCAGATCTTGCTGGCGCCATTGCTTGCCCGCCTGTTGGCCGATCATCTGGATAGCAGCGATCCTCCTGAGGCGATCATTCCTGTTCCCCTGCACTGGTGGCGAAAATGGCGACGGGGTTTCAATCAAGCGGAGGAGATCGCGCAACCCCTTGGCGAGCTCACCGGCATCCCCTGCGACAACACCCTGTTGCAGCGCATCAAGGCGACCCCGCAGCAAACAACTCTCAGCGCCGGGCAGCGGCGGCGCAATCTGCGCGGGGCATTCAGTATCCAGCCTCACCAGTACCGCCACGTCGCGCTGCTCGATGATGTGGTGACCACCGGAGCCACCGCTGGCCAGCTTGCCCGCGTGCTCCATGAGAGCGGCATCACAAAGGTAGAAGTGTGGGCAATCTGTCGTACCCTCCGGCACAGCAAGTAGCCATCGCCATGGCTACCCAAGCATTAATAACCGCGTTATCATGAATACCCTAGTCGTACACTCAGGTTTATGAGGATAGTGATGATCAGCATTTCCGACGCCGCCCAGGCCCATTTCCGTAAACTTCTGGAAAAACAGCCTGATGGCACCAACATCCGGGTGTTTGTGGTCAATCCGGGAACCCAGAATGCCGAGTGTGGCGTATCTTATTGCCCACCCGATGCAATGGATCCGGAAGATCAAACCCTGCCCTTCAGCGGTTTCGACTGCATGGTTGATACCTTGAGCGCCCCCTATTTGATCGATGCCACCATCGACTTCGTCACCGATCAGATGGGATCCCAGCTGACCCTGAAAGCCCCCAATGCCAAGATGCGCAAAGTGGCCGATGATGCACCACTGATCGAGCGTATCGAGTATGTGCTGATGTCCGAGGTCAACCCCATGTTGGCCGGTCACGGTGGCAAGGTCACCCTGGTCGAACTGACCGATGACAAACTGGCTATTCTGCAGTTTGGCGGCGGCTGCAACGGTTGCTCCATGGTCGATTACACCCTCAAAGAAGGGATCGAGAAGCAGCTGCTGGAAAAATTCCCGGGCGAGCTCAACGGCGTAAAAGACGCGACCGAGCATCAACGCGGCGACCACTCCTACTATTGATCAGCCCCGTTTGCTCGGCCCCACCATTCTGAGGCTGATGCCAACGCGCATATAAGCAACGTCTGTTTGCATTAAAAAATCCGACACCAATTCATTGGTGTCGGATTTTTTAATGCCCATGGCGCCCTTCTGAAACGACGCTATGAGCGCTACTGGTGCTCGATATGAGCCCCCTGCCACCTCGTTACACCTGAATTCTCTTCTCACCAAGTCATGAGGCTGACAGATCACCACGCCAGTTAACCAACGGCCCATAAAAAATGCCAGTCAGCGTTAACTGACTGGCATCAAGGCCGAAGCCTGTTTGAGGTGCGATACCTGACGGGTGCTTACAGCGCCTTGAGGATCGCCTCGACGCTGGCCTTGGCATCGCCAAACAGCATCTGGGTATTCTCTTTGAAGAACAGCGGGTTCTGGACACCGGCATAGCCAGTGTTCATGGAGCGCTTGAAGCCGATAACGTTCTGCGCTTTCCACACTTCCAGTACCGGCATACCGGCGATCGGGCTGCCCGGATCTTCCATCGCGGCCGGGTTAACGGTGTCGTTGGCACCGATCACCAGCACGGTGTCGGTATCGGTGAAGTCGTCGTTGATCTCGTCCATTTCCAGCACGATGTCATACGGGACTTTCGCTTCCGCCAGCAGCACGTTCATGTGGCCTGGCAGACGACCGGCAACCGGATGGATACCAAAACGCACCTTGATGCCGCGATCACGCAGCTTCTGGGTGATTTCAGCCACCGGATACTGGGCCTGCGCCACCGCCATGCCGTAGCCCGGGGTGATGATGACGGAGCTGGAGTTCTTCAGCAGGTCAGCCACTTCCTCGGCGCTGGTTTCGCGGTATTCACCCATCTCCTGATCAGCCGTGGAGGCCACGCCATCGGAGCCGAAGCCACCGGCGATGACGGAGATAAAGGAGCGGTTCATCGCCTTACACATGATGTAAGAGAGGATCGCACCGGAAGAACCTACCAGCGCACCCACCACGATCAGCAGGTCGTTGGAGAGCATGAAGCCCGCCGCCGCAGCCGCCCAACCGGAGTAGGAGTTGAGCATGGAGACCACTACCGGCATGTCGGCACCACCGATGGAGGCAACCAGATGCCAGCCGAAGGCGAAGGCGATCAGGGTCATCACCAGCAGGGCGAAGGTAGAACCACCCGCGTTGACGAAGTAGACCATCAGCGCCAGAGAGGCGACCACCGCCAGCAGGTTCAGCTTGTGGCGGTGCGGCAGCATCAGTGGCTTGGAGGAGATCAGACCGCGCAGTTTGCCGAAGGCAACCACGGAACCGGTGAAGGTCACGGCACCGATGAAGACGCCCAGGAAGATCTCGACCAGGTGGATGTTCAGCATGGCGCCGGTGAGGTGCTCGACCTGGGCGACGCTGGCCGCCTGTTCGAACGCCGCACGGGCGGCTGCCAGTGTCGCATCCAGATTGGAACCGACGGACACCACCACTTCAGCAGGGGCAGAGGGGTGCAGATCGATGAAGCTGTTGACGCCCACCAGCACCGCGGCCATACCGACGAAGCTGTGCAGCACAGCCACCAGCTCGGGCATCTCGGTCATCTCGACCTTGAGTGCCAGACGCACGCCGATGGCACCGCCGATCACCATGGCCAGGATGATCCAGTGCACGCCACTGGTCTCCGGGTTGAATACGGTGGCGAGCAGGGCGATAGCCATACCCGCGATACCGAACAAGTTGCCATGCTTGGCCGTTTCTTGCTTCGACAGTCCCGCGAGACTGAGGATGAAGAGCACGGCGGCAACGATATAGGATGCTGTTACCAGTCCTTGAGACACGTTAAACCCCCTTAATCCTTACGGAACATCTTCAGCATGCGCTGGGTGACGGTGAAGCCACCAAAGATGTTGATACTGGCAATCAGCACAGCGACAAACGAGAGCGCAGTGACGAGCGTAGAACCCTGACCAATTTGCAACAGGGCACCGACCACGATAATGCCGGAGATGGCATTAGTGACCGACATCAGCGGCGTATGCAGGGAGTGGGAGACGTTCCACACCACGTAGTAACCGACCACACAGGCCAGAATAAATACGGTGAAGTGAGAGAGGAACGCGGCAGGTGCCACCGAGGCGATCCAGCCAAAGGCCGCGATGCCGAGGGCGCCAAACACAAACTTCTTGTTGGAAGCTTGCTTTGCTTCGGCCTTCTTGATCGGGGCTGCCACAGGTTTCTGCGGTGCGGCAGAGACAGCGATGGCGGGCGGCGGGAAGGTCACTTCACCGGCCTGGATCACCGTCATGTTGCGCTGAACCACGTCTTCGAAGTTGATGGCTACGTTGCCGTCCTTCTCCTTGCACATCAGCTTCATCAGGTTGACCAGGTTGGTACCGTAGAGCTGGGAGGATTGGGCAGGCAGGCGACCCGGCAGATCGGTGTAACCGATCACCTTGACGCCGTTGGGGGTGACGAACAGCTCGGTCGGCTTGGTGTATTCACAGTTGCCGCCGGTTGCTGCAGCCAAGTCCACGATGACGGAACCCGGCTTCATGCTGTCGACCATCTCCTTGGTGATCAGCTTGGGAGCTGGACGACCAGGGATCAGGGCGGTGGTGATGATGATGTCCACCTCTTTGGCCTGCTGGGCAAACAGCGCCATCTCGGCTGCGATGAACTCATCAGACATGACCTTGGCATAACCATCGCTGGATGCGCCGTCTTCACCACCGAAGTCCAGCTTGAGGAATTCCCCACCCATGGATTCGATCTGCTCGGCTACTTCCAGACGGGTATCGAACGCACGCACGATGGCACCGAGGGAACCGGCAGTACCGATGGCAGCCAGACCGGCTACGCCGGCACCGATCACCAGCACCTTGGCAGGTGGCACTTTACCGGCTGCGGTGATTTGACCGGTAAAGAAGCGACCGAACTGGTGCGCAGCTTCAACCACGGCGCGATAGCCACCGATGTTGGCCATGGAGGAGAGGGCATCGAGGGACTGGGCACGGGAGATCCGCGGCACCATATCCATCGCCATCACATTGATGTTGCGCTCGGACAGCTTCTTGACCAGCTCAGGGTTCTGGGCAGGCCAGATGAAGCTCACCAGAGTGGCACCATCTTTAATTTGTGCGATCTCGGCATCGGTCGGTGCATTGACCTTGAAGATAAGGTCGGCTTGCCAGACGCTCGGCACCACGCTGGCACCGGCAGCCTCGAAGGCGGCATCATCGAAGCTGGCCAACTGGCCTGCGCCGGACTCGATGGCGACCTCAAAGCCGAGCTTTTTCAGCTGCTCGACGGTAGCCGGGGTCGCTGCGACCCGGGTCTCACCGGCGAGACTCTCTCTCGGTATTCCAATCTGCATGACTATTCCCTGATGGTTAATAAACAATCGCTGCCCAGTGTCTCACTTCTGATGAAACAAGACATGACCAAAGTGCAGGTCCAGGGCTCTTTGTTATGAAAATCAGTAGGCTTTACCTCAACCTCCTGTCATGGTCAGGCCCCCCGCTTTTCAGGCGCGAAGGTGATTAGTATCAAATTTTGGAGTTTTATTACAACCGCAGTCCCGACGGCACTCGTACAGAATTCAGCCCATCCCAGGCTACGATTAAAAAAAACAAACCAAATTAGAGGCTTATACCAGTAAAAACGGCTGAAAAAAGTGATCCAACCAGTCAAAAAAAATGTTTTACCGGCCCTCTATCTTAGCGTTTTTTGTTCTTACGAAATCCGCTTTCGTCTCACTAATCGTATCGAAATGCCCAGAAGTAACATTTTCTCAACAAAAACGGGGCCACCTCGCCGCCAGATGGCGGGAGACGGCCCCGACAATTCAATCGTTTCGCCCCTGTGGCGCCGATTGGCTGCCCTTACCAGGCAGCTTGATAAATATGCTGGCTCTGCACCAGATCGATATCGCCATGCTCGCCCAGACGGGTCATGCCGTGCTCACCCAGCTTGCCAATCAGGGTATCGATACCCAGATCGTTGAGGCCATAGTCACGCAGTCGGGTCTTGACCCCCATCCGTTCGAAGAAGTCGCGGGTCGCGGCGATGGCATCATCGATGCGCTCCGCTTCGCTGCCGCTGCGCAGACCCCACACCCGCTCTGCATATTGCAGCAGCTTGGCATGCTTCTGTTTACGCTTGGCCTGCAACAGAGCGGGCAGTACCGCCGCCAGGGTCTGGGCATGGTCGAGACCATGCAGGGCAGTCAGTTCATGACCCAGCATGTGGGTGGCCCAGTCCTGCGGCACACCGGCACCGATCAGACCATTCAGCGCCATGGTGGCGCTCCACATGATGTTGGCGCGCACCTCGTAGTTTTGCGGCTCGGCCAGCGCCTTGGGGCCCTCTTCGATCAGGGTCAGCAGCAAGCCTTCGGCGAAGCGATCCTGCACCTTGGCATTGACCGGATAGGTGAGGTACTGCTCCACGGTATGAACGAAGGCATCCACCACCCCATTGGCCACCTGACGCTCGGGCAGGGTGTAAGTGAGCACCGGATCCAGCACGGCGAAGCGCGGCATCACGAACGGCGAGAAGAAATGCACCTTGTCGCCACTGCTGCGACGGGTGATGACGGCGCCCATGTTCATTTCGGAGCCGGTCGCCGGCAGGGTCAGCACTGAGCCCAGCGCAATGGCGGAGCGCACTTCGCTGCCGACGGTCTCGAGAATGTGCCAGGGCTCTTTGGCCAGATCGTAGTGCGCGGCAGCGGCGATAAACTTGGTGCCATCGAGCACGGAACCGCCGCCAACGGCGAGCAGGAAGTCGACCCGCTCGGCACGGGCCAGCTCAACGGCACCCATCAGGGTCTCGTAGGCCGGGTTGGGTTCGATACCGCCAAATTCAAACAGGGTCATGCCAGCCAGTTCGCTGCGGATCTGCTCCAGCAGGCCGCTGCGCACCACACTGCCACCGCCATAGGTGATCATGATGCGGGCATCGCTGGGGAGCTGCTCGCGCAACTGGGCGATCTGCCCTTGGCCGAACAGGATTTTGGTCGGGGTATGGAGCGTAAAGTTGTTCATCGACATTGCCTTCTTCTGATAGTCAGGGCGGCCAGGCCGCGAAATCGTGATTGCATTTTTCTCCAGAACCACCCTACCATCAAGACAACATCCTGCTTGATTCTTGCCTATTTCTACAAAGCAGCGAAAACCGGAACAGTTGAATCAAAGAGCGCCCATGCAAAACCGTTACAGCGACCTCGCCGCCAGAGTGACCCGCCACGTCACCGCCCCCGGCATCACCCCCTCCCCGGTGGAGCAGGTGAATTTCATCTACACCACCGAGTACCACGGCCGCACCCCGGTGCTCTACCAGCCGCGGATGATCGTGATCCTGCAGGGGCACAAGGTGGGTTATCTGGCGGATCAGGTATTTCGCTACGACCCCAACCACTACCTGCTGATGACCTTGCCGCTGCCCTGCGAGTGCGAGTGTTTCGCCTCCCCCGAGCAGCCGCTTATCGGTTTTACCATCGAGATCAACATGGTCACCCTGCAAGAGCTGCTGCTGGAGCTGGGAGACGCCCTGCCCGCTCCCGCCCCGCAGAAGAGCGGCGTCCTCTCGGTGCCCCTGTCAGAGGCGATGTTCTGCGCCGCCGAACGGCTGATCGATCTGATGGACAACCCCCTGCACGCCAAGGTGCTGGGGCCGCAGACGGTGCGGGAGATGCTGTTTCACGCCCTCATCGAGGGGGGTGGCCCCGCCTTACAGGCGCTCGCCAATCGCCACAACCATGTGGGCCAGATCGCCCGGGTGCTGCGTATGATAGAGTCGCGTTATGCCGACAACCTCACCATGGAGGAGCTGGCGCGGGAGGTGAACATGAGCGTCTCCGCCTTTCACCACCACTTCAAGGCGGTCACCGCCACCTCGCCGCTGCAGTACATCAAGTCGTTTCGGCTCCACAAGGCGCGCATCATGATGCTGCACGACGGCATCAAGGCGGGCACCGCAGCGGCCAGAGTCGGTTACGAGAGCAACTCCCAGTTCAGCCGGGAGTACAAGCGCTTCTTCGGCAGCACGCCGACAGATCAGGCCTCCCGCTTTCGGGATGGCCAGCTGCGCATCATCGAGGGATAACTAGAGAGGGATTACCTATGCGTTCACTACTTTGCCTGTTCACCACCCTGCTACTGACGGCCTGTACCGGGATTACCGACGGCATCCGCCCCGTCACCGGCTTTCAGCTCGATCGCTATCTCGGCACCTGGTACGAAGTCGCCCGCCTCGACCACAGCTTCGAGCGGGGGCTGGAGCAGGTGAGCGCCACCTACAGCCTGCGGGACGATGGCGGCGTCAAGGTACTCAACCGCGGCAAACAAAGCGATGGCAGCTGGCGCGAGGCCGAGGGCAAGGCCTACTTCGTCGGCAACCCGGACGAGGCGCGGCTCAAGGTGAGCTTCTTCGGCCCCTTCTACGGCGGCTACAACGTCATCGATCTTGACCCCGACTACCAGCTCTCGCTGGTGACCAGCTACAACCACGACTATCTCTGGATCCTCTCCCGCTCCCCCAATCCGCCCAAGGAGAAGGTGGACGCGCTGATCGCCAAGGCCAAGGGGCTGGGCTTTGCCACCGACCAGCTGATTTGGGTCAAGCAGACCCCTTGAAGCCGAACGGGGAGCCCTGCTGGCTCCCCGTTTTTTGCAACCTCCCCCGCCTTTGCCCCCATCCTTGCTGCAAACCGCTCCGATTCACCCCCTGCCTGACTGCTGCGCACTGCCGGTTTTGGTGCGTTGAATTGCCCTCTTCGGTCAACCCAGATTCATGACGACAGCGCGCACCGCCTCATCACCTTATTAACAACCTCTATATGACAGCACACCAACATATCGTCAGATTATTAACAGATACCTATCGATGAAAATGAAAAGACAACACCAGATATCGGCATAACCACTATTTTCACGGCCAGCCAACATATATTCCCCGCGCTGCCAAATGCTGTCGCAGAAAGGGACTGATATGAGCCTTTTATATTCTCCTCTCGCTTTAAATCTGCACAACAAACCAGCAAACAGACTTCAGGAAACCCCAAACGACGCCGCTTTAACTGATTAATTGTTGCCATCATTTTTGTTCGGTGATAAACAGCTAATCATTTAAAAATTACTCATAAATATTCAAATAGAGAGAGGTGGTCAATTTGGAATGGATTAAACTGAGCGGCATACTCATTATCTTGCTGGGTTTTTACTTCAGGCTCGATACCCTGGCCGTCGTGCTGGTCGCCGCCGTCACTACCGCTCTGGTCTCCGGTCTCTCCTTTACTGAATGCCTCTCCCTGCTGGGTGAAGCCTTCGTCTCCAACCGCATGGTGACGCTGTTTTTGCTGACCCTGCCGATGATCGGCATCTGCGAACGCTACGGCCTCAAGCAGCAGGCGGTCACCCTGATCGAGCGGATCAAGAAGCTCACCCCGGGCAAGTTCATGACCCTCTATATGTTTATCCGCGAGCTGGCCGGTCTCTTCTCGGTGCGAGTGCAGGGTCACACCCAGTTTATTCGTCCGCTGGTCAACCCGATGACGCAGGCTGCCGCCAGCAAGGTGCATGGGGAATTAACTGAAGAGGACGAGGAATATATCAAAGCGCGGGTGTCAGCCACCGAAAATTACGGCAACTTCTTTGCCCAAAATACCTTCGTCGCCTCCGCCGGGGTATTGCTGATTGTCGGCACCTTCGACTCGCTGGGATATAACGTCTCCGCCGTCGATATTGCCAAGGCCTCCATGCCGATTGCCATCATAGCCCTGTTTATGGTCGCCGCCTCCAATATGTGGTACGACCGTCAGATGGCCAAAAAATATGCATCGAGCAATAGCAAGGGAGGTCAACAGTAATGGCTGCACTCATCCCCAATATGCTCGAATTCTTCTATGTGCTGATCGGCGTCATTCTCTTTAGCAGCGCCTGGCGCGTCCTGCGTGATGGCAACCACCCGGCTCGAGTCGGCACCGCGCTGTTCTGGAGCATCCTCGGGGTGCTGTTCGCCTTCGGCAGCTATATCCCCAGCATGATCAACGGGATACTGATCCTCGCTATGGGGGTCATCACCCTGCTAAAGCAGGTGAAGATCGGCAAGCTGGAGCAGGCGAGCGAAGAGGAGTCCCAGCGCCACGCCAACCGCATCGGTAACCGGATCTTCCTGCCCTGCGTATTGCTGGCCCTGCTGGCGGTGGTGATCGCCCAGTTCACCCCCCTCGGCGGTCAGGTCGGTATCGGTCTGGCGGCGGTGATCGCCTTCGTCATCACTGTGCTGCTGACCCGCGCCACACCTTCCACCGTGGTGGGAGACTCCGACCGGATGATCCAGCAAGTGGGCATCACCGGCATCCTGCCCCAGTTGCTGGCCGCCCTCGGGGTGATCTTCAACAAATCCGGGGTCGGTGACGTCATCTCGCAGGGGATCTCCACCGTGGTCCCTATGGGCAGCCCCTTCATCGGGGTAGTGGCCTACTGCCTCGGGATGATGGTCTTCACCATGATCATGGGCAACGCCTACGCCGCCTTCACCGTCATCACCGCCGGGATCGGTATCCCCTTCGTGGTCGCGCAGGGCGGTGATCCGGTGATCGCCGGTGCGCTGGCCATGACCGCCGGTTTCTGCGGCACCCTGATGACCCCCATGGCCGCCAACTTCAACGCCCTGCCCGCCGCCCTGCTGGAGATGAAAGATCTCAACAAGGTGATCAAGGTGCAGGTGCCGATGGCACTGACCCTGGTGCTGATCCATATCGCCCTCATGTACTACTGGGCATTTTGAGAATTCGGGAGACGATGATGAAAGTTCTGATTACCGGTTTTGACCCCTTCGGCGGCGAGCCCATCAACCCGGCCTGGGAGGCAGTAAAGCGCCTGCCCGACACCATTCTGGATGCCACCGTGATCAAGGCCCAGATCCCCACCGTATTCGGCAAGTCGGCCACCCTGCTGGCGGCGCTGATGCACCAGCACCAGCCGGATGTGGTGATCAACGTCGGTCAGGCGGGCGGTCGCTTCGCCATTACCCCGGAGCGGGTCGCCATCAACCTCGATGACGCCCGCATCCCCGACAACGAGCAGCAGCAGCCCATCGATGAAGTGATTCAGGCCGATGGCGCACCGGCCTACTTCTCCCGCCTGCCCATCAAGGGGATGGTGCAGCGCATCAAGGAGAACGGTATTCCGGCAGCGGTCTCCAACACCGCGGGCACCTTCGTCTGCAACCACATCATGTACCAGCTGCACTACCTGATCGAACAGCAGTTCCCGGCGGTGCGCGGCGGCTTTATCCACGTCCCCTACATCACCGAACAGGTGGCGGACAAAGTGAACCAGCCCTGCCTCGCCATGAGCGACATCACCCGTGCGCTGGCGCTGGCGATCGAGGCAGTGGTGCTGCAGCAGGATGGCGACCTCAAGGTCGTGGGCGGCGAAATTTCATGACGCTTTGCCAGCCACGCCCGCTGTTCGTCTACGGCAGTCTGATGGACGGGCTCTTCAACTACCGGCGCTATCTGGCCGCTCATGTGAACAAGCCGCCGCGGCGCGCCCGGGTGCGCGGCGCCCTCTATCACCTGCAGCACAAAGGCTATCCGGCCCTGCTGCCGGGTGATGACTGGGTCTATGGCGAGCTGTTTGTGCTGGACGACTTCCCCGCCGCCATCGCGGCGCTCGACGAGATGGAGAACTTCCACGGCGAGGATGATCCCCAGAGCGAATATCTGCGCCAGCTGGTCGAGGTAGAGATCTTCGACCCGCAGCAAGGGCGCTATGTCGGTCAGCAGCGGGCCTACCACTACCGCTACGTGGTGCAGCACGACCCCAAGTGGCAGCAGGGCAAGCACTACCTGCCCGACGGCAACTGGCGCGCCTTCCATCTGGCGCAGCTGGAGAGCGCCGCCTGACGGCCACCGGCAATAAATAAACAAAGGGCAGCCCGCGGGCTGCCCTTTCTGTTGCTGGAGTGGCGGGATGATCAGAGCCGGAAGCGGCCGATCTCCTGCTCCAGTCGCTCGGTCAGTGACTTGAGTTCGGCTGCCTGCGCCGCCTCGTTGCCCGCCTGCTCAGCCAGCTCTTGCGAGACGTGGCGGATATTCTCGGTATTGCGGCTGATCTCGCCGGTCACCGAGGTCTGCTCCTCGGCCGCCGCCGCGATCTGGGTCGCCATATCGCTGATGGAGCCGATCGCCTCGTTGATCCGGCCAAGGCTCTGGTTGGCGGCTTCCGCATCCTCCACGCTGGTGCCCGCCAGCTGACGGCTGGTCTCCATGCCCCCCACGGCGCGACGGGTAGTCTGCTGCAGGGTTTCGATCATCTGCTGGATCTCGTCGGTGGAGTCGTGGGTACGGCGCGACAGCACCCTTACCTCGTCCGCCACCACCGCAAAACCACGGCCCTGCTCACCGGCCCGGGCCGCTTCGATGGCGGCATTGAGCGCCAGCAGGTTGGTCTGCTCGGCGATGCCGCTGATGGTGGCCAGAATACCGCTGATCTTCTGAGCATGGCTGTCGAGCTCGTTGATCACCTGACTGGCATCGGCCACTTCGTCCGCCAGACCGGTAATGCTGCGCTGACTCTGACCAACCTGGGATTGACCGGCGACCGCCAGTGCGACCGCATCGGTGGCGGTGGCGGCGGCAAACTCGGCGTTGCCGGCGATCTCCTGAGTGGCGGAGGCCATCTCGGTCACCGCGGTCGCCACCATCACGATCTCGTCCTGCTGCTGACGCACCCGCTGACTGCGGGCCTGCGCCCCGGCCGCCTGGGCGCGGGACTGGGCCGCCAGCTCGACGGTCACATCCCGCAACCGGCTGACGATACCGTGCAGCCGCGCCACGAACTGGTTGAAGTTCTGGGCCAGCTGACCCACCTCATCCTTGCTGTGGGTGTTGATGTGAACGGTGAGATCCCCCTCGCCGTGGGCGATGTCGTGCAGGGCGTGCGCCACCCGACCGAGATCGGCGAACAGGTATTTGAAGGTGGCGGTGAGCAGGGCACTGAACACCAGCATCAGCACCAGCGTCAGCCCCACCAGCTGCCACAGCAGGTTGCTGAGCGGCGCCTCCAGCACATCGCGATACATCACCATAGCCAGCAGCCAGTCGGTGCCCGCTACCGGTTGTACCGCCAGCAGCACATCCCGCCCGTCGAGGGTGGCGGCGTGCAGCTCGCTGTTCTCGCGACCCCACTGCTGGAAGGTGGCGGCAGAGAGTCCCGGCGCCAGCTCGGCGATGGGTTTGAGCGCCAGATCCTTTTGCGGATGGCCGACGATGAGGCCGCTGCTGTCGAGCAGCATGGCATAGCCCTCACCCTGCACCTTCATCGCCAACACCTCGTCGATCAGCTTGTCGAGCGCCAGATTGGCCCCCACGGCACCGACCAGCTCGCCCTGATGGCGCACCGGTTCGGAGAGGGTGACCACCAGCTTCTGCATGGTGACGCTGACATAGGGGGCGGTCACGATCAGCTGCCCCGCCTTCACCGCATCCTGATACCAGGGGCGTTCCCGCGGGTCATAGTTGCCGGTGTTGAGGGAGGGATCCTGCCGGGTCATCACCCCCTGCGCGGAACCGAAATAGGTAAGACCAAAGCTGCCGGAGGTATAGGCCTGCTTCAGGTGTGGCACCAGTTCGGCTTGGGGGTTGTCGCTGATCAGGTTCACCAGCGCGTGGACCGTGTTCTTGCGATCCGCCATCCAGTCGCCGATCGCCACCGAGTAAGCGTGACCATAGTTGACCGCCTCGCTCTGAATGGCGCTCATGGTACGGGATTTGAGGGTGTGAAAGGCAACGATGCCGAGCAGTGATGCCATCAGCAGCACCACGCCAAGACTGGTGGCCAGCAGCTTGCCGCGCAGAGAGAGGGTCATGACGACGAATCCTTGTTGTTGTGTCAGGCAGGGAAAACCCCGTGAGATCTGGGCTATCGGCCGCAATATGAACAGACTTTAGTGAATCTGTATATTTTTACATCTATCAACAACAGGAACCGCTGCAAGCTGTAGGGAGATCACTATTCCATGCTATTCAGTGCCGAATAAGTGCCGGAGTAATCAGATCGAAGGGCAAAGGCCATACCCCGCGAACCACTGGGGCCAGGGAAAATGATGGATAACAAAGAGGGGCAACAGCACAGGAGGGAAATGTCAGAAATGCGAAAGGCCAGCTCAATGAGCTGGCCTTTCTGAAAATGGCAGGGGCGGCAGGACTCGAACCCGCAACCATCGGTTTTGGAGACCGCTGTTCTACCAATTGGAACTACGCCCCTGCAACAAACGAGGCGAATTATACAAAGTGAGGGTCAAAGGTAAAGGCTTTTTTTGCACTTTCAGTGCAATTGAACAATTCCCGAACAGGCTACGGCTATTTGTGCAGCAAACAAGGATAACTTGCTGTATTTGCAGCCCTGTCGGGGTAGGAATGGGACATAAATGGGGGTAGGGTGAAATCAGGTACCGGGAGGCCACTTATGCTCAATTACCGATTGCTCCAACAACTGGCGCCCCTCAACTTCAGGGATGAGCGCAAGACAGAGTCCCTGCCCGCCTATCTTGAACGGGTCGCGCCGCTGGTGCCCTTTATTCCGGAAAATGTGCTCTCCCAGTGGATTTACCGTCATTGGCGCGGTTTTGAGTCCAACTGGAGCTTTATCGATCTCGCCAGCCATCAGTTCAGCTGCGAAAGCTGGCCCACCGCGCAACTGGTGGATCAGGTAGGCTCCCGCCATATGGAGGTGATCGAACGCTGGGGCGAGATGCTGCGCAGCAACCGCTATGTGCGCCGCTCCTGGCTCGGCGAGAAGATGCTGAGCGAAGGCACCTGGCCCGAACCTGTCATCGTGCTGGCACCAGCCGAGGGGAGCAGTTACCCGAACGGGCAACCGCTGCCGCAACCCTACTGCCTGCTGGAAGGGCACCACAGACTCGGTTATTTGCGCGCCATGGCCCGCGATGGGGAACCGCTGCAAGAGACGCACAGGGTGTGGATTTGTCGTCCTGTTCCCACCACTTAAACGTTTTTCATGCTGAAATTGGCATCAGAAATAAAATTTTGACAATTAAAAAAGCGGCCCTATAATCTGTCCGGTTTAAAAAAGGTCGGGACGAGACGATGCAGTTTTTGATTCAGAAAACAGCCTTGCAAACGGGTGGTGCGCACCAGAGCGGCCCCGTTGTTTCCAGTTCCCACCCCAACGATCCCCAGTTATTTTTAAAAAAAGCCCCTGTTTCAGGGGCTTTTTTTTGTGCCCGAAAAACCTCCAATGATGTCAAAGGGAATGCAGACGATGACCAATCCACTCTATAAGAAACATGTCATCTCCATTTCGGACCTGACCCGGTCAGAAATGGAACTGGTAGTCTCAACCGCACAACGGTTGAAGGCTGAACCTGACACCAGCCTGTTGAAAGACAAGCTGGTTGCCAGCTGCTTCTTCGAAGCCTCCACCCGCACCCGCCTCTCGTTCGAGACCGCGGTACAGCGCCTCGGCGGCAACATCATCGGCTTCGCCGACGGTGGCAACACCAGCGCCAAGAAAGGCGAGACGCTGGCTGACTCCATCAAGATCATCGGCTCCTACTCGGATGCAGTGGTGATGCGCCACCCGAAAGAGGGCGCGGCCCGTCTGGCTTCCGAGTTCTCCCGGGTGCCGGTGATCAACGGCGGCGACGGCTCCAACCAGCATCCGAGCCAGACCCTGCTCGACCTGTTCACCATCCATGAGACCCAGGGTCGTCTGGACAACCTCAACGTCGCCTTCGTCGGTGACCTGAAATATGGCCGCACCGTGCACTCGCTGGCCCAGGCCCTCAGCCTGTTCAACTGCCGCTTCTTCTTCATCTCCCCGGAAGCGCTGGCGATGCCGGACTACATCTGCGAAGAGCTGGAAGAGAAAGGCATCCAGTTCAGCGTCCACCAGACCATGGAAGAGGTGATGCCGGAGCTGGACATCCTCTACATGACCCGCGTCCAGAAAGAGCGCTTCGACGAGACCGAATACAAGCACATGGCTGCCAAGTTCATTCTGGAGCTGGCGACTCTGGAAGGAGCCAAGCCCACCATGAAGATCCTGCATCCCCTGCCCCGCGTCGACGAGATCGATGTCGCGGTCGACAAGACCCCCCACGCTTGCTACTTCCAGCAGGCGGAGAACGGGGTGTATGCACGCCAGGCGCTGCTGGCACTGGTACTGAACGAAACTGTCTGAGCTTAGGGGAATATCATGTCTGACAAGAACCAACTGCAAGTCGAAGCCATCCGTCACGGCTCCGTCATCGATCACATCCCCGCTGGCCAGGGCATCAAGATCCTCAAGCTGTTCCAGCTGGTCGAAACCCAGGAGCGGATCACCGTCGGCTTCAACCTGAAATCCGGCGCGCTCGGCAAGAAGGATCTCATCAAGATCGAGAACACCCGCCTGACCGAGCAACAGGCCAACCAGCTGGCGCTGTTCGCCCCGAAAGCGACCGTCAATATCATTGAAGAGTTCAATGTGGTGAAGAAGCACCAACTGGAGCTGCCGGAGTTCATCACCGGGGTGTTCCACTGCCCCAACTCCAACTGCATCTCCCACAACGAGCCGGTGGACAGCTACTTCCGGGTGCGCGAAGTGAAAGGCGTGGTGCGGATGAAGTGCAAATATTGCGAGAAGTCCTTCACTCAGGACATCGTCAGCGAGCGTTACTGATATCTGATTGGGCCCTGCGGGGCCCATCTTTGAACCCTGTCACATCACCGAATTTCCAGTCAGCTATAATTTGCCATCCCAAGATGGTAATGCCCGCTCATTCCCTGCATATAGATGGATTATCAGTGTTTTTGGCTGATAACTGACAGCTATGACAGATATCGCGCGTTTACCTCCGGTCATCATCAAAGGAATTCGCCGTGGTCAAAACTCTCAGTCGTCCCGTTGCCCAAGAGCCCGATCTGGCCCAGCTGGATGCCTGTCGCCAGATCATCGGTCAGCACTGCTACAGCACTCAGGAAGAGATCCGCCACCAGCTGTCAGAGCGCGGCTTTGCCGACATTAGCCAGTCCACCATCTCCCGCCTGCTACGCCGCCTCGGTGTCGCCAAGGCCCAAAATGCCAATGGCAAGAAGGTCTACACCCTGGTGGACGATCAACTGGAGCCCGCTGGCAGCACCCGCTCGATCCACGACATGGTGCGCGACGTGGTACACAACCAGCAGATGGTGCTGATCCTCACCACCCCGGGCGCCGCCACCGTGGTTGCTCGCCTGCTGGATCGCAACGCCAATCCCGAAATCATGGGCGCCGTCGCAGGCAACGATGTGGTGCTGGTCGCACCGCGCCATATCAGCCGTACCCGTCAGGCCCACGCCGCCGTGGTACGCACCCTGGCGCAAGCACGCTAAACCAGTCATCCGGTCAGGCGATCCGCTTTCACCTTGTCATTCAAACATGCAACGCCATCTTGATACCCTGGTGGCGGCTCGCGTCCCCCATCAACAGGGATACAAAATTGCACCGCCGCGTGAAGCCAATCCCGCGGAGTGATGGCGCTAGCGGCCCATAAAAACAATGCCAGTCAGCGTCACTGACTGGCATTACACCCTCTGGCGTGGGCCTGTTGAATGGCACAACACCTGCGACTACTCGTCCTTCTTGTCTCGCGACAACAGGGCGATGGCCGCCTCTTTCGGGTTCTTACCCTCGTATAGCACCTTGAAGATCTGCTCGCAAATGGGCATCTCCACACCGTTGCGGGCCGCCAACAGATGGACCTCCTTGGTGTTGCGATACCCTTCGACGACCTGACCGATCTCGGTCATGGCGGTATCCACATCCTTGCCAGCCCCGAGAGCCAGCCCGAAGCGGCGGTTGCGCGACTGGTTGTCGGTACAGGTGAGCACCAGATCCCCGAGCCCCGCCATCCCCATAAAGGTTTTGGCATCAGCACCGAGGGCGGCCCCCAGACGCTGCATCTCCACCAGACCCCGGGTGATCAGCGCGGTTCTGGCATTGGCGCCAAAACCGAGCCCGTCGGAGAGACCGGCGCCGATGGCGATGACGTTCTTCACCGCACCACCCAGTTGCAAACCGACGAAGTCCGGGCTGGTATAAACCCGGAACGAACGGCCACAGTGCAGCAGTCGGGAGAGATCGTCGGCGAAATCGTCATGGGTCGAGGCAACCGAGATAGCCGTCGGCAGACCGGCAGCCAGCTCCTTGGCGAAGGTGGGACCGGAGATCGCCGCCAGCGGCATCTCGTCTCCCAGCACCTCACGCGCCACATCCTGCAGCAGGCGGCCACTGTCCGGCTCCAACCCCTTGGTGGCCCAGGCGATACGGGTATCGGGACGCAAGAAAGGTTTGATCTGAGCCAATACCTGACCAAACACGTGGCTCGGCACCACCAGTAGCAGCACAGGGGCGGCTTGCACCGCATATTGCAGATCCGCAGTCAGCTGCAGATCGGCGGGAAAAGGGACATCAGGCAAAAATGCCTTGTTGCAGCGATCTTGTTCCAGCACGGCGACATGAGCAGGATCGTGACCCCACAGCAGGGTCGGATGACCGTTGCGCGCCAGAGAAATGGCAAGGGCGGAGCCATAAGACCCCGCCCCCAAGACCGAGATAGCGATCTGGTCAGCCATTATCAGGCTTCCGCAGTCGCCTGCTGGGCCTGTGCTTGCGCCATATGCTGGGCAAACAGAGCATCGAAGTTAACCGGTGCCAGGTTCAGCTGCGGGAAGGAACCTTTGCTCACCATGTTGGCAACAGCTTCGCGGGCGTACGGGAACAGGATATTCGGGCAGAAAGCGGCCAGGCAGTGAGCCAGCTGCGGCTCTGGCAGGTTACCGATGGTGAAGATACCGGCTTGCTGAACTTCGCACAGGAAGGCGGTTTCGGTTTCCAGTTTGCAGGTCACGGTCAGGGTCAGGACAACCTCGTACACGTTGTCAGCCAGAATATTGGTCTTGGTATCCATGTCCAGCTTGACGTCCGGCTGCCACTCTTTCTGGAAGATGTGCGGGGTGTTCGGCGCTTCGAAAGAGACATCCTTGGTGTAGACACGCTGGATGTTGAATTCCGGTTGTACTTCCTGGTTGTTGATCTCGTCAGCCATTTCGTTTGATTCCTTTATATAGGGATAAGTGGGCACAGGCCCTTAAATCAATCAGCGCTTTTTGGTTACCGGCAGATTGTCTGCACGCCATTGAGCCATACCACCGCTGAGCACATATACCTGCTTGAAACCGGCCTTGCTCAGCTGACGACCCGCGCCGCCCGCAGTCATGCCCGACTCGCACACCACTATGATGGGGGCATCTTTATGCTTTTCAACCGGGCCCAGATTATTGCTCTGGATCTGGGTCAGCGGCAGATGCTGGGCACCGGCCAGATGGCCCTTGGCGTACTCTTCCTGACTGCGAATATCCACTACAGTGGCATTCTCACGGTTGATCAGCAGAGTGGCTGTGTGGTTATTGACGGTTTTTACCGGAGAAAAACGGGCACGCACAGTGGTGTAAACCAGGGTGCCAGCCAGACCCAACCAGGCTGCGGTCAGCAGCGGGTTACGGGTCGCAAAATCCAAATACTCTTGCATCTTCTACTATCCAGGGACCAAGACAAGGGCCCGAGTATACATGGGGGTATTGATAAGATCAGCCATCTTGGCGGCAAAGCGCGAGCAGGCTCCCATCATCAGCAGACAGTGAGCATGGCAAGAAGGGCGTGGCTTGCGGGGGCTCGGGAGCGCCCCTTGGCTATCAGGTGACTATTTCGGCAGATGTAGTAATATTACGCTAGTTTCATTTCCCGCATTTTTTCCAATCCGAGAGGACATAGTCTTATGTCAACAGCTAAGAAACCTTTGGTTCTGGTCATCATGGACGGTTGGGGCTATAGCACCAAGCAAGAGCACAACGCCGTCGCTGCCGCCAAGACTCCCAACCTCGATCGTCTGGCCCGTGACTACACCAGCACCCTGATCTCCGGCTCCGGCCTGGATGTCGGTCTGCCGGATGGCCAGATGGGTAACTCCGAAGTGGGCCACGTCAACATCGGCGCCGGTCGCATCGTCTATCAGGAGCTGACCCGCATCTCCAAAGACATTCAGGATGGCGACTTCTTCCAGAACGTCGAGCTGGCCAAGGCTGTTGATGCTGCCGTGACCAACGGCAAAGCCGTCCACATCATGGGCCTGATGTCTCCGGGTGGCGTACACAGCCACGAAGAGCACATCATGGGCATGATCGAAATGGCCGCCAAGCGTGGCGCCGAGAAGATCTACCTGCACGCCTTCCTGGATGGCCGTGACGTTCCGCCGCGCTCCGCCCAGTCCTCTATCGAGCTGTTCGACGCCCTGTTCGCCAAGCTGGGCAAGGGGCGTTTCGCCTCCATGATCGGCCGTTACTTCGCTATGGACCGTGACAACCGCTGGGATCGCGTGCAGCAAGCCTATGACCTGATGACTCAGGGCAAAGGCGAGTTCACCGCCAACAGCGCCACTGAAGCGCTGGCTGCCGGCTATGCCCGTGACGAGAACGACGAATTCGTCAAGGCCACCCGTATCGGCGAAGCTGCACCGATGGAAGACGGCGATGCGCTGATTTTCATGAACTTCCGTGCCGACCGCGCCCGTGAAATCACCCGCGCCTTCGTGGATGCCGACTTCACCGGTTTCGCCCGTGCCGTAGAGCCAAAGCTGAACTTCGTGATGCTGACCGAATACGCGGCCGACATCAAAACTGCCTGTGCCTACCCGCCGACTGCCCTGGTCAACACCCTGGGTGAGTGGCTGGCCAAGCAGGGCAAGACCCAGCTGCGCATCTCCGAGACCGAGAAGTACGCGCACGTCACCTTCTTCTTCAACGGTGGCGAAGAGTCCTGCTTCACCGGCGAAGATCGCGAGATCGTCGCCAGCCCGAAAGTGGCTACCTACGACCTGCAGCCGGAAATGAGCTCCGAAGAGCTGACCGACAAGCTGGTTGCGGCCATCAAGAGCGGCAAGTACGACGTCATCATCTGTAACTACCCCAATGGCGACATGGTCGGCCACACCGGCGTGTTCGATGCCGCCGTCAAAGCCTGTGAAGCCGTTGACCACTGTGTTGGCCGCGTCACCGAAGCCCTGCGCGAAGTGGGTGGCGAGTGCCTGATCACCGCCGACCACGGCAACGCCGAGAAGATGCAGGATGAAGAGACCGGTCAGGCCCACACCGCCCACACCAGCCTGCCAGTTCCGCTTATCTATGTCGGCCGCAAAGCCGAGGTCGCTGAAGGTGGCAAACTGTCCGATCTGGCCCCCACCATGCTGACCCTGATGGGTCTGCCGGTGCCGCCGGAAATGACTGGTAAGCCCCTGATGATTCTGAAATAATCCGTCCCCATGCGGGGATGCGAAGTTATTTCACAGAAAACCAGTCGCGTCGGCCTGTTGGCCGGCGCGCTGTTTTTTTGTCTGTCGTTTGGCGCCAGTCCGGCTATTGCCGCCAATCAGCAGCTGGGCGCCATGCAGTCCCAGATCAAAGAGCAACAAAAGACCATCAAGCTCAGCAAAGAGGAGCTTGCCAAGCTCAATACCCAACTCAAAGCTGACGAGCAGGCTATCTCGACGGCCGCCGCCAAGCTCAACCAGACCAAGCAGCAACTGCAGCAGAACCAGCAGAAGCTGGCGACCCTGCAAAAAGACAAGCTGGGACTGGAACAACAAGCCAAACATCAGAAGCAATTGCTGGCCAAACAGGCGGAAAGCGCCTTTCTGGCGGGCAACCACGACTACCTCAAACTGCTGCTCAACCAGCAGGACCCGGCCAAACTGAGCCGCTCCCTCGACTACTACGACTACCTCAACAAGGCCCGCATCGAGGCCATTGACGCCCTGCGCGCCACCCACGACAAGCTGGCGAAAAACCAGCGGGCCACCAAAGAGACCGAAACCAGACTGCAATCTCTGCTCGGCGAACAGCAAGAGCATCACCAGACCCTGCTGGCCAGCCAGCAGAGCCGGGCCAAGGTGCGTAACCAGCTGCAGCAATCGGTACAGGATGATGAACAGAAGCTCACCAAGCTGGTCAAGGCGGAGAAAGCGCTGAAAGCTCGGCTGGAAGAGCTGCGCCGCAAGCGCGAAGAACAGGAGCGCCGTGAACGGGCCGAGCGGGAACGCCTTGCCAAGTTAAAAGCAGAGCAAGAGCGCCAGCGCCGTCTCGAGGCGCAACGTCTGGCCGCCGAACAGAAGCGAATTGCCGAACAACAGCGGATCGCGGCGCAACAGCAGAAGATCGGCGAACAGCAACGGCTCGCCGCCGAGCAGCAGAAAGTCGCCAAGCAACAGAACCGGGTGGCGGAACAGCAAGCCGCCGCGCGCAACAGCGCCAAGGCCAGTACTGGCGGCTACGGTGGGCTTAGCACCAATGGCAGCCTGCGCTGGCCGGTACAGGGGCCGATCCTTATCTCCTACGGTTCACCACGCACCGCCCAGCTCAAGTGGAAGGGCACTTTGATCGGTGCCAGTGAAGGGACCCAGGTCAAGGCGGTGGCAGCCGGTCAGGTGGTGTATGCCGATTGGCTGGATGGCTTCGGGATGCTGCTGGTGATCGACCACGGTAAGGGCTACATGAGCCTCTATGGTCACAATCAGTCGCTGCTGCGCCAAGTGGGTCAGAATGTGGAACAGGGTGAACCGGTGGCACTGGTGGGTGACAGTGGTGGCCAGGACAGGCCCGGCCTCTACTTCGAGATTCGCCATCAAGGCGAAGCCATCAACCCGACCAAGTGGCTGGCCAAGGGTTGAGTTAACCCGACCGACAAGCGCGTCATACGCTCACTACAAAAAGCCTGCATCACGCAGGCTTTTGTCGTTTCAGGAGCACCGCCACTCACTGTCGGTCCCCATTTGATGAAAAATTACCTATTTTTCGGTCAACTCAAGGGAAGACGACCAGACCGATCTGCTCCAGCAACGTCTGCTGCTGATCCTCGTTGATCTGCACCCCTTGCAGATCGACCCGACGCAGATCCAGCCCCGGCAGATCGCACTGGCGCAGATCGCAGCCCTGCAATTTAAAGCTGGTCCACTCGATCTGGCCAAACTCGGAGCCACTGAGATCGGAACCCGCCAGCGAGGCGCCGAACAGGTTGGCCCCCTGCCAGCGGTTGCCGGTCAGCTCGCACTTTTCGAGCAGGCAGCCCTCGAAGCTGGCGTAGCTGAAGTTGTTGTCGGTCAGATGGGCCTCGCAGAAGTAGCTCTTGGCGGTGATCTGGTTGGCAAAGCTGGCGTGGCCGAAGTTGATGCCGACCGCCTGACAATCGCGCATCTCCAACCCCAGACACTGGCTGCGGCTGCAATCGGCCATGGTGAGATCGCAACGCAGAAAGCTGGTCTCCCGCAGGTCGCAGCCCTGTAACAAACAGCCCCGCTCGCTCTCCCGATCGTAGAAGCTGCAATCGATGAAACGGCTATCGCTCAGATCCAGCCAGGAGAAGTTGCAGCCAATAAAGCGGCACTCCGAGAACTGCTCCCCCTCCACATCCTGCTGCTCGAACCGGACATCCACGAACTGCTTGCCTCTGATCATCGAAAACTCCTCTTACTACGGTTTCATATGCTGACTTTGTCGGCCGAAAACGGTAATGTTACATGTAACATCCATGCTGGACACCCCGATGAACACCACCCGCAAGCGCCGCCCCACCCTGCAAGATATCGCCGACCAGACTGGCGTGACCAAGATGACTGTCAGCCGCTATCTGCGCGACCCGCAGACCGTGGCGGAGGGTACCCGCGAGCGGATCGCGGCGGTGGTGGAAGAGCTGGGCTATATCCCCAACCGGGCGCCGGATATTCTCTCCAACGCCACCAGCAAGGCGATCGGTATCCTGATCCCCTCCCTCTCCAACCAGGTCTTCTCGGCGGTGATCCACGGCATCGAATCGGTCACCCGCCCTGCCGGGTATCAAACCCTGCTAGCGCACTACAGTTACAGCCCGGAACGAGAGGAGGAACAGATCGCGTCGCTGCTCTCCTATCATGTTGATGGCCTAATCCTCTCCGACAGCCAACACACCGAGCGCACCCGCAAGATGATCGCCACCGCTGGCATTCCGGTGGTCGAAACCATGGATCTGCCACCCAATCCCATCGACATGGTGGTCGGCATGGATCACCGGGCCGCGGCCCGGGCCATGGTATCAGAGATGCTGCGCCGGGGCAGGCGTCAGGTGGTCTATCTGGGGGCCCGGCTCGACGTGCGAACCCAGCTGCGGATGGAGGGCTATTATCAGGCGATGGCTGACTTCGGCCTCACCGGCCAGCATCTGCTGACCGAACAGTCCTCCACCTTTACCCTCGGCGGCGAGTTGCTGGATCAGGCGCTGGTGCGCTATCCCGACCTCGACGGCCTGTTCTGCACCAACGATGATCTGGCGGTCGGCGCCCTGCTGCAGTGCCAGGCCAAGTGGATCCCGGTGCCACAACAGATCGCCATCGCGGGTAGCAATGCCCTCGATATCGGCCACGCCATGACCCCCAAGCTGGCCAGTATTGCCACCCCGCGGGAAGCGATCGGCATGGAGGCAGCCACCATGCTGCTGGCCCGTCTCAGCGGCCAGCCACAGACCGAGACACGCAAAGATATCGGCTTCTCCCTCTATCTGGGAGAAAGCTTGGGCTAACCCCTTCCTGCACCGGTTGGTGTCGCGGCCCACTCCTGCTGTGCCCCCCGTATGACCGCCATTAGCCGATAACAGAACAGGCCACCCGAGGGTGGCCTGTTTGATTTTTCTGAATGGCTAGCGCTTAGCGTTTAACCATTTCAACCGCAGCGCGGGAGAGGCGAGTCACCTCTTCCCAGTTGCCGCTCTTGACCGCATCGGCCGGCAACATCCAGGAGCCGCCAACGGTGGCGACGCACTTGAGCGCCAGATAGTCGGCCACGTTGTGTGGGCCGATACCGCCGGTGGGGCAGAACTTCACCTGGGGCAGCGGGGCAGCAATGGCGGAGAGCGCCTTGGTGCCGCCGTTTGCTTCGGCCGGGAAGAACTTCAGGTGGTCGTAGCCCGCTTCCAGTGCCTGCATCACTTCAGACGGTGTCGCAACGCCCGGGATCAGCGGCGCTGTGCTATTGGCCGCGTGGGCCAGCAGGGCCGGAGTCATCCCCGGGGAGATGACGAAGCGGGCACCGGCTGCCACGGCAGCGTCAAACTGCGCGCAGTTGAGCACGGTACCGGCACCGACCATGGCATCCGGCATCGCCTTGGCGATGAGGGCGATGGCGTCGAGGGCTACCGGAGTGCGCAGGGTGATTTCGAAGACGGAGATGCCGCCGTCGAGCAGCGCCTTGGCCATCGGCAGGGCCTGATCCAGCTCGTTGATAACCATCACGGGCACCAGCGGAGAGGCGGCAAACACTTCGGCAGGGGTCACTTTCCAGTTCTGCATAGCTCTTCCTTAGTCAGCTCTTAATCAAAAATGGTGGCGCCACACTCGGCGCTCGATACTGCGCGACGCATCACGCTAAACAGTTCACGACCCCACCCCTCTTGTTCCAGAGTGAGGTCAATTTCGGCCTGGGTGCGGCCACTCAAATCGGTCAGGCAGTCGAGGCGGCCGCTCACTGCATCCACTCGCAGCAGATCGCCATCTTGCAGCAGGCCGATGGCCCCGCCGTGCAGCGCTTCTGGTGTGATGTGAATGGCAGCCGGGATCTTGCCGGAGGCGCCGGAGAGACGGCCATCGGTGACCAGCGCCACCTTGTGACCCGCCTTCTGCAGGTTGCCGAGCACCGGCATCAGCTTGTGCAGCTCCGGCATGCCGTTGGCGGCTGGGCCGTTGTGGCGCACCACGATAACGGCGTCCTGATTGAGCTCGCCCGCCTGGTAGGCGGCTTCCACCGCATGCTGGGAGGAGAAGACCCGCGCCGGGGCTTCAATCACCCGATATTCGGGGGCGACGGCGGAGACCTTGACCACGGCGCGGCCCAGATTACCCGCCAGCAGCTTGGTGCCACCGGTGGCCTGGAACACGCAGCCAGAGAGAGAGAGCACGCTCGCGTCGCTGCTTTCGCCAACCGGCTGCCACAGCAGCTTGCCATCGACCAGCGCCGGGCGGCTGAGGTAATCCTGCATCTCGCCAAAGACCGGGGTGGCATCCATGTGGATCAGCCCATCTTCGGCCAGACGGCGCATCATCCCGGGCACACCGCCCGCCTGCTCGAAGGCGTTGACGTCGGCCGGGCCGTTCGGGTACATGCGCACCAGCAGCGGCACCACGTCGGAGAGATCGCTGATGTCATCCCAGGTCAGTACCAGACCGGCCGCGCGGGCCAGCGCCACCATGTGAATGCTGTGGTTGGTGCTGCCGCCGGAAGCGAGCAGGGCCACCAGACCGTTGACCAGCGAGCGCTCGTCCAGCACTGTGCTGAGCGGGCGATAAGCCGGAGATCCCGGGATCATGGCGCTGATGCGGCGGGCGGCCTCATCGGTGAGGGCACGGCGCAGTTCGCTGTGCGGGTGCACGAAGGCGGAGCCCGGCAGCATCAGGCCCATGGCTTCGAACACCAGCTGGTTGGTGTTGGCGGTGCCGTAGAAAGTGCAGGTACCCGCCGCATGGTAGGCGCCGCACTCCATCTCCAGCAGTGCATCGCGACCCACTTCACCGGCTGCGTACTGCTGACGCACCTTCACCTTCTCATCGTTGCTGATACCGCTCGCCATCGGGCCGGCAGGAACAAATGCCGTCGGCAGGTGGGCGTGGGAGAGCGCCCCCATGATCTGGCCCGGGGCGATCTTGTCGCAGATGCCGAGCAGCAGGGTGGCGTCGAAGGTGTTGTGAGAGAGCGACAGCGCGGTCGCCTGGGCGATCAGATCGCGGGAGAAGAGGGACATATCCATCCCCGGCTGACCCTGAGTCACCCCATCGCACATGGCGGGCACACCACCGGCGACCTGAGCGCTGTGGCCCAGCTCGGCCAGCGCGGCCTTGATCTGGTCCGGATAGCCCTGATAGGGCTGATGGGCACTCAGCATGTCGTTGTAGGCGGTGACGATGCCGACGTTGGCACGGGTCATGTCGAGAATGCGACCCTTCTCGTCACTGCTGCAGGCAGCTACGGCGTGCGCCAGGTTGCCACAGGCCAGTGCGGCGCGGGTCTTGCCCTGCTCGGCCTGACGCTGGATACGGGCCAGAAAAGCCTGACGACGGGCGGCACTGCGCTCGCGGATACGGGCGGTGACGTCGGAAATTACCTGATGAATCATTGGGCTTGCTCCAATGCAGTGACGGCGCGATCAACCACCTGTTCGAAGGTGCCGTCAATATCAATGTGGAATACACCGGCTTCGCCCTCGGGGCGCTCCAGAGTATCGAACTGACTTTGTACCATGGTTTCCCGCATGAAATGGCCTTTGCGGGCGCGCATCCGCTCGAGGATCAGCGGCTGGCTGCCATCGAGGAAGATAAAGCTGACCGACTCGTTACCTTCGCGGATCTGGTCGCGGTACTGCTTTTTGAGGGCGGAACAGACAATGATGCCGGTCTCGTTCTTCTGTTCGAGACTGTAGGCGGCATCGCGGATCCGCTCCAGCCAGGGGGCACGATCCTCATCGTTGAGGGGATTGCCGCCAGCCATCTTCTGGATGTTGGCCTTGGGGTGCAGATCATCGCCATCAATGAACTTGGCATTTAGCGCCTCGGCTACTTTCATGCCAACGCTTGATTTGCCGCTGCCACATACACCCATCACGATAATGCACTTACCCGCCATAATTTGACCTCTGTCCCACTTTTCAAAAAACCAGCTGTTGATGGGTTCTAATCTACCACGTTACCGGTAACATGTTACCGGTAACGCCTGAAAATGTGAAGTCGGCCACAGACTGAAACTAACACTCGCCGGCCCCGTGCCTGATGCTGCAGACTAGCCATATATACAAATAAATCATAATGTTATGGTTAGTAATGAGTCCTGCGGCATTGCCACTGAACAACTAACAAGGAACAGAGAACAATGTCGGATATCTCTTTGATCATGACGGCCGCCGGCTCGATCGTGCTGCTGCTCTTTCTGGTAATGAAGGCCCGGCTCCACGCCGTAGTCGCCCTGATCCTGGTCTCCATGGTGGCGGGTCTCGCAGCTGGCATGAACCCGGCCGATATTGCCGCCACCATCCAGAAAGGGATGGGTGGCACCCTCGGCTTCGTCGCCGTGGTGGTGGCGCTGGGCGCCATGTTCGGCAAGGTGATGGAAGTGACCGGCGCCCTCGACCGGGTGGCCCACACCCTGCTCGGCAAGTTCGGCGTCCAGCGCGCCAACTGGGCCATGGCGCTGACCGGCTTTGTCTGCGCCCTGCCGCTCTTCTTCGACGTGGCTGTGGTGCTGCTGATTGGCGTCGCGTTCGCCATCGTCCGTCGTGGCGGCGGCAGCGTGGTGAAGATCGGTATCGCCCTGCTGGCGGGTATCGCCACCTGTCAGGCGTTCCTGATCCCGGCGCCGGGCCCGATCCTGGTGGCGTCCCAGCTGGGTGCCGACTTCGGCTACATGATCCTGTTCGGTCTGATCGCCGCCGTACCGGCGCTGATCCTGGCAGGCCCGCTGTTCGGTGACTTCATCAGCAAGATCGTCGATGTGCCGCTGCCTGCCGATGCCCAGAACAGCGTCCACGATGGCAGCAAATCCCTGCCCTCCTTCGGGCTGGCGATGGGCCTCATCGGTCTGCCGCTGCTGTTGATCGGCCTCAAGACTATCGTCGGTCGCTTCGTCGAGACCGGCTCCACCCTGCACAACTGGCTGGAGTTCATCGGCCACCCCTTCACCGCCATCATGGTCGCCTGTCTGGCCGCCTTCTACCTGCTGGGCATTCGCCGTGGCATGTCCCGTGACGAGGTGATGAGCGTCTGCAACAGCGCCATCCAGCCAGCCGGTGTGATCATCCTGGTGACCGGTGCCGGTGGCGTGTTCAAGCAGGTACTGGTGGATTCCGGCGTGGGCGCTGCCCTTGGCAACATGCTGGCTGACTCAGGTCTGCCCATAGTCGCGCTGGCCTTCATTCTGGCGGCCGCGGTGCGGGTGATTCAGGGCTCCGCCACCGTCGCCATGCTGACTGCCTGTGGCTTGGTGCTGCCGATGCTGGAACCCCTCGGTCTGAACGGTGCCCAGCTGGCGGCTGTCACCATCGCCATCGGCGGCGGCTCCATCGTGCTCTCCCACGTCAACGACTCCGGTTTCTGGCTGGCCAACCGCTACCTTGGCCTCACCGAAAAGCAGACCCTGCAAACCTGGACCGTGATGGAAACCATCATCGGAACCACCGGTGGTGTGATGGCGATGATCATCTACAGCTTCCTCTGATAAGAGGTAAAAGCTGACAAAAAGGCCTCACTTGTGAGGCCTTTTTCATCTTTCTGACGATTCTTGCTTTGGCCCAGAGGGTGAGATTGCTAGAATCGCCTATTCATCGCTCCGAGCGGAACGCTTAATCCCGTGATTTCAGGTTTATCTATGCATTCATCGGCCCATTATCGACAACTGCTGGCACGGCTGCCCCAGATCGCCGTGGTGGCGGATCAGTTTGAGGTGCTCTACAGCGCCGAGGATTTCAAACGCCGCATTCTTGCGCTGATCGCCAGTGCCACCCGACGCATCTATCTGGTGGCGCTCTATCTGCAGGATGACGAAGCAGGCCGGGAGATCCTCTCCGCCCTCTACGCCGCCAAGCAGCGCAATCCGGCTCTCGACATCAAGCTGTGCGTCGACTTCCACCGTGCCCAGCGCGGCCTGATCGGCAAGGGCAAGCAGGGTGGCAACCATCTGATGTATCAGGAGATGGCCGCCAGCCACCAGCACCAGATCGAAATTTACGGCGTTCCGGTCAAAGGACGTGAGCTGCTCGGGGTGCTGCACCTCAAGGGCTTCATCTTCGATGACGTGGTGCTCTACTCCGGCGCCAGCCTCAACGACATCTACCTGCACCAGCAGGAGCGCTACCGCTTCGACCGCTATCACCAGATCACCAGCCCGGAGCTGGCCCGCAGCATGGTCAACTATGTGGATGACCTGTTCGTGAAGAGCGACGCGGTGCAGCGGCTGGATCACAGCGACATCCCCAGCGCCAAGCAGCTGAAGGGGCCGATCCGCCGCTTCAAGCAGAGCCTGCGCCAGAGCCAGTATCGTTTCAGCGCCATGCCGGTCAACACTCAGGAAGTGGCCGTCACTCCCATGGTGGGTCTGGGCAAGCGCAACAACCAGCTCAACCTGATGATCCGCAATCTGGTGCGCTCCACCGAGCGGGAGATCTTCATCTGCACCCCTTACTTCAATCCCCCCAAGGAGTTGAGCAAGGATATCGAAGATCTGCTGCAGCGCGGCTGCAAGGTGACGATCGTGGTGGGCGACAAGACCGCCAACGACTTCTTCATCCCGCCGGAGGAAAAATTCTCCACCATCGGCGGTCTGCCCTATCTCTACGAGACCAACCTGCGCAAGTTTGCCGAGCACAACCAGCGTCACATCGACGACGGTCGCCTTAACCTGATGCTCTGGTGTTGCGAACGCAACTCCTACCATCTCAAGGGGATCTTCGTGGACGACGAGTGGGCCCTGCTCACCGGCAATAATCTCAATCCTCGCGCCTGGACGCTGGATCTGGAAAACGGCCTGCTGGTGCACGATCGCCGCCACCTGCTGCGCCCCCAGTTCAATGCCGAGCGGGAGAATATTCTGGCCAACACCAAGCGGATCAGCCACTTCGATCAGGTAGAGCAAATTCAGGACTACCCGGAACAGGTACGCAAGCTGTTGGGACGGATCCACAGAGTGAAGGCGCATTTGCTGCTAAAACGCATCATCTGACCCCAGGGTGCATCGCACTCACCGGCAGCTACCCAAAGGCCTCCCGTTTTCGGCAGGCCTTTGTTATATCCGCCGTTTCCCCCGCAGCGGCGGCCCTGCCAGCAGCAACTCGGCTTGCATCGGGCCAGCAACAACCCCTATCATCTGGACATATTTACAGTGCTTTTGGGCATCTAATTGATGAAATTGGATAAAATCTCCCTCGACAGCCTCAAGGGCGTCGGCAGCAAGATGCAGGAAAAACTCGAGCGACTGGGGCTGGCCACGGTACAGGATCTGCTGTTCCACCTCCCCCTGCGCTACGAGGATCGCACCCAGGTGTGGCCCATCGGCGATCTGCCGCCCGGACTGCACGGCGCTGTCGAGGGCGAAATCCAGGACACTCAGCTGGTGATGGGGCGCCGTCGCATGCTGGTCTGTCGCATCAGCGATGGCACCGGCACCCTCACCCTGCGCTTCTTCAACTTCACCGCCGCCCAGAAGAACAGTCTGGCGGCGGGCCGCCTGATCCGCTGTTTTGGTGAGGTGCGCCCCGGCAAATACGGGCTGGAGATGGCCCACCCCGAGTACAAGCTGCTCGGCGAGGAACAAGCCGGTCAGACCGAAGAGGCGCTCACCCCCGTCTACCCGACTACCGAAGGGCTGCGCCAGCTCACCCTGCGCAACCTCACCGATCAGGCGCTGGCCCAGCTCGACCTCTACGGGGTCGAGGAGCTGCTGCCCGCCGGACTCTATCCCCACCAGATTGAACTGGCCGCCGCCCTGCGCCTGCTGCACCGCCCGCCCCCCTCGGTGGCGCTGCCACTGCTGGAAAGCGGTCAGCATCCGGCCCAGCAACGGCTGGTGCTGGAGGAGCTGCTGGCGCACAACCTCTCAGTCCTCAAGGTGCGGGCTCAGGCGCAAACCCAGCTGGCCCGCGCCCTCAAACCGGCGCCCGCGCTGGTTGAACAGCTGCTCGGCGCCCTGCCGTTCAAGCCCACCGGCGCCCAGAGCCGGGTGGTGGCGGAGATAGGTAAGGATCTGCAGCAGAGCCACCCCATGATGCGACTGGTGCAGGGGGATGTGGGCTCCGGCAAGACGCTGGTCGCGGCGCTGGCCGCCCTGCAAGCCATCGGCAACGGCTGTCAGGTGGGGCTGATGGCGCCGACCGAGCTGCTGGCGGAACAGCACGCCATCAACTTCGCCAAGTGGCTGGAACCGCTCGGCATCGGGGTCGGCTGGCTGGCAGGCAAGCAGAAAGGCAAGGCGCGGGAAGAGTCGCTGGCTGCCATCGCCAATGGCAGCGTCAAGATGGTGGTGGGTACCCATGCCATCTTTCAGGAGCAGGTGGTGTTCCAGCGTCTGGCGCTGGTCATCATCGACGAACAGCACAGATTCGGGGTGCATCAGCGGCTCGCCCTGCGCGAGAAAGGGGAGCGGGAAGGGGTACATCCCCATCAACTGATCATGACCGCCACCCCCATCCCCCGCACCCTGGCGATGACTGCCTATGCCGATCTCGATACCTCGGTCATCGACGAACTGCCGCCGGGCCGTACCCCCATCACCACGGTGGCACTGCCCGACAGCCGTCGCGGCGATGTGATCGAACGGGTCAAGCTCGCCTGCACCGAGGGCAAGCAGGCCTACTGGGTCTGCACCCTGATCGAGGAGTCGGAGGTGCTGGAGTGCCAGGCCGCCGAGGATACCGCCATCGAACTGCAAGCCCAGCTGCCCGGCCTGCATATCGGGCTGGTGCACGGCCGGATGCGGCCGGTAGAGAAACAGCGGGTGATGGAGGAGTTCAAGGCGGGCATACTGCAACTGCTGGTCGCCACCACCGTCATCGAGGTGGGGGTGGATGTGCCCAACGCCAGCCTGATGATCATCGAAAACCCGGAGCGACTGGGGCTGGCGCAGCTGCACCAGCTGCGCGGCCGGGTTGGCCGGGGATCGGTGGCCTCCCACTGCGTGCTGCTCTATCATGCTCCCTTATCCAAAACGGCCCAGAGCCGGCTCGGGGTGCTGCGGGAGACCAACGACGGCTTCCTGATCGCCCAGCGCGACCTGGAACTGCGCGGCCCGGGGGAACTGCTCGGCACCCGCCAGACCGGCCTTGCCGACCTCAAGATCGCCGATCTGGTGCGCGACCAGCCGCTTATTCCGCAGGTGCAAAAAATGGCGAGATTCCTGATGGATCGTCATCCCAACCATGTCGAACCCTTGATCCGCCGCTGGCTCGGTCTGCGGGACCACTACTCAAACGCCTGACAACACACCCCAAAACAGGAGGAAAGCATCCATGAATTCCTGGCTACGCGGCCTGCTCTACACCTTCGCCTTCCTGCTGTTGTTGGTCTGGGTTGCCCTCGGCCTGTTCGACGCCGAGCGCGCCAAAGGCCCTATCGCCAGCTGGATCAGCCAGCAGGCCGGCGTGCCGGTCACCATAGGGCGGCTGGTGTTCAACCCGCTTCACCCCTACACCCTGCTGGCGGAGCAGGTGCGCTACGGCGATGCGATCTCCCTCGACAAGATCTATCTGGAGATCGAGAGCATCGACTGGCTGAGCCGCGACGTGCGCATCGCCCATCTTGATCTCATTCGCCCGGCCATCAAGCTGCCGCTGCCCAACCAGCTGCCGAGCCTGCCGGTGCACTCCCTCACCATCAGCGACAGCACTATCGATCGCCTCAGTCTGGAGAGCAGCGAGCTGACCCTGCGCGGCCTCAATGCCACCCTGAGCGACTGGGAGCTGATCGACCCGAAACGGCAGCCACAGGCCAACCTGAGCCTCAACATTGGCCAGCTGGAGACCCCGCAATTCACCTTGGCCCGTCTCAACCTGCAAGGACGGCTGGAGGGGGAAGTGCTGCGCACCGACAAGCTGGTGACCAATCTGTTCGACGGCCTGCTGGAGACCGGCATGGTGCTGGACTGGCCCGCCCGCACCCTGCAACTGCACGATCTCAAGGCGCGCGGCATGCGGGTAGAGCTGGGGGATCTGACACAGCAAGGCTTCCCGTTGCAAAGCGTGTCGCTGGATCGCGGCCAGCTGGATGCCGTGAGCCTCAACGACATCAATCAGGAGCTCTCCTTCAACAACTTCAGCGGCCAGCTCACCGCCTTCAACTGGCAGGCGGGCAGCCAACCCACCGGCTATCTGACCGGCACTCTTGGCGACATGGGGCGCGGCCTGTTCCAGCTGGAGGAGATCAAGGGCAAGCTCGCTTTCTCCTCCCAGCAGATCGATGCCGAACTGCAGGGCAAGGCCTATGAAGGGGAGTTCAACGTCGAACTATCCCTCGATAGCCAGCAGCAGAAGCTGACCCTGAAAGACGTGGCGCTGAGCGGCATGGATATCAGCCTGCCGCAGGGGTGGCGGCAGGATTGGCAGAGCTGGCGCCCGCAGCAGGTGGATATCCGCAAGCTGGCGTTCGACAAGCTCAAGGTGCTCTCCTTCGACGATACCCTGCCCCTGTCGCTGACCGGCTGGCAGCTCTATCTGAGCGATCTCGCCCTGCGCGATAACCAGCCCGGCCCGCTGCTCGGCCGTGCCCGCATCGAGAGCAAGTGGTTCGAGCTGGTGTGGGATGGCCTCAGCGCCCGCAACGGCGAGCTGGATGGGGAACTGACCCCCAGCTCCTGGCAACTGGGTAAACTCACCAGCTCGCTGCCGGATGAGGGCAGCCTCAATCTGAGTGGCCAGTGGGGCCGCGAGCCGGGCCAGAGCAGCCGCCTGCAACTGCAGGCGACCAAGCTGGATCTGCAGCAGTGGGGCAAGATACTCCACGCCCCTCTCTCCTTCGCCGGCAAGGCAGATCTGAGCGCCGACCTGCAAGCCGAGCACGGCAAGACGGCGGGCGAGTGGCGCCAGACCCTGCAGGGCAACTTTGCCCTCGATGCCGACGAGCCGTTCTGGGACAAGGTGAAGATAGACCCGCTGCTGGATCAGTGGTTCAAGGGGGCGACCCCGCCCACCCTGACTCCGGATCAGCTGTGGCAAGGGATGCAGGAGGGGGATACCCCCTTCTACCGCATCAAGCTGCAGGGCAAGATCGACAAGGGGCAACTGCAGATTGAACAGGCTGGCGCCTCCACCATCACCCATCTGCTGGCGCTGCAAGGGGGGATCGATCTGGTCAACGAGCAGTGGCAGCTCGATCTGGGGATCCTCAACGGCAACCGCTGCGCCGAGCTGCTCGGCCAGTGGCGCGGGCCGCTGACGGCCCCCACGCTGGCATGGAGCTTCCCGCAGCAGCAGGATGCCTGCGGCTGGGAGGTGGGAGTACGCTATCCGCCGCAAGGCAACAGCGCCCCGCTCTGGCGACCGGCTCCCGCGCCGAAAGCCCAGACCCAAGCCCAAGCCCAAGCCCAAGTCCAGACCCAAACCGGGCAGGCAAGCAACAGCCCGCAAGGGTAAAAACAGACAAGGCCTCATGATGAGGCCTTGTTGTTTGATGGGGAAACGGGGCGGTTACTGGCCCGAGCGGCGGGGTGGCTGCACCACGTAGTGGCCGCAGAACTCAGCTGCCAACTTGCTGCCGCTGAACAGCTGGATCTTGAGGCTGAAGGAAACCGGCTCGCCCCGCTTGAGCGGCTGCAGTACGGCGGGCATCCCCTCGCGGGCAACCCGTGCCTCCGGCTCTTCATCGACCGGGCCATGATATTTGATGGTGCTCTCGGCCAGCACCGGCTCACCTACCAGCCCCTCCTCTTTAAGTTGCAGCCAGATCAGCCCCCACCCCGCCAGCACGCACTGGCTGTAGACACTGCCGGCAAACATGCTGCCATGCACGTTGAAGTTGGCCGCCAGATTGGCCTTGAGGTGGAAGGTCTGGCCGTCGTAGTGGCTGATGTGCATCCCCATCTTCTCGCTGATGGGCACCCCGCGCGACCAGCGGGTGGTGAGATCCTGACACCACTCCGGGCGGTACTGGATGGTCTGCAACGGGCTCAGGGATTTGATCATCTGGCGATGGGGAATGCGACCAAAGGAGACGGGGCCGCCCCCCACTTCGAGAAAGCCACACTTGCGATAGAACTCCACCGCCTCCTGACGGGCGTTCATCACCAGCCGTTTCACCTTCTCGCTGCGGGCCAGCTGCTCAAGATCCTCCACCATCAGGGCCCCCAGCCCCTGGCCGCGATATTCGGGACGCAGCGCCATAAAGCGGATCTGCGCCTCGTCGCCGCCGATAAAGAGGCGGCCCACCGCTATGGGGGTACCATCGGGTGCCAGCATCAGCCGGTGAATGGCGACGGTGTCGTATTCGTCCCGCTCGGAACCGACTGGCAGATTGAAGGGCTTACGCAGAAGTTCCCAGCGCAACTGGTAGTAGGCATCCAGCTCTGCTGCAGTCTGAGGGGTGACTACCCGATACATAGTTTCATCCTTGAGTTTGCGCCGACTGACAGATTGAAGGGCTTACGCAGAAGTTCCCAGCGTAACTGGTAGTAGGCATCCAACTCGGCCGCTGTCTGAGGGGTGACTACCCGATACATAGTTTCATCCTTGAGTTTGCGCCGACTGGTAGATTGAAGGGCTTACGCAGAGATTCCCAGCGTAGCCTGCAATAAGTACCCAGCTCGGCCGCTGTCTGTGGGGTGACTACCCGATACATAGTTTCATCCTTGAGTTTGCGCCGACTGGCAGATGGAAGGGCTTACGCAGAGGTTCCCAGCGCAGCCTGCAGTAAGTACCCAGCTCCGCTGCCGTTTGGGGCGTGACTACCCGGTACATAGTTTCATCCTTGAGTTACACTGGCCGGAAACCATCTTGCCGTGCAAATTCATGGACTTCAATCTGCAAGCGTACCAAGCCGATCACTTGTTGCACCTCAGCGTCAAACCCCAGCGCCGCCTCACGGTACAGGAAAATAGCCACCACCGCTGGCTGGAGATAGACGGCGTGGTGCAATCCGCCATGTCGCTCGCCGACCCCACCGCCCTCTGCCTGCCCCATCAGCGGGTCATCGCCTGCCTGCTGCCGGAGCAGGCCACACAGATCCTCGAACTGGGGCTGGGGGGCGGCGATCTCACCCGCCATCTGCACCAGCGCTGGCCCAATGCCCGCCACGAGTGCGTTGACCTCGACGAAGAGGTGCTGACCGTTTATCAGCAGTTTTTCCAGCATCAGGAGCTCGATGAGCAAGCCGCTCCGGCACTCCATCAAGCCGATGCTCTCGCCTTTCTCGAGCAGAGCGAGCAGCAGTACGACCTCATCCTGCTCGATCTCTTCAGTCAGGATGGCAACCCGCTGCTGCTGTTTCAGGAGCGGCTCTACCGGGCGCTGGCCCCCCGCCTCTGCGGCACCCTGGTCATCAACCTGCTGCCACGCACCGAGCTTGAGCTAACCCATGCCCTGACACTGATCGAACAGTGGATTGGCCCGGCCACACCTTATCCGGTCGCGGGGCTCATCAACGTGATCGTCCACGTCATACCGCGGGATCAGGCATCCTCAGACCTGTAGCCAGAAGGTAACCGGGCCGTCGTTGACCAGCGCCACCTTCATGTCGGCGGCAAAGCGGCCAGTTGCGGTCGGGATGCCGCTGGCAGCAGCCTTGGCCACGAAATAGTCATAGAGCCGCTCGGCCTCGCTCGGGTGAGCACCGCAGGAGAAGCCGGGGCGCATCCCGCTCTTGGTGTCGGCCGCCAGGGTAAACTGGGAAACTACCAGCAGGCTGCCGCCCACCTGGCTGACATTGAGGTTCATCTTGCCATTCTCGTCACTGAACACCCGGTAGCCGCTCACCTTGTGCAGCAACTTGTCGGCTTTGGCCTCGTCATCCCCCTGCTCTACCCCGAGCAGTACCAGCAGCCCCTGACCGATGGCACCGGTCACTTCGCCCTCGACGGTCACGCTGGCCTCGCTGACCCGCTGAATCAATGCAATCACATCCCTCTCCTCTGAAAACAGAACGACCGCCCCCTCACAGGGGCGGTCGTCGATGCTACCAATAAACCGGTGACCAAGGCGATGGCTTAGCCCAGCTCTTCGCTGGCCGGTTTCTCGTATTCGCCGAGGCAGGCGGTCGTTTCTGCGCCGAACAACACCACCAGCCAGCTGAGGTAAACCCAGACAAACAGGATCGGGATGGTCGCCAACGCGCCTCAAAATTGGGAGCTCAACAGCAAAAACCAATTCACTTTGGCATGGGAGGCTAACGTGGTCAAATCGCGATTATGTGATCTAAGGTGTCATTTGGATTTGTTTTTTTGTGTACTATACCAAGTAGTGTTTGTATGGATATATTTTCTGCTAGGTGGTTGACACATATGGGTTTTTTTAATTTATCGAAAGCATTTGATGATGTTAAGGATGCTTTTGGAGCCAAAGAAACGGCGATAGCCGGAGCTAAGTTATTAGGTAAGGGAGTTGTTAACGTCGCCCAGTTTGCGGCGACAACGGGTCTTGACACCGTACTTAAATCTTCGAGTGAGAAGATTCTAAATAAAGCTGATGCTACCGAAGAACAGCGAATGAATGCCATGGAAGTCCATGAGAGGGCTTGTAATCGCATTGCCGCTCGTAAAGAAAAAGAGCGTCTCGAGCGCGAATCAGAAGGCTAATAGATTAGTCTACGTATAAATAATCAACTAGAGGTGTAGTAAATAATGACAGTTGTATATCGAGCTAAGTGTTCAGATTGTAAGTATGAGTGGACTAGCAGAGCGGGGTTCGGCACACCAGATTACTGCCCTAAATGCAGAAGTAAACATATCAGCTCATCGCCAATAAAGCAGTAACTTAGGTGCTGCTATCAGGGGGCGTTTCAGAATTCTGAATTTAAAGTACGGTAAGCGGTTGACTCGGTGGGCGCGCTCACAAACGATCGTTTGTGAGCAGTGTCAGTGAGAATCCGACCTACGCCAGTGCTGGCATGGGTCGTTACTTTATCAAAAACCACTCTCGTATCACACGACTGAAACAGCCGAGTTTCGAGAACCACGAAAATGCGGTTTCTAGGGGGCGTTATTTGCGCAAAGCAGCGCCGTTGCGGGGCCTAGAATTACTTAACGTACTTTAAATTCAGAATTCTGAGGCGAGCCAAATAAGTTCGACTGGGTAATTATTAGGAGAGATAAAATGGGCTTTTGGGATACAGCAGGCAAGCTTGCAAAGGGTGCTGCAAACGCATTAGAAGAAAAATCTAATGAGCTTCACGCCATAAAAATGCGCTTAGAAAGCAAGCGCAGTGAAGAGCTAAAACGCCTAATAAAAGACGATGGTATTTTCTCTGCGAGCAGCTCAGAAAAAAGCATTGCGATGAAAATCCTCAGGGAACGCGGAGACATTTAAGAAAGGTTAAACAATAGGCGCGATGACGTTTACTCATACGCCGTTAGTCCGCTATGCGCTTAAGGGGGCGTTACGTTAAATCGGACGCACTTTTTCTGACACTGCCATCGAGCAAGATGGCGCGGTCCTCTGAAAACAGAACGACCGCCCCCTCACAGGGGCGGTCGTCGATGCTACCAATAAACCGGTGGCCAAGGCGATGGCTTAGCCCAGCTCTTCGCTGGCCGGTTTCTCGTATTCGCCGAGGCAGGCGGTCGCTTCTGCGCCAAACAACACCACCAGCCAGCTGAGATAAACCCAGACAAACAGGATTGGAATAGTCGCCAGCGCGCCATAGATGGCCTGATAGGAGGGGAAGTTGGTGATGTAGATGGCAAAACCACGCTTGGCCAGCTCGAACAGGGTGGCCGCCAGCAACGCGCCGATAAAGGCGTGGATCAGCCGCACCTTGCAATTGGGCACCACGGTATAGACCAGCAGGAAGGTGAGTACCGAGAAGAGGAACGGCAAGCCGCGCAGCAGCAGATAACCGATGCCGAACAGGCTCTCGGCGCCAAACAGCCGCAGGGAGAAGATGTAGGAGGAGATGGCGATGCTGGCGCCAATCAATACCGGCCCCAGGGTCAGGATCATCCAGTACATGGCGAAGGCCTGCGCCAGCGGGCGACTCTGGGTCGAGCGCCAGATGTAGTTGAGGTTCTTGTCGATGGCGGAGATCAGCATCAGCGCCACCACCACCAGCGCCCCGATCCCCACCGCCGTGGTATTGGTGGCATTGGCGACGAAGCCGTCGATGTACTCCTTGAGCATGTCCCCGGCAGTCGGCACGAAGTTGTGGTAGACGAACTGCTCCATCTCCTGTTTGAGGCTCTGGAACACCGGAAAGGCGGACATCATGCCAAACACCACGGCGATCATCGGCACCAGCGAGAGCAGGGTGACATAGGCCAGATAACCGGCGGTGACCGTCAATCTGTCCTGTTGGAAACGGCCCCAGACAAACTGGGCGAAGTGGCGACCATCATGGCGCACAAAGGAGAGGGCGTGGGCCAAACGGCCGCTGATTTGCTGCTGCATCTTGATTCTCGTAAGCATCGTCATGCAGACATTGTGTCAGAGGGGAGCGCTGTTTGACCACCTTTGAACCGGGATTGCCGCCATATCCGCCCATTTGCTGCACAGGCTGCGCCTTGGGTTGTCACGGGACGCAGCAACAAAAACGGCCCCGATAAAGGGGCCGTTCGCAACGCAGATTACAGCATGTAGTCCGCTGGCAGCTCGGTGCGAGCAACGCCGGAAGCCACCGCCGCCAGCGCCACGGCACGGGCAACCCGTGGCAGCAGACGGGCATCCATCGGCTTGGGAATGACGTAATCCTTGCCGAAGGTGAGCGCACTCACCCCGGCGGCGGTCAGCACCTCGGCTGGCACCGGCTCCTTCGCCAAACCGCGGATCGCCTCGACCGCAGCGATCTTCATGGCATCATTGATGCGGCTGGCGCGGGCATCAAGGGCGCCACGGAAGATGAAGGGGAAGCAGAGCACGTTGTTGATCTGGTTCGGGTAGTCGGAGCGGCCGGTCCCCATAATGAGGTCGCTGCGTACAGCGTGGGCCAGCGCCGGTTTGATCTCCGGGTCCGGGTTGGAGCAGGCGAAGATCACCGGGTTCGGCGCCATCAGGGCCACCGCTTCGGCGGGCAGCACATCCGGGCCGGAGACGCCGACAAACACGTCCGCCCCTTCGATGACATCCATCAGGGTGCGCAGCGGGGTCTCGTTGGCGAAACGCTGCTTGTACTTGTTGAGATCGCTGCGACCGGTGTGGATAACACCCTGACGGTCCAGCATGAAGATGTTGTGCGCTCTGGCACCGCACTTGATCAGCAGATCCATGCAGGCGGTGGCAGCAGCCCCCGCTCCCATGCAGACGATGCGGCTGTCACTGATGAGCTTGCCCTGTACCTCCAGCGCGTTGAGCAGACCGGCGGCGGTGACGATGGCGGTGCCGTGCTGGTCATCGTGGAACACCGGAATGTCGCAGCGCGCGATCAGCGCCTCTTCAATCTCGAAACACTCCGGCGCCTTGATATCTTCCAGATTGATGCCACCGAAGGTATCGGCGATGGCCGCCACCGTGTCGATGAACTGCTGGCTGGTCTCGTGCTTCACCTCAATGTCGATAGCGTCGATACCGGCGAAGCGCTTGAACAACAGCGCTTTGCCTTCCATCACCGGCTTGGAGGCCAGCGGCCCCAGATTGCCCAGCCCCAGAATGGCGGTGCCGTTGGAGATGACGGCCACCAGATTGCCCTTGCCGGTATAGCGGTAGGCATCAGCCGGGTTGGCGGCGATCTCGCGCACCGGCTCGGCGACACCTGGGCTGTAGGCCAGCGCCAGATCGTGGGCGGTCTCGGCCGGTTTGGTCAGGGCGATGGCAATTTTGCCGGGTACCGGCTGGGCGTGGTAATCGAGAGCTTGTTGACGCAGATCGGACATGGGGGACCCCGATGTGGTTGGTGCAAATGAGGTGCCGACAGGGGGCACGCAGAAGGGCGGGGATCATAAAAGAAAGCGGTGGGCATGCCCAGCAGATCATGCTGCTACCAGCCAGATCAGACCAGTTATTTTAGTACCTTACCCCACCCACACCTACCACTTTAGTTATAGATGCTGCTATGCGGGGCAAAAAATGGGACAAAAAAGGGCGGCAAGTAGGCCTTGCTGCCCTTCGCTGTCAGTGCTGTAGACCTGACTCAGTTGCCCAGATAGACCGGCAGCAAGTTCGCCATCGACAGGAAGTGGAACAACGCGGTCGCCAACCCGAACAGGATCAGCAGCCATGCCATCAGCTTTCCGCCGGGGGTGACGAAGTGGGGGGTCACTTCACCCCGCTCGGCCCGCGCCCGGGTACGCAACACCAGCAGCGCCGGGATGATGCAGGTCCAGATGGTCGCGGCGGCACCGGCATAGCCGATGGCCAGCAGGAAACCGAACGGGAAGAGCAGCGAAAGCACCAGCGGCGGCAGGAAGGTGACCGCCCAGGTCTTGCTGCGACCGGCGCGGCTGCTGTCGAACTTGAACAGATCCGCCAGATAGTCGAACACCCCGAGCCCCACCCCGATAAAGGAGGAGAGAATGGCCGCCATGGAGAAGCCGTTGATGGCGCTGGCCACCTTCTCCGATTCAATCACACCGGAGAGCGCGGAAAGCAGCACGCTCACGTCACCCCCTTGGGCAATCACGGGGGCAAAATCCTGACGGGGCAGATTGCCGAAGATCCCCAGCAGCCAGAGCACGTAGAGCACCAGCGCGATCAGGGTTCCCCCCAGAATGGCCCATCGGGCCTGCTGCTCGTTCTGGTAGTAGGCGCGCAGGGAGGCAACCGAGTGGTGATAGCCAAACGAGGTGAGCGCCACCGGCAGCATCGCCATGGCATAGGGGGCGTAACCGCTCTCACTGCCTGCCAGATCGAGCAGGGTCGGCAGCTTGATATTACCGAGCAACCCGGCCACACCGAGGGCGAAGCTGAGGATCATGAAGGCGATCAGCACCACAGAGATGCGGTCAACGGCGCGGGTCGAGTGCCACACCACCAGCGAGAAGATCGCCACGAACAGCACTGAAGCGAGCTTGCTGTCGATCCCCAGAATCCCCTGCAAGATGGCACCGGAGGAGGTGATGTAGGCGTAAATCAGAATGCCGCCAACAAAGTAGACCGAGAGGTTGTTGAGGAGATTGAGCTTCTCCCCCAGCAGCTCGCGGGTCACGGTATTGAAGGAAACCCGCATATCGTAGTGCTGGAACGACTCCAGCAGCATCCAGCCAGACAGCGTCATCATCACCATGGTGACGGTCAGTGCCAGCACCGACCAGAGAGTCCAGGCCCCCGCCCCCGAACTCGGCAGACCGAGCATGCCGGCTCCCACGCAGACGCTGGCAATGATGCAGGCGCCCCCCAGAATTGACGGTTTTTTCTTCATAATTCCTTCTTTATTAATTAGTTACACACCTGAATTGCATAAATACCGGGGCATGATGCCAGTCTTTGTCGAAAGACGCACATCTATATCGGGCTGCAAAGCAGCAGGAGCGAGTCTTCTAGGCCGCAATGGCAATATCAAAGAGGCATAAGAGAAGGAGCCGAAAGGCGTTTCAGCCCCGGCTCCTGTCTAGCATGGGTAAGGTTCGGCGATAGGACGAGGGCGCAGTCCGCCCTCAATCCATCACAGGAATGCCGGCTTTCGCCTCCGCCTGTCTGGCGATGGCCTCAGTCATCCCCTGAAAGATGAAGAGGTGGAACGGCAGCATGGCCAGCCAGTAAGCCAGCCCCCAGGCCCCTTGCGGATGCCAGTGGGCCGTCACCTTGAGCCGGGTCAGGCCAGACTCCTCCGGCACAATAATGAACTCCAGCCGACCCACGCCGGGGGCTTTCATGTTGAACAGCAGATCGAGCCTGCGCCCCTCATCCACCCCAAGGATCTGCCAGGAGTCGAGCATATCCCCTTTGACAAACTGATCCGGGTTGCTGCGGCCACGGGTGCGGGCCGGACCACCGATCAGGTGATCCATCCACTCGCGCACCACCCACAGCTCATTCATGTAGAAGTAACGCTGCTCACCCCCCAGTTGCTGCAACACCTCCCACACTACCTTGGGCGAGGCGAGACAGATGGCATCGCCACTGGCGGTACGGTCGTAGAACCCATATTCGGGATGGCGCCAGCGCAGGCCGAGGGGCGTCTGCTGGCCTTGTTGTTCGGCACCGAGTCGTTGCTCCAGCGCCAGACTCTCCGCCAGCGCCTCGTCGAAGCTGAGCAGGGTTTGCGGCAGCAGGGCTCGCAGCGGGCCATCATCAGCCGGGATGTCGTGCTTGAGACCCCCCACCAGCGCCTTGGCCACCGGCTGTGGCACCGAGGTGACAAACTGCAGCCACCAGGCGGAGAGACGCGGGCTCAGAAACGGAATGGGAATGATGGGGCAACGCTTGCCGATATGGGCGGCGAACTTCTGCAACTGCTGCTGATAGCTGAGCAGCTCCGGGCCGACTGCGTTGAAGATGTGGCCATCCACCTCGTCGGCCTCCACCAGCCCGCCCAGATAGTGCAGCAGGTTGGACAGCGCAATCGGCGGCGTGCGCGAGCGCACCCACTTCGGTGTCACCATCAGCGGGAGGTTGAACACCAGATCCCGCATCACCTCGAACGCCGCCGAGCCGGGCCCGATGATGATGCCAGAGCGCAGCTCAACCGTCGGCACGCCGGATTCACGAAACAGCTCGCCACAGTGGCGACGGGAGTTGAGATGACGGCTGTTGCACTGCTCGGGCTGGATCGCCCCCAGATAGATGATGCGACGCACCCCGGCGGCACGGGCAGCGGCGGCAAAATTCTTCACTCCCTGCTGCTCCAGCCGGTGAAAATCGGCCCCCGCCCCCATGGCATGCACCAGATAGAAGACGGTATCGATGCCCGCCAGCGCAGGCAGCAGGGTGATGGGCTTGAGGCTGTCGGCGAGGCGAAACTCCACCCCCTCCGGCAGGCGGCAGGGACGGCGTGCCCCGGCAATCACCCTGTAGCCCAGGGTTTGCAGGTGGGGCACCAGATAGGAACCGATATATCCTGCCGCCCCCATCACCAGACAGTTACGCATTCACGCGCTCCTCATATTCGTTGCTTATCACCAACGCGCCATCACCGATGCCGCATGTCAGCCAGAGTACGCAGCGCAACACCCTTGAAGATGTTCAACAACAGCGCCACCATCCAGCCTCTTGCCATCCTGCCACGCCGCCACCTTGCGACATAGTACTAACCACTTCCGTGATTAGTCCGATTTAGTGTTAAGCCTTGCTCATTGACTGGTCGATAACTGACCAGATGTATAGCGCCGAGGGCGAATGTATGCGCATCGATCACTACGACCTCCAGGGGGAGGTGCAATACCGGCAACAACAGGCCCAGAGCCGCAAGGTGCGCAACCTCGGGCCCGTGCCCCCCACTATCAACCCGCCAGATAACCGCACACGCGCCACCTCATCTGACGAGCCGCGAACCAATCTCACCCTGATGCAGGCCAGCGCCCTGACGCTGCAAGCCACCAACCGCGCCGCCACCAGCCAGCAGGCTGGCGCGATGCCAGCCCCGCCCCCGCCGACCGATGTCAAACAGGATGATAACGGCATGCCCGATGACGGACTGGATAACCGCCAGCGGCTGATCAAGCTGATGATCGAAGCGATGTTGGGCCACGAAATCGAGCTGCCCAAGCCGATCAAACCCGCCGAAGAGGGGGGCGAAGGGGTAACGCAAGGAGCAGCCGCCGCTCAGGCCGCCGAGCCGGATCAACTTGTGGAGGTGACTGACACCCTGCTGCAACAGGAGCAGCTCAAGGTGGTAGCGTCAGCCAGCGTAGCGACTCAGGATGGTAAGACCCTGCAGCTCGATCTCGGCTTTGTGCTCGACTGGCGTCAGCTGGAAGTGAGCCAGCGGCGTACCACCCTCAATGCTCTCAAGGATCCGCTGGTGCTCAGTCTGGATGGCAAGATTGCCGACCTGACCGAAGCACGGGTCACTTTCGATATCGATCAGGATGGCAAGGAGGACAGCCTGCCGGGCCTGCGTGAAGGGAGCGGCTTCGTGGCGCTGGATCGCAACGGCAACGGCACCATAGACGATGGCGGCGAGCTTTTTGGCGCCCGCTCCGGCAATGGCTTCGGCGAGCTGGCCACCCTGGATGAGGATGGCAACGGGGTGCTGGATGAGGGGGATAGCCAGTTTTCAGCTCTGCAGTTCTGGCATCCCGAGCACGCCCCCATCGCGCTGGTCGAGCTGGGGATCGGCGCCATTCTGCTGCGCCCCCTCGACACCCCCTTCACCCATCTGGGGGAGAGCGGCAATCAGGGAGTGCTGCGCCAATCCGGCCTCTACCTCACCGAACAGGGCAAGGGGGGCTGGGTGCAGCAGATCGATCTGCGGGTCTGAACCTTGTAACCGAATAATCCGCTCGGTCGCCGGCGAGAACTGCCCGTGACCGGCTCCGGCACCATCAACTCAGCTCGGTGGGATCGATATCCAGACTCCAGCGCACCTTTTTGGTCTCCGGCCAGCCCTCCAGCTCCTTCACCGCCCAATCCAGCAACTGGGCCAGCGGTGCCCGGTTCGGCCCCTGCACCAGCAACTGCATGCGGAACTTGCCCGCCTTGCGCTCCATAAAGCCACTGATGGGTCCCAGCACCTGCAGATGGGGATAGCGGGCGCTGCGCAGGGTATCGGCGAGGCGGGTAAGGAACAACTGCACCTCGTCGCGACCCGTAGCCTCAGCCCGGAACAAACTTTGATAGCTAAATGGCGGCAGCCCCAGCAGACGACGCTCTTTCAGCGCCGTATCGGCAAAGTGGCCGTAACCGTTCTGGGTCAGATCCTGCAGCAGGGCATGCTCCGGATGGTGGCTCTGCAGCACCACCAACCCGGGTTTGCTGGCGCGACCGGCACGGCCCGCCACCTGGGTGTAGAGCTGGGCCAGCTTCTCGGCGGCACGAAAATCGGCGCTGAACAGGGCGCCATCCACATCCAGCAGCCCCACCAAGGTCACATCAGGAAAGTGGTGGCCCTTGGCCAGCATCTGGGTGCCGATCAGGATCTTGTACTTGCCCGCCTTGATGTCGCCGAGATGGGTCTCCAGCTCTCCCTTGCGGCGGGTGTTGTCCCGATCGATACGCACCACCGGGTATTGCGGGAAAACCGTGGTGAGCAGTTGCTCCAGCTGCTCGGTGCCCACTCCCGAGCCAATCAGCTCGTTGCTGCCGCACTCGGGGCAGCTGTGGGGCAGCGGGCGCACGCTGTCGCAGTGATGGCAGTGCAGCCGTCGCCCAGCCTGATGCCAGGTGTACCAGGCATCACAGCGCTCGCAGGCAGCGCTCCAGCCACACTGGTGGCAGATAAGCGACGGGGCATAGCCACGGCGATTGAGGAACAGCATCACCTGATTGCCCGCCGCCAGATGCGACCCCATCAACTGCTCCAGCTGGGGGGATAGCCCGGCCTGCAGCCGCACGTTCTTGATATCCAGAATCACCTGACGGGCGGTCTGGGCATTGCCGGCGCGCCGGGTCAGGCTGAGGTGGTGGTACTTGCCGGTTTTGGCATTGTGCAGAGTCTCCAGCGAGGGGGTGGCCGAGCCGAGCAGGATCGGGATGCCAGCGCGATGGGCCCGCATCACCGCCAGATCTCGGGCGTGGTAGCGAAAGCCGTCCTGCTGCTTGAAAGAGCCGTCATGTTCCTCGTCGATGATGATAATGCCGAGGTTGTGAAACGGGGTGAACACCGCAGAACGGGTGCCGATCAGGATGGCGGCGCCGCCATCGCGGCAGGCGAGCCAGGCGTCGAGCCGCTCCCGATCGTTCATGGCGGAGTTCATCGCCACCACCGGCACCTTGAAGCGGCGGCGGAAGCGGTTGATGGTCTGCGGGGTGAGGCCGATCTCCGGCACCATCACCAGCGCCTGCTTGCCAGCCCGAAGCAGCGGCTCAAGGATGCTTAAGTAGACCTCGGTTTTGCCGGAGCCGGTGATGCCATCGAGCAAGAAGGCGCCGAACTGGTCGCTCTGGCTGGTGACAGTCGCCACCGCCAACGCCTGTTCGCTGTTGAGGCGCAGCCCCTCTCCCGCGTCAAAACGGGTTGCCCAGTCACTATCGTGGCTGGGCTCCAGGCTGCGCTTCTCCAGCAACCCCTTTTTCTCCAGCGCAGTGAGGGCGGCACTCTGGATCTCCTCCTGCTTGAGTGCGGATGGCGTCTGTGGCCCCTTGCGCAGCAGGGCGAGGGCCTGCTGCTGTTTGGCCGCCCGCTTGAGCTCGTTAAGGTCGATCGTCATCCCCGCCTCGGTGGCAAACCAGAACTCCAGCTCCCGATAGGCGGCGGGCTCCCCCTTGCGTACCAGCACTGGCAGGGCATGAGGCAGCACTTCTCCCAGCGGATGCTGGTAGTAGTTGGCGCTCCAGTTCATCAGCGCGAGGATGTCGGCCCCCAACACAGGGGTCGTGTCGAGCACCCGTTTCAAGGGTTTTAATTTGGTGCGGGGCACCTGACTCTCGGTTGGGTGATCCACCACCAAACCCACAAGAGTCTGCGGACCGAAGGGGATCTCGACCCGACAACCGGGCGCCGGTAATGGCAGGGGGGAGAGATAGTCGAAGTGACGGCGTAACGGTACCGGGACAGCGACACGAACCAGATCCAGCATTTGGGAACAATTCACCAGGGGTTGCCTATTTTTTCTGCGAAGCCACTTGCCTGATCTCAGGCATTTCCTATATTATTCGCAGCCTTTGAAACTGTGTTCAACAATCGTGTGGTGTCCGACAAGAGATCGGATGGCGACACGGCCTATTAATTGAGGTTGTCCATGAAAGCTAATATTCATCCTGAGTACGTCGCCATCACCTGCAAATGCTCCTGCGGTAATGTCATCAACACTTTCTCTACCCTGGGTAAAGATCTGAACCTGGACGTGTGCTCTGCATGCCACCCGTTCTACACCGGTAAGCAGAAAGAAGTTTCTAGCGGCGGCCGCGTAGACAAGTTCAACAAGCGTTTTGGTGGCCTGACTGCCAAGAAGTAATCTTACTTCTGAAAAATTCTGAAAAAGGCGCCTATCGGCGCCTTTTTTATGCCCGCAATTTTCGTATCCCAGCCGATGGGATACCCGGTGCTAATGTCCGCGTTCGCTGCTTTTGCGTAAATAGACATAGCCTTCCCCCGGACTGCCCCAGCGAGACCCGCCCTGATTGTCATAGGCGCGATCCAGCAGTCGAATGCTATTCGGCCCAATCCAGATATGCTGCACTAGCGTGCTGGCACCGCCAAAGTCGGTAGCACAGTGCCCCACCCGGGTATGACCAGCGTATTCACCGGATGCCGTCCGGCTCAGCCAAATCTCGCAACCGTGACGCAGTGAGAGTTGTTGCGGAGTCAAACTGTCGAGCAAAGCGGGTTGACGCCAGGCACCAGCAAAGTCGATAGCCCTGGGCATGGTCAGTTCGGCCATCAGGATCCGCCCGTCAGGGGCGGGTGAGAAGCGGTAGATGCGCTGGCGGAAGGGACGGATGGAACGCAGGGTCAGGTACTGCTCGGCATAGACCCAGCGATACCCCTGATAGCCGGGCCAGATCTCCCTCAGCCGCAGTTCGGCGCTGGTAAAGCGGCTATCATAGCCAGCCTGCTCCTTGCTCGAAAAGTCACCGCTTAACCAACTGAGCAGAGGCTCCATGCCGGGCTTGAGTGGAGTAGCCTGGGGCGCCGAACCTGCCAACACCAGACAAGAACAGAGCAGCCCGAATGCAGCCACCAGCAACTTTGCCATCGAATCCTTCCGAATCATCATAATGGCGGCGATTATATGAGCGAATGCCCCCAATAACAGCCATCAGGATCAAATCATTGCCACTCAGGGACAAAAACCTCGCAAGGATACCTGTCCGATCACTAAACCCGGTATTTCGCCACTGCCTTGTTCAATAGCTGAGCTTGCTCGTTAAGGCCCTGGCTGGATCTGGCGTTCTCCTCCGCCATGGTGCTCGACTCCTGGGCTATGTCGCGGATGTTGTTGACGTTACGGTTCACCTCGTTGGCCACCAGGCTCTGCTGTTCGATGGCTGCCGCTATCTGGGTGCTCATGTCCATGATCAGGGTGACATCCTGAGTGATCTGCCCCAGCAGCGCCCCTGCGGTGCTGGCCTGCTCCGCGCTGCGGCTGCCCTGCTCACGACAAGTCGCCATTACCTCGACGATACTGCCGGTCTGTTTTTGCAAGGAGCTGATGATACCGGCAATCTCCTGAGTCGATTTCTGGGTGCGAATCGCCAGGCTGCGCACCTCGTCCGCCACCACCGCGAAACCACGCCCCTGATCCCCCGCCCGTGCGGCCTCGATGGCGGCATTGAGCGCCAGCAAGTTGGTCTGCTCGGCAATACCGCGGATCACGTCAAGCACAGAGCCGATGGTCTCGCTCTCTTTTTGTAGCTGTCCCACCTCTCGGGACGAGATCTCCAGATTGCCCGCCAGCGAGCGGATCTGACTGACTGTGCTCTCAACCGCGGTGCGTCCCTCCTGCGCCTTGTTATTGGTGGCCTGGGCATTGTTGGCCGCCTGTTCGGTGTTGCGGGCGATCTCCTCGATGGTGGATCCCATCTCGGTGGAAGCGGTTGCCACCATGTCGGTCTCCTGCAACTGGCGCGCCGCCCCCTCGCTGGTGCGTTTGACGTTGGCCGAGAGGTGGTCCGCCGCTTCGGTCAGGGTGTGCACGCTCTGTTTCACATCGCCGATCAGGTTGCGGAACCCACCCAGCATCACGTCAAGATTGCCCGCCAGTTGCGCCATCTCGTCGGTTCCCTGCAGCTCGATCTTGAGACACAAATCATTATCCTGGCGGATGCGGTTAACCGTATCGTTCACCCGGGTAATGGGGCGGTCGATGCTGCGACCCAGCAATACGCTCATGGTGCCGATCAGCACTATGATGATGCCGCCGCAGACCAGCATCAGCAGATTCAGACGCGCGGTCTGTTGCTCCAGCTGGTCGGCGATATGCCGGTCGACCGCAACAAATCCCTGTTCGGTCTGATGTACCAGTTCGCGCATCTGGTTGCGCAGCCCTTCATCGTCTTTCAGACCCAACACCTGCATCCCCTGCACCAGGGCAACAAAATCCTGCCGGTACTGCTTGCTGGCCTGCTCCAGCTTGCCGCGATCCGCCTCCGGTAGGGCTGTAAGGCTATCCTGAAAGCCCTTGTGCAACGTCTCGAAGCGATCCAGATACTGGATGTCGGAGCGCAACATGAAGTCTTTCTCCGCCCGTCTCAGCTGCAGCATGGTGATGAGCAGCCCCTGCTGATCCAGTTGCTTGAGCCCATTTTCTACCTCGTGCACTGCTGCCCGCAGCTTGCCATAGAGGCCATCTTCCGGCCCCAGCCCAATCTTTTGCTGCTGTGCCACCAAGTCGTTGAAGGCCTTGCCATAAGCCGTCATCTGCTGATCCAGCCGAACCAGCTCCACCTGCGCAGCTGCAAGGTTGTCATCGCTGCTCATGTTCTGATCCAGCTGATGAAAATCGGCCAGCCCCTGATTGAAACGTTCGGCAAAAGCTATCTCCTTGCGGATCAGGAAATCCTTCTCGGCTCGCCGCAAATTGAGCATGGCGATCTCCAACTGGTCCACATGGCGCTGGGCATCGGTCAGATGGCGACTAACCTGACTGGAGTAAAGAAACAGGCCACTCAGCACCATCATGGCGACAGCAACCAGCACGGTATTCAGGATCAACTTATGACGGATCAGCACGGTGGACCTCACACAGACAAAGGATGAACTGCATTGAGCTTAAGCAGAAAAGCAGGGGCGGGTTGCCTGTACAAGGAATATTCATTGAAATGCCCCCCCCACTCCTTATACTGGTTGCACCTGTTTCCAGCCGTGGATTTGACACTATGGAATACAATACTTCTGAACTGTGCGACATCTATCAGGACATGGTGGATGTGCTTGAACCCATGCTCTGCTCCTTCGGTGGCCGCTCCTCTTTCGGCGGCGTCATAACCACCGTCAAATGCTTCGAATCAAATGGCCTGATCCGTGAACTCGTTAAAGAGAACGGGGTCGGTCGCATATTACTGATCGACGGCGGTGGCTCCATGCGCCGCGCCCTGATCGACAGCGACATCGCCACGACGGCGGCCGAGAACGATTGGGAAGGGATCGTCTGCTACGGCTGCGTCCGCGAAGTCGATATTCTGGAAGATCTGGATATCGGCATTCAGGCACTGGCAGCCATTCCGGTCGGGGCCGACAGCAAGGATGTGGGGGAGACCGATCTGCCGGTCAACTTCGGTGGCGTGACCTTCCTGCCCGATGACCACCTCTATGCCGATACCACAGGGGTGATCCTCTCCCCCGAGGCACTCGATATCGAGTAAGCCACAGACAGAGTGACGACGGGAGCCTTGGCTCCCGTTTTTTATGCCTGCAACTTGCTGAAAAATGACAAAAAAAGAGGGCCAGATAAACTGGCCCTTAACTGGAAGCAATGTGAGCAATGTCGTGCCTTCACAAGAAGTCCATCACGTTGGAACGAATGAAGTCTTTCCCGGAAAACAAGTTAACAATAATCATTCTCATTTAAATGAGCAAGCGCTATTTGTAGAATAGTGCAAAAAAATTGACCACCGTGAAGGGTGGTCAATCTCATCAGGCTTGTCGGGTGGCCGTTTGCAGGCTGGATAATCCGGCCTCGCCCACCAATTTCCGGCTGAGGTAACGCAGCAAGACGCCGTAGAGCGGCACGAACAAACCAAGGCTGATCAGCAACTTGAATACGTAATCGACGGTTGCGATCTCGACCCAGTGCTCTGCCATGAAAGGATCTGTGGTGCGCCAGAAGGCCACGCTGAAGAAGGCGATGGTATCGACCAGATTACCGAACAGGGTGGAAGCAGCCGGGGCAACCCACCAGGCTTTCATCAGTCGCAGCCGGTTGAACACCACCACGTCCATAAACTGGCCCACCAGATAGGCCATAAAGCTGGCCAGCGCGATACGCGCCACAAACAGATTGAACTCGGCCAGATTGCCCATGCCCTGATAACTGCCCTCGAAGAACAGCACAGAGAGTCCATAGGAGACCACCAGCGCAGGCAGCATCACGGTCTGGATAATCTTGCGCGCCAGACCGGCACCGAAGATCCGCACCGTCAGGTCCGTGGCCAGGAAGATAAACGGGAAGCTGAATGCACCCCAGGTGGTATGGAAGCCAAACACGGTGATCGGCAGCTGCACCAGATAGTTGCTGCTGGCAATGATCAGGATGTGGAACAACGACAGGCGAACAAGCGCCGTTTGGTACTGCGCAGGGGTCAGATTCATCTTGTGACCTTTTTGGTTAATGGGGTTAGGGAACCCATACCGCCACCATTGGCGATAATCGAGGGGCGAGATTATACGCCCCAAAACCGATAGTTCAATCTTTATGCGATTGCGCTCGCCCGGATTGGCCAGTAGCAGAGCAGGCCTTGCGGGCGATTGTTAGCCCTTGTGTTGACTGGCGAGCCAGAGCAGCACCTCCCGATCCGCCGGGCGCACCGCCTCCAGCCAGCAACCGCTATAGTGTTCATACTCCAGCCTGAACTGACTCCCTTCAAACTCCAGCAGCCAGCTGTGGCGGTCGGCGCCCGCATCCTGTTCGAGCGGCTGTAGCTCCCACTCTCGCAGCAAGGCCTGCGCCAACACCGGAAACGTGTCCCAGTCGAGCGCCGGGCAATCCAGCGTCACCACGCCAGCTTCGCTATCTATCTGTTTGATCTGCCAACTCATTCCCTTGTCTCTCAGCTGCTGCAGGAGAGCTCACCACCGCAATACCATGCCGGAGTCGGGGTGGCGAGATCCTCATATTCGGGTTGTTCATCATAGGGACGCTGCAGGGCGGTGAACAGCCGCTCGAACGGCAGCATATCCCCTGCGTCGGCGGCGTCGATCACCTGCTGAGCCAACGCATTGCGCAGCACATACTTGGGATTGATGGCATCCATCTGCACCTTGCGCACGGCATCCTCGCTTCCTTCGCGCGCCAGCCGCGCCCGATAGCATTCCAGCCACTCCTGCCAAACGCGCGGATCAGGCAACAGGGCCAGCAGAGACGCGGGCCAGGCCCCCTCTCCCGTCACCTCGCCGAGACGGCGCAGAAACAGGTGGTAATCCACCTTGTGAGCCGCCAGCAGCCGGAACAGCTCGCGAAACAGCGCCGGGTCATCCTCCTCCCACACCGCCAACCCGAGTTTGGCGCGCATCAGTTCGGAGTAGTGCAGCATCAGTTGCTGCTCGTACTGGGCCAGCGCCGCAGCCAGCGCATCACCATCTACATGGCCAGCCAGTGCCTGCGCCAGCTTTTGCAGATTCCAGTAACCGACCGCAGGCTGCTGATCCAGCGCGTAGCGCCCCGCAGGATCCGAGTGATTGCAGACAAAATCGGGCATGTAGGCATCGATAAAGCCGTAGGGGCCGTAATCCAACGTCAGGCCGAGCAGCGACATGTTGTCGGTGTTCATCACCCCGTGACAGAAGCCCGCCGCCTGCCATTTGGCAATCAGCCGCGCGGTGCGGCGCACCACCTCGGCAAACAGCTCGGCGCCATTCTCCAGCTCGGGGAAGTGGTGGCGCAGCAGATAATCGATGAGCGGCGGGATCTTCTCCCCCTGCCCGCTCCAGGCGAAATACTCAATATGGCCGAAGCGCAGATGGCTGGGGGCGGTACGCAGCACGGTCGCCCCCATCTCGACCTGTTCGCGGTAAACAGGCTCACGGCTGCCCACCAGCACCAGCGCTCGGGTGGTAGGGATGCCGAGGGCATGGAGCGCTTCGGAGGCGAGATACTCACGAATACTGGAGCGCAATACGGCGCGACCGTCACCAAAACGGGAGAACGGTGTTTTACCCGCCCCCTTCAGATGCAGATCCCAGCGCTGGCCATCCGGCGCCAGCTGCTCCCCCAGCAGCAGTGCCCGACCATCCCCGAGCCGGGGGCTGTAGCCTCCGAACTGATGGCCGGCATAGACCTGCGCCACCGGCTGCATGCCGGGCAGTAATTCTCCCTCGCCACAGCAGGCGATCCAGTCAGCCTCACTGACGCCTCCCAGCCCCAACTCATCCAGCAAAGCCCGGTTGAGATGAAGCAACCGGGGTTGCTGCAGCGGCTGGGGGGCCACGGACTCACAGGCCCAGGGCAACTCGGTCGCAAAAGTGTTGATCAGCTTCATGGTTGTGCCATTCGTCCCTGCGTATCCTCGTGTCACTCTTTATACTGCCGTCAGCCATGCTTGCGCTAACTGGCAACCATCATTTTTCAATTCAAGGAGAAGAAGATGCAAAAATGGGTATATGCCCTGCCCTTGCTGGCACTGGCGTGGGGTCATCAGGCCAAGGCTGCGGATATTGAAGCAGGAAAAGCCAAGGCAGCGGTCTGTGCCGCCTGTCACGGCGTGGAAGGCAAGGCGATGATCCCCAACTATCCCCATCTGGCGGGTCAGAATGCCGCCTATCTGGTGAAACAGTTGAAAGCCTTCAAGGATGGCACCCGCAAAGAGCCCTTGATGGACCCCTTCATGGCGCCGCTCACCGATGCGGATATCGACAATCTGGCGGCCTTCTACGCCAGCCTGAAATAACCTCGCGTCTGACCCTCAGTTCTTCCGAGCCGCGCTTACAGGGGTCGATTAGGCTACCTAATCGACCCTAGCGCCGACAGTAGTCGATGATAAGGTCCATAAAGGCTTCGCCGAAGCGTTCCAGCTTGCGGTGACCGACGCCGTTGATGGCCAGCATCTCGTCTTCGGTCATCGGCATCAGTTGAGCCATCTCCACCAGGGTCGCATCGTTGAATACCACGTAGGGCGGCACCTCTTCATCCTCGGCAATCTGCTTGCGCAGACCGCGCAGCTCCTTGAACAGCCGTTTGTCGTAGTTGGCATTGTCGAGCAGGCCGTTGCGCTTCTCCTTGCGGCTGGAGATAGGCTGCAGGCGGGGCACCGCCAGCTCAAGTTTGGTCTCGCCGCGCAACACAGGACGCGCCGCCTCGGTCAGCTGCAGCACCAGATTGCGGGTGATGTTCTGGGTCAGTAGCCCCTTGTGGATCAACTGGCGGATCACGCTCATCCAGTATTCGTGGCTCTGATCCTTGCCGATGCCGTAAGTCGACAGCTTGTCGTGGCCGTGATCCTTGATGCGCTGGTTGAGGGAACCGCGCAGCACCTCCACCACATAGCCCACCCCGAAATTCTGCCCCACCCGCCAGACGCAGGAGAGCGCCTTCTGGGCATCTTCGGTGCCGTCATAGCTCTTGGGCGGATCGAGACAGATATCGCAGTTGCCGCACGGCTTGTCGTTGTACTCGCCAAAATAGTTGAGCAGCACCTGACGGCGGCAGGTCTGCGCCTCGGCAAAGGCCGCCATCACGTTGAGCTTGTACTGCTCCACCTGCAACTGCTGGGGATTCTCGATGTTGTCGAGCAGGCGGCGTACCCGGCCGATATCGGCGGGATCGTAGAGCAGCAGCGCCTCGGCGGGGGTGCCATCACGACCGGCACGACCGGTCTCCTGATAGTAGGATTCGATATTCTTCGGAATGTCGTAGTGCACCACAAAGCGCACGTTGGGCTTGTCGATGCCCATGCCAAACGCCACCGTCGCCACCACGATCTCGACATCATCCTTGAGGAAGGCATCCTGGGTCTGCTGGCGCTGCTCGAGCGGCAGCCCTGCATGATAGGGCGCCGCCTTGCAGCCGTGACGAGATAGCCGCTCGGCTACCTCCTCCACCCGGTTGCGGCTGGAGCAGTAGACGATGCCGCAGTTGCCCTTCTGGCTCTGCACATAGCGCAACAGCTGCTCGGCCGCCTTGAACTTCTCCACCAGGCTGTAGCGGATGTTGGGTCTGTCGAAGCTGGCGGTGTGGATGAAGGGATCGTTCAGCTCGAGGCGGTGCAGCATGTCGCTGCGGGTCGCCTCGTCGGCAGTCGCGGTGAGCGCCACCACCGGCACCTGCGGGAACCACTGTTTGAGCCGCCCCAGCGCCGCATACTCCGGCCGGAAATCGTGGCCCCACTGGGAGACACAGTGGGCCTCGTCGATGGCGAACAGCCCGAGCGGCAGCTCGGCCAGCCGGTCCATAAACTCGTGCTGCAACAGTCGTTCAGGGGAAACATAGAGCAGCTTGATCTCGCCGCGACGCATGGCGGCGAAGTTCTGGATCATCTCCTCGCGGCTCAGGGCCGAATTGATGTAGACCGCCGCCACACCGTTGGCGCGCAGGCTATCGACCTGATCCTTCATCAGGGAGATCAGCGGAGAGACCACCACCCCGAGCCCGGGCCGCAGCAGTGCCGGGATCTGGAAGCAGAGTGACTTGCCACCACCGGTGGGCTTGAGCACCATGGCATCACGCCCCGCCACTATCTGCTCGATGATCTCCAACTGGCCCGGCCGAAATTGCTGGTAGCCGAATACCGCCTGCAGCAGGGCAAGCGGGCTCTCTGGCTGAGAATCTGGCAGGATTTCGGCAATCGCGGTCATGGGCTCTCCTTTGGGGTCGCCATTCTAAAGCAGCAGCCGCCCACAATAAACCTGCCATTGCGACTGTTAAGGAACTGTTGCAGACTGGCTGGAGTTTTTACTCGGCTTTGATGACAAGGATTGGGATCAGAGAATGAAACAGATGCTCAAGAAGATGGCGCTCAGTGGCATTGCCAATCTGTTCGCAGAACGGATGCCGTTCAACAAGCTGATTGGCATGCAGGTGACCCACTACGACTTCGACAAGGTGGAACTGCGCATCAAGATGGATGACAAACTGATCGGCAACCCTTTCCACAACATCCTGCACGGCGGCGTCACCGCCACGCTGCTGGATGTGGCGGGCGGCATGATAGTCGCCGCCTCCTGCATCGACGAGCTGGAGGAGTTCTCTCCCAGTTATCTCAAGGAGCGATTCGCCCGCCTGGGCACCATAGATCTGCGAGTTGACTACCTGCGCCCGGGGCGTGGCAACGAGTTTATCGCCACCGCCCACATCATCCGGGCTGGCAGCAAGGTCGCCGTCGCCCGGATGGAGCTGCACAACGAAGAGGGCACCCACATCGCCTTTGGTACCGGCACCTATCTGGTGGGTTGATCCAAGTTAGTGCATAAAAACCACGCTGCTAATCCACTTTTAATCATTAGATTCCTTACCCCCTCTGGCCGAACAAGGTCCATACTCATAGTCGGGATTGTGTGCAGAGGGAGGATTGCAGGCGATGAGTGCGAAACTGGCGATCAAACCATCCAGAACCTTGTTGACACAGCTCGAGTACATGCTCAACGAGGTGCAGACACCCGAGTGTCGCCACTGGTTGGAACAGGAGCTTGAGGGGTATTCTCTCTCCTCACCCCTGCCTTGGTATCGCATCGTCCCCTGTCGGCAACGCGGACATTTTTTGGATCTGAAAACGGGAAAATATTTGACCTGTCATATCAACAGTCAAACGCTATGCCAACGCGATATGGCCCAAATTCAATTCATTTATGCCCGTGAACCCGCCGCCCACTATTTACTGCAACGCAATTCCGGCGTTGAACCCTGGCCAGAGCAACTGCTGGAAGATTATCAGGAGCAGTTGATCCCCGGCCATTTATGCCTGCAAGCCTGGCATGAGCCAATGAGTTCATTACGTGCACAACTGATGGAGGGAATAGAACATTTCATTAGTGAGTACCCCAAGCACGCGGCCTTGCTGCCTCAACACAGTTTCAAGGCATTGCGGCATCAGCACTGGCATATTTGAGTAAGCGCCTGGCGCGCAAGGAGGGCACCATAGACAAGACCCATAGCGAGATTGCCACAATCTAGAGTGCCGGAGTCAGGATCAGACTCCACCGATGGGCCACCGAGCGGTGGCCCTTTTAATGTCCGCAGCAGCCCCACTACCGACAACTCCATGCACAATAAGCCCCCTCTGCTTATACCCAACCTTTACCCATCCCTTCGATATCTCACTGGCTTACCGCTTCTCTACCCCGCCCTACCGAGAAAGAGTGGGTTGCCATCGCAATCTGAAACGGATAGCGGATAGCGGATAGCGGATAGCGGATAGCGGATAGCGGATAGCGGATAGCGGATAGCGGATAGCGGATAGGCAAAGTGTGGCGCCCCGCGCCATGAACCCACAACACTAACAGGCAATCATTGCTCGTAGAGTCTTGGGCTATCGGCAGGTCAGCAGGTCAGCAGGTCAGCAGGGGAAACGGTAAAAAGCAGATGCAAAAAGGCCGCTCTATTGAGCGGCCTTTTCAAATTTGGTCGGTGTGAGAGGATTCGAACCTCCGACCCCTTCGTCCCGAACGAAGTGCGCTACCAAGCTGCGCTACACACCGATGTCTGCGGGACGGGAATTTACCGAAAGGACCGTGCTGACACAAGTCTTTTCTGCATTTAGCTCAGAAAAAAGCGACCAGATGCTCACCAATCACGCGCCGGATCAGCCTGTTTACCCTGCTGTATCCTGACGGTGACATACTGGCATCCAGGACTCAACCTAACCGCATCGACTCCGGCCCCAGCAAGCGACGCTGCCAGTCCGCCACAGTGCCATGCTCCAGCCAGTCGGCTGCATGCTGGCGCCAGTTGGGGGATAGGGCTGGATTCTCCAGCAACATCAGCAGGTCGGTCTCGTTGCGCACCTGATTGAACAGGATATCCGCCGTGCGCTTCACCGTCAGTTCGGGATAGGGTCTGTCTAGCAGCTCCATGGCCGTGTCAGGCGCGATCATGCCCTCCTCCAGCACCCGCAGCAACCAGCCACAACGTCCATTTAGCTGCATCACCTGGGACATCTGGCCATAGCCAAAGCGCTGGTTGAGCTTGAAGCAGGGGGATCTCGGCTGGCTGATCTGGATCAGCGCCTCACCGAGTCGATAGACATCGCCAATGCAGGCTTGCACCTCGGTCAGCCCGACGCAGGATAGATTCTCGCCAAAGGCGGCAGGTTGCCAGGGGGTACATGGCGCAGGTAAGCCCAGCGCGGTTTGCCAAGTCTGCCACCAGAGATAGTGATCGGCAGGATAGTAGTGGAGCGCCCGATCCGGACCACCGTGGTGGCGCTGGTCACACTGTTCATCCCCTTCCAGACCGGCAAAGGTACAGCGAACTGGCGCAGAGATCGGTTGCTTGTGAATGGCGCTGGTGAGGCCGGGCACCAGCTCGGTGCCGCGACCGCTAAAAAGGGAGATCCGCATACTCATCCTCCAGGTTGACGAGAGTAGGCGGATCTTATCATGCCGTCAGACCACGGCCTGCATCTGGATAGTCATGGCAATCTCGGCGCGACGACGCTTCTCCGACCTGGCCATCAGATACCAGCTACCAAAGGTAAACAGCGATACCGAAAGCAGGATCAGACTGGCCACCGCGTTGATCTCCGGTTTCACCCCGAGCCGCACCGCCGAGAAAACCTCCATCGGCAGCGTGGTGGAGCCCGGGCCTGAGACGAAGCTCGCCAGCACCAGGTCATCCAGCGACAGGGCGAACGACATCATGCCGCCTGCCGCCAGTGAGGGGGCGATCATCGGGATGGTGATCAGGAAGAACACCTTCCACGGCTTGGCGCCAAGATCCATCGCCGCCTCCTCGATGGAGAGATCCAGCTCCCGCAACCGCGCCGACACCACGATCGCCACATAGGCGGTACAGAAGGTGGTGTGCGCGATCCAGATGGTCAGCATGCCCCGCTCGGCGGGCCAGCCCACCAGCTGGGCCATCGCCACGAACAGCAGCAGCAGCGACAGACCGGTGATCACCTCGGGCATCACCAGCGGCGCCGTCACCATACCGCCGAACAGGGTACGGCCACGGAAATGGGGGATCCGGGTCAGTACGAAGGCGGCCACCGTCCCCAGCGCCACCGCGGCGATCGCGGTGTAGAAGGCGATCTCCAGCGAGCGGAACACCGAGCCAATCAGCTGCTTATTGTCGAGCAGGCCGAAGTACCACTTGAGCGACCAACCGCCCCACACCGTCACCAGCTTGGAGGCGTTGAAGGAGTAGATCACCATGATGACCATGGGCAGGTAGATAAACAGCAGCCCCAGCCAGAGCATCAATTTGGCAAAACCGAAACGTCTCATCATGCCTTGCCCTCCAGCTCTTTGGCCTGATTACGGTTGAACAGGATGATCGGAATGATCAGCACCGCCAGCATCACCACCGCCAGCGCAGACGCCACCGGCCAGTCGCGGTTGTTGAAGAACTCCTGCCACAGCACCTTACCGATCATCAGGGTCTCCGGGCCGCCCAGCATTTCCGGGATAACGAACTCCCCCACTACCGGGATAAACACCAGCATGCAGCCGGCGATGATGCCGTTTTTGGAGAGCGGCACCGTGATCTGCCAGAACCGGGTCAGGTTGCGGGCCCCCAGATCGGAAGCAGCCTCCAGCAGGCTCTGATCGTGTTTGACCAGATTGGCGTAGAGCGGCAGCACCATGAAGGGCAGGTAGGAGTAAACGATGCCGATATAGACCGCCAGGTTGGTGTTGAGGATCTGCAGCGGCTCGTCGATCACCCCGATCCCCAGCAAGAAGCTGTTGAGCAGACCGTTGTTGCTGAGGATCCCCATCCACGCATAAACCCGGATCAGAATGGCGGTCCAGGTCGGCATCATGATCAGCAGCAGCAGCACGGTCTGGGTCTCCTTGTTGGCCCGCGCGATGGAGTAGGCCATCGGATAGCCGATCAGCAGGCAGAGCAGGGTGCTGATAAAGGCCATCTTGAGGGAGCCCAGATAGGCCGCGATGTAGAGATCATCCTCCTGCAGCAACAGATAGTTGCCCATGTTGAGCAGGATGGTGAGCTGATTGTCTGCCCAGCTCACCACGTCGGTGTAAGGGGGGATCGCCACATCCGCTTCGGCGAAACTGATCTTCACCACAATGATGAAGGGCAGCAGGAAGAAGAGGAACAGCCAGAAGAAGGGGATGCCGATCACCAGCCGGCGCCCCCCAACCCGCTTCAGTCGTTGCACGAACGTCATGATTGCAGCACCACGCCGCTGTCATCTTCCCAGTAGAGGAACACCTGGTCATCCCAGGTTGGCCGCTTGCCGTGGCGTTCGGCATTGGCGATGAAAGCCTGAACGATTTTGCCCGAAGGCAACTTGATGTGATAAACCGAGTGACCGCCCAGATAGGCGATGTCATAGACTTCACCCTTGGTCCAGTTGAAGTCCGGGTGCTCAATCTCCTCCGGCTTTTGCAGGCTCATCAGCAATTTTTCCGGCCGCAGGGCGTAGGTCACCTTCTTGTTCTCGGCGCGGGAGCTGATGCCGTGGCCCACATAGATGGGCTGATCCAGATCGGCGCAGGCGATGATGGCATGATCCTGCTCATCTTCGACCAGCAGGCCGTCGAACAGGTTGACGTTACCGATAAACTCGCACACCAGCCGACTGGCCGGAGTCTCGTAGATATCCATCGGGCTGCCGATCTGCTCGATGCAACCGAGGTGCATGATGGCGATCCGCTCCGCCATGGTCATCGCCTCTTCCTGATCGTGGGTCACCATGACGCAGGTCACGCCGACCCGCTCGATGATCTCCACCAGCTCCAGCTGCATCTTGGAGCGCAGCTTCTTGTCGAGTGCTCCCATCGGCTCATCGAGCAGCAGCAACTTGGGACGCTTGGCCAGCGAACGGGCCAACGCCACCCGCTGGCGTTGGCCACCGGAGAGCTGATGCGGCTTGCGACGGGCATATTGGGTCATCTGCACCAGCTTGAGCATCTCCTCCACCCGGGCATCGATCTCGGCTCTGGGCAGACCATCCTGCTTGAGACCAAAGGCGATGTTCTGCGCCACCGTCATATGGGGAAACAGGGCGTAGGACTGAAACATCATGTTGATGGGACGCTCGTAAGGCGGCATGTCGGTGATGTCGACCCCGTCGAGGAACAGCCGCCCCTCGGTCGGGCGCTCGAAACCGGCCAGCATCCGCAGCAGGGTCGACTTACCGGAGCCCGAACCGCCGAGCAGGGCGAAGATCTCCCCCTTGTGGATGTTGAGGGATACGTTATCGACCGCCAGCGTTTCATCGAACTGCTTGCTTACCCGATCAATTTTCACCAGCACTTCTTTGCGCTGCTGACTGCCCTCGAGGGCTTTCTTATAGGCACTGGAGGCTATCGCCATTACCAAACTCTCCAACGTGATACCGACCTCGTGGCCGATCCATAAAAGCGATTTGGCACCCCCGAACGGGCACCAAGGTTAGGTACCGGACTTGATCTTGGTCCAACTCCGGGTGATTAAACGCTGTACCGAGCGAGGATGTGCTTGCTGCACATAGAGACGCTCGAGCACGGCCTGAGGTGGATACACCCCCTCATCGTTGCGCACCGCCTCCGCCATGAACTCGCCCGCCCGGGCATTGGGATTCGCGTAGCCCACATAGTCGCTGACCTTGGCGATCACCTCTGGCTGGAGGACGTAGTTGATGAGGGCGTGCGCCTCTTTGACATTGGTGGCATCGGACGGGATCGCCATCATGTCGAACCACAGATTGCCCCCCTCTTTCGGAATGCTGTAGGCGATCTTGACTCCCTTGCCAGCTTCATCGGCGCGGGCTGCGGCTTGCAGGATGTCACCGGAAAAACCGGCCGCCACGCAGATGTCGCCATTGGCAAGATCGCCGATGTATTTGGAGGAGTGGAAGTAGGCCACATAGGGCCGCACCTTGAGCAGCAGCGCCTCGGCCTGCTTGATATCCCCCGTCGCATGACTGTTGGGATCGAGTCCGAGGTAGTTGAGTGCGGCAGGGATCATCTCGTCGGCAGAGTCGAGAAAGGCGACGCCGCAGCGAGAGAGTTTCGCCATGTTTTCCGGTTCGAAGATAGTGGCCCAGGAGTCAATCTTGTCGACCCCCAGCACCGCCTTGATTTTGTCGACGTTGTAGCCGATGCCGTTGGTCCCCCACAGATAGGGCACCGCGTACTGATGACCCGGATCCACCTTGTCGAGCTGTTTGAGCAGCACGGGATCCAGGTTGGCCATGTTGGGCAGCAGGGATTTATCCAGCTTCTGGAAAGCTCCTGCCTGGATCTGCTTGGCCAGAAAATTGTTGGAGGGCACCACCAAATCGTAACCGGTCCGCCCCGTCAGCAACTTGCCTTCCAGGGTCTCGTTGGAGTCAAACACGTCATAAACGGTCTTGATCCCGGTTGCCTGCTGGAAATCGCTGAGAGTGGTCTCGCCGATATAGTCTGACCAGTTGTAGAAGTGCAACACAGGCTCCGCCTGAGCTGCACTCACCCATCCCATGGTCAGCGCGAGGGTTATCGACTTGGTTGTGTTCACGGGGTCAGTTCTCCTGTTCAGTGGTTAACCGTCTGCGCATCCATTCGCGCGGCCCATCCAGTTGGATGGCATCACTATCCTCCCGGCCGAACCGCAGACCGGGAGGGTCACTCGTTACTTACTTGCCGGACTTGATCTTGGTCCAGCTACGGGTCATCACCCGCTGCACCTTGGCCGGCAGATCCGGGAAGGTGTAGATCTTCTGCAGGGTCGCCGCATCGGGGTAGATACCCGGGTCGGTGCGGATCGCCTCATCCACCAGCGGGGTCGCCGCCTTGTTGCCGTTCGGGAACTGCACCACGTTGGTGATACTGGCGATGACCTCCGGCTTCATCAGGTAGTTGATGAAGGTGTGGGCCGCCTCGGCGTTCTTGGCATCCGCCGGAATGGCGATCATGTCAAAGAAGCTGCCCGCCCCCTCTTTCGGAATGGTGTAGGTCAGCGTCACGCCGTTGTTGGCCTCTGCCGCCCGCGCCTTGGACTGCTGCAAGTCACCGGAGTAACCGACCGCTACGCAGAGGTTGCCGTTGGCCAGATCCGAAATGTACTTGGAGGAGTGGAAATAGGCGGTATAGGGGCGGATGGAGAGGAACAGCGCCTCGGCTTGCTTTAACTCGTCCGGTTTCTGGCTATCTGGCTTGAAACCCAGATATTGCAGGGCAGCCGGCAGCATTTCGGTCGGTGAATCGAGGAAGGAGACGCCGCACTCTTTCAGCTTGGCCATGTTCTCCGGCTTGAACACCAGATCCCAGGAGTTGATCGGGGCATCGGCACCCAGCACGGCCTTCACCTTCTCGGCGTTGTAGGCATAGCCGATGGTACCCCACAGATAGGGGATGGAGTACTGGTTACCCGGATCGCTCGGCTCGAGCGCCTTGAGCAGATTGGGGTCCATATTTTGCCAGTTGGAGAGCTTGGACTTGTCCAGTTTCTGGAACACGCCCGCCTTGATCTGCTTGGCCAGGAAGGGGTTGGACGGCACCACGATATCGTAACCCGAGCTGCCCGCCAGCAACTTGGCTTCCAGCACCTCGTTGCTGTCGAACACGTCATAGACCACCTTGATGCCCGTCTCCTTCTGGAAGTTATCCAGGGTATCCGGCGCGATATAGTCGCTCCAGTTATAGACGTGCAGCACCTTCTCTTCAGCCATTGCTCCGGTACTTGCCATGACCAGAGCCACAGAGGCAGCGATCACTCCTGTTTTGAAAGACATCATCCTTGTCTCCTAAGCAAATTGTATGCGCATGCCAACCTGCCCGACCCACCTCAACCTTTCAGCTTTGCGGCTGTCAGATCCAGACTGCGCCTGGCCAGATCGACCAATTCATCAACCTGTTCCTCGGTGATCACCAAGGGGGGCGATATGATCATGGTATCGCCTACCGCCCTCATCACCAAGCCATTGTTAAAGCAGAACTCCCGGCAAGTCATCCCCGCATTTGCCTGAGCCGGGAAACGCCGGTTGGTCTGCTTGTCCTGCACTATTTCCAGCGCGGCCACCAGCCCGCGGCCACGGGTTTCCCCCACCAGCGGATGATCGGCCAGCTCCGCCCAGCGGCGCTGCAAATAGGGGCCGATGGTATCATGCACTCGCTTAACTATGCTTTCTTTCTGCATAAGCTGGATATTGGCCACCGCCACGGCGCAGGAGACCGGATGGCCCGAGTAGGTGAAGCCGTGATTGAACTCGCCCCCCTCCTCCACCAGCCCCTTGGCAACCCGGTCACTCACCATCACAGCGCCGAGCGGCAGATAACCGGAGGTGATCCCCTTGGCCAGGCACATCAGATCCGGCTTGATGCCAAACCCTTCGCTGGCAAACCAGTGGCCGGTACGGCCAAAACCGCAGATCACCTCGTCGGCGATCAGCAGAATGCCGTACTGATCGCAGATGCGCTGGATCTCCGGCCAGTAGCTGTCAGGCGGAATGATGACGCCGCCCGCTCCCTGGATCGGCTCACCGATAAAGGCGGCCACCTTGTCCACCCCCAGCTCCAGAATTTTCTGCTCCAGCTGACGGGCCCGCTCCAACCCGAACTCGTGGGCACTCATCCCCTGCCCCTCACCGAAGTGATAGGGCTGGTCGATGTGCACTATGCCGGGAATGGGCAGGCCACCCTGGGCATGCATCCCCTTCATGCCACCGAGACTGGCACCGGCCACGGTGGAGCCGTGGTAGGCGTTGTGGCGGCTGATGATCACCTGCTTCTCTGGCTGCCCCTTGCTGGCCCAGTAGTGACGCACCATCCGTAGCACGGTGTCGTTGCACTCGGAGCCGGAGCCGGTAAAGAAAACACGGTTGAGATGAGCTGGGGTCACCTCGGCCAGCAGGGTCGCCAGCTCGATCACTGGCGGGTGAGCGGTCTGGAAGAACAGGTTGTAGTAGGGCAACTGCTGCATCTGACGAGTGGCTGCATCCACCAGCTCTTGTCGGCCATAGCCCATGTTGACGCACCACAGGCCCGCCATGCCATCGAGAATGCGGTGACCGTCGGAATCTTCGAGATAGACGCCGCTGGCTTTGGTGATGATGCGCGAGCCCTTCTTGTTCAGGGCCTGAAAGTCGGTAAAGGGGTGCAGGTGGTGGCTGGCATCCAGCTGTTGCCACTCACGGGTTGTCTGCTGCATGTATTGCTCCTCGGTTCCTTCGATTTAGCAGGATTATTTTGTCAATTCATCAGGAGGGCTGGCATATCCGCAGTCACTGCCACTCACGGGTGTCAGCTGCATTCGTTGCTCCCCTGCGCCTTCGATTTAGCAGGATTCTGGCGTCAAATAGTCAGGCGGGCTGGCACGTTCGCAGCCACTGCCACTCACAGGTGGCATATCGCCACCTGGCTCGTTTCCGGTGTCTTGGATACAGGGACCGGAGAGGCCGACTCTGGCCTCCCCGTTACAGGGGCTGGCCGCCCCCGGGGTCAGACGTTGAGCAGCAGGAACTCCCGCTCCCAGCGACTGATCACCCCGAAGTAGGTTTCATACTCTTTGCGTTTTACCGCAACGAAGGCACGGATAAAGCGCTCACCCAGCATCTCCTTGATGGGCTCGCACTGCTCGAGATGACTGAGCGCCTCCTCCAGCGAACGGGGCAGGCTATAGGGCAGCTCGTAAGCGCTCGACTTCATCTCCGGCAGCGGCTCCAGCTTCTCCATCATGCCGAGGTAGCCACAGGCCAGAGTGGCGGCTAGCGCCAGATAGGGGTTGGCATCGGCACCGGCAAAGCGGTTCTCTACCCGACGGGCGCTCGGATCGGAGAAGGGCACCCGCAGGCCGCAGGTACGGTTCTCTACGCCCCACTGGACGTTGCGCGGCGCGCTCTCACCGAAAGTCAGGCGGCGGTAAGAGTTGACGTTGGGGGCCAGCAGCGCGGTCACCGCCGGCGTGTATTTCTGCAGACCGGCGATAAAGTGCATGAACATCGCCGAATTGCCCCCTTCCTCGGTACCAAACAGGTTGCGACCATTCGCATCTTCCAGGCTCTGGTGGATGTGCATGGCGGAGCCCGGCTCATCGCTCATCGGCTTGGCCATGAAGGTGGCATAGATACCGTGCTTGTGGGCCGCTTCACGCATGGTGCGCTTGAACAGGAATACCTGATCCGCCAGATCGATGGCATCACCATGCAGGAAGTTGATCTCCATCTGGGCAGCACCCGACTCGTGGATCAGGGTGTCAACCTCCAGCTCCTGCGCCTCGCAGTAGTCATACATATCTTCAAAAATCGGGTCGAACTCGTTGACCGCATCGATACTGAACGACTGGCGGGCGGTCTCCGGGCGGCCGTTGCGACCGATCGGTGGCACCAATGGATAATCGGGGTCTTCGTTGCGCTTGACCAGATAGAATTCCAGCTCGGGGGCCACCACCGGCTTCCAGCCCTGCTTCTCGTAAAATGACAGAACCCGACGCAGCACTGAGCGTGGCGCTATGTCGATCAGCTTGCCGTTGATGTCAAAACAGTCGTGGATAACCTGCGCAGTGGGCTCCAGCGCCCAGGGGACAAAACGGATGGTGTTGGGGTCAGGATAGAGCTGCATGTCCCGCTCCAGCGGGTCGATCATGCTGTCATCATCCGGATATTCGCCGGTCACCGTCTGGGTGAAAATCACCTCGGGCAGCCGCATGCCCCCCTCACGCAAAAACTTGTTGGCTGGGATGATCTTGCCCCGGGCATTGCCGGTGAAATCCGGGAACAGGCACTCCACTTCCGTGATGCGATTGCTCTCCATCCAGCCTTTGATACTGTCCATGTTAAACCCCGACTTTACGGTTGCCATTGGCAAGGGTGTCTAATATATGGAACACCCTTGTTATAAAATTGTAATCAACATCACCATAAAAGCCCGCCATCAAGGGCAATGTCAAGCGGGCGTGTTTAAAAAACTATAAATAACGGCGCATATAATGACCAAGTCGGCACCAAATACTAAACACATACTGTCCGACCGAGCAGGTGTTAAACCACCACTCCATTAACTGCAAAGCGGATGCCAACACCCGGGGTGCCGGATGGCAAAACCTGCTCAATTCCCCGCCAGAATGGGCCATTTTTTTGCAAGGGCGCACAATCCTTATGCTATTTGCTTTGCTTGGCTGCATTTTTTTGGTACAAGGCCCGCCCTGATTTGCACTCTCTTGCATTAAACAGGTGCAAATCGGGATACAAGGGCTTGGTCTGTAGGCAGACAGCCCCCATAAACAGGGATTATTGGGTTAGCAAACTGACTGGTAGTTAATCGTATGTGTGATTTCATGACTGAAGACCAACTGGCCTTTTACAAGGGGCAGATCGAGCGACAGATCGTCGAGCTCGAAGAACGCCTCAGCTCTCAGGCTAGCCAGGCCATCGCCACCGACACCAACGAGATGGCTGATGAAATTGACCGTGCCAGTATCGAGGAAGCCCGCCGTCTGGAGCTGAACCGCATCGAGCACGACAAGCTGCACCTGCGCAAGTTACGGGGCGCGTTAAAGCGTATGAACGAAGGGGACTTCGGTTACTGCGAATCTTGCGGTGACGAGATCTCCCTCAAGCGGCTGCATGCCCGTCCGGAATCCCGTTTCTGTGTCGAATGCCAGAGCACCAAGGAATTTAACGATACCCACGTGTTCCGTCGCGTCGCCTGATCCCGCCAGGCACTGTCACTGGTCTCTGGCGAACCCTCGTCAGCAAGATAGTGGCAAGTTCTGTTAGACTCCGGGCACGTCCCGGAATCGACAGGAGAACTGCGCGTGAAATGGCTCATCAAACTGTGTTTGTGTCTGCCGCTGCTGGCACAAGCACAGGTTTTGACGGTGAAAGTCCCCAGCCGTCCCATCAACAATCTCGATCAAGAGTACCAGCTCAAACTGCTGGAACTGGCGCTGACCCGTGCCGGGCAACCCTTTCGCATCCAGCCTGTCGACCTCGATCTCAACCAGTTCACCCTCCAGCAGCAGCTGAGCAAGGGCAAGACCATCAACGTCTTCTGGATGGGTACCTCCAGCGCACTCGAATCCTCCCTGATTGCCGTCCCCATTCCGCTGTTTCGCGGCCTGGAAGGATTGCGGTTGTCGTTCATCCACGCCGATGCGCAAGAGAAGTTCAACCAGATCAATACCCTGGCCGACCTCAAGCAGCTAAAGGCGGGGCAAGGGGTGGGCTGGGCCGATAACAAAATTCTGGAAAATGCCGGCATTCCCACCTACGCCGGCCGTTACAGCAATCTGTTTCGGCTGATCAACGACGGCGACAAGCTCGACTTCTTCCCGCGCTCGCTGGTGGAGATTTACGCCGAGCGCAGCGAACTGGTGGCGCAGTATCCCAACCTCGCCATTGATCAGCACCTGCTGATCCGCTACCCCTTTGCCCAGTTCTTCTTCGTCAGCCCCGAATACCCAAAGCTGGCCAAGGCGATCCAGACCGGGTTGGAGCGGGCCTACGCCGATGGCAGCTTTATGCAGTTCTTCCATGAAAATCCGAAGATCCGCGAAGCACTGGCCAGCGCCAACCTCGACCAACGGGTCACCATAGCACTGCCCAATCCGGACATGACCCCATTGCTAAAAAGCATTCCGGCCCAATATTGGGACTATCCACCTCAGTGATGGCGCAGGATGATGATTATCACGCCCATGCAACTCGTTACTGAGGCCCGCAACCTGCTGGCGAGGAACAACATGAACAGATTACAAGGGTCGCTGCTGCTGGCGAGCTGTTTACTGGCGATGCCCGCCATAGCTGACAAGGCTGACCCCATCGGTGAGGTGAGCACCTCTTTCAAGCTGTTAGGCCCCAACCACAAAATTTTGGTAGAAGCCTTTGATGACCCGCGTATCGACGGGGTCGCCTGCTATCTGGCGCGCCCCAAGACCGGTGGCGTAAAAGGCGGACTGGGGCTGGCGGAAGATCCCTCCCACGCCTCCCTGTCGTGCCACCAGATTGGCCCCATCACCCTGCCCGAGAAGTTGAAAGCGGGGGAAGAGGTGTTCGACGTCAGCACCTCGCTGGTGTTCAAGGAGCAGAAAGTGGTGCGTTTTTACGACAAAAAACGCAATGCACTGGTTTACCTGACTTACAGCACCAAACTGGTGGATGGTTCGTACAAGAGTGCAGTCAGCGCGGTCCCCATCATGCCGTGGGGACAATGACCTGCCGGTTTGTCCGGTGATAGCTGATCCATTTTGTTGTAATTTAACGACACACACGCTGCGGAGCACACACCATGAAGGTCGCCGTATTCAGTACCAAGAGCTATGACAAAGAGCATTTCAATCAGGCCAACAGCCAGTACGGCTTCGATCTGGAGTTTTTCGATGTGCGGCTGGAGGCCAAAACGGCCCGACTGGCTCACGGCTTCCCGGTGGTGTGCCTGTTCGTCAATGACGATGCAGACCGCGAGGTATTGACCGAACTGGCCGCCAACGGCACCAAGGTCATCGCCCTGCGCTGCGCCGGTTACAACAACGTGGATCTGGCCGCCGCCAAGGAGCTGGGGCTGAAAGTGGTGCGGGTGCCCGCCTACTCCCCCGAAGCGGTGGCCGAGCACGCGGTCGGTCTGATGATGACCCTCAACCGCCGCATCCATAAGGCTTATCAACGCACCCGCGATGCCAACTTCTCGCTGGAGGGGCTGGTCGGATTCAACATGTTCGGCCGCACCGCCGGCATTATCGGTACCGGCAAGATCGGCATCGCTACCCTGCGCATTCTCAAGGGCTTTGGCATGCGCCTGCTGGTGAGCGACCCCTACCCCAATCAGGCGGCCATCGAGCTGGGGGCCGAGTATGTGGATCTCGATACCCTGTTCCGTCAATCCGATGTCATCAGCCTGCACTGCCCGCTGTTCAGTGAGAATTACCATCTGCTGAACAAGGAGGCGTTCGCCAAGATGAAGGACGGGGTGATGATCATCAACACCAGCCGTGGCGGCCTGCTCGACTCCAACGCCGCCATCGAGGCACTCAAGACTTCCCGCATCGGCGCGCTGGGGCTGGATGTCTACGAGGAGGAGGAAGATCTGTTCTTCGCCGACAAGTCCAACGAGGTGATCACCGATGACGTGTTCCGCCGTCTGTCGGCCTGCCACAACGTGCTGTTCACCGGTCATCAGGCGTTCCTGACTCGCGAGGCGCTGCACGCCATCGCCGATACCACCCTCGGCAATATCCGCGCCATCGAAAGCCAGGGCCACTCCGACAACGAAGTGGAGTAATCCTCTCGCCCCCGTAGCCATGAACGACAGAGGGAGCCATTCCCTCTGTTTTCCACACCGACATACTCCCCCCCCTGTGTATTTTCCCCTGCTCCCTCAATATCCCGGGTGCCGGGTTGTGAGACCCGGCGCCTTCGGGTAGGCTAGCCCCCCTTTTTTATTCAGGAGTCTGGCGCCCATGTTTATCGGATTTGATTACGGCACCTCCAACTGTGCCGTGGCCGTGATGGAACAAGGTAGCCCCAGGCTGCTCAATCTCGGTGCATCCCGCTACCTCCCCTCCACCCTGCATGCCCCCCACCGGGATGCTATCGCCGGTCTGCTGGCCGAAGGGCTGGCACCCGCTCAGCAGGCGGAGTACCTCAAGCTGCGTGGCCCCGTGGTCACCCGCGCCCAGATGGTTCGTCGCCAGATGCGTGAAGAGGGGCTGATCGACGAGCTCTGCTTTGGTGGCGCTGCGCTGGAGCGCTATCTGGAAGAGCCGGATGACGGCTACTACATCAAATCGCCGAAATCCTTCCTCGGTGCCTATGGCCTCAAGGCCCCCCAGATCGCCCTGTTTGAAGACATCGTCTGCGCCATGATGCTCCACGTCCGCCAGCAGGCGGAGCAGCAGCTGGGTGCCCCGATCCGCCAGGCGGTGATTGGCCGTCCGGTCAACTTCCAGGGTCTGGCAGGGGAAGAGAGCAACAGCCAAGCCATCGCCATCCTGACCGAAGCAGCCCGTCTGGCCGGTTTCGAGCAGGTGGAGTTCCTCTATGAGCCGGTGGCTGCCGGTTTTGAATTCGAGGCGCGCCTCAGCGAAGACGCCGTGGTGCTGGTGGTGGATATCGGCGGCGGTACCACCGACTGCTCCATGCTGCGAATGGGCCCCAGCTACCGCGATCAGCTGGATCGCAGCGGCGACCTGCTCGGCCACAGCGGCCAGCGGATCGGCGGCAACGACTTCGACATCCGCCTGACGGTGGAAGGGATGATGCCGCTGCTCGGCATGCACGAGACCCTCAAGACCGGCAAGCCGCTGCCCCACCCGCTGTTCTGGGACGCCGCCGCCATCAACGATGTCAGCGCCCAGAGCCGTTTCTACAGCCTCGACACCGCTCGCCAGTTGCAGGATCTGCAGCTCGACAGCCAGCCCGGCAGCAAGCTAAAGCGCTTGGCCAACCTGCGGGCCCACAAGCTCAGCCACCAGCTGGTATGGCGCGCCGAGCAGGGCAAGATCGCCCTCTCGGAGCAGCCGCTGAATCGCCAGTCGCTGGCCGAGCTGGAAAAAGGACTGGAAGCGGAGCTGACCCGCGAGCAACTGGCCAACGCCTCTGCCCTGTTGCTGGAGAAAATTGGCGAGCTGATGGATGAAGCCATTGCCAATGCCGGTGTGCAACCGGATCGCATCTTCGTCACCGGCGGTAGCGCCCGCTCGCCGCTGATCGCCAGCTTTATCCGCCAGAAGCTCCCGGCTATCCCGCTCGAGGGTGGTGATGACTTCGGTTCGGTTGCTTCGGGTCTTGCCCGTTATGCCGAGCGGTTGTTCGCCAACTGATCCCTGAGATACCGCAAGCAGCTCCATCACTCCCCGCTCGAGGGGAGTGATGACTTCGGTTCGGTCGCTTCGGGTCCTGCCCGTTATGTCGAGCGGTTGTTCGCCAACTGATCCCTGAGAGACAGCAAGCAGCTCCATCACTCCCCGCTCGAGGGGAGTGATGACTTCGGTTCCATTGCCGCTGGCCTCGCCCGTTGTGCCGAGCGGTTGTTCGCACAATAAGCAAACCGATGGCAACATCCACCCGGGTGTTGCCATTTCGCGACAGTGGTACAGGACAAGGGACGACAGAAGCAGTCGGGCATCCCCTCTCGCCCCCTGCGCCACAGCCAGTAAACAGGGTATTCTGGGCACTCCACCAACCGGAGCCCCCTCATGCCCAGATTGCTATCCCTGCTGCTCTCCCTGCTGCTGCTCGCAGGCTGCAGTTCAACCGCCTTTATCCGGCAGGATCTGCAACATCACCACTGGGTACTGAGCAAGCTGGATGGCGAACCGGTCGCCGCCTTGCGCGACAATCCCCCCGATTTCGAGATAGGTGAACACTTCACCGTCAACGGCATCGCCGGTTGCAATCGCTACTTCGGTCAGGGCCATCTGAAAAATGACCGGCTGTGGGTCACCAGCATGGGCAGCACCGAGATGGCCTGCATGCCGCCGCTGAATACCATAGAGCAGGCAGTGCTGACCACGCTTACCGAGGGCGCCACCGTTAGCGGCTCCAGCCAGACCCTGATCCTGCAGGGCAAACAGCACCGTTTGGAATACACCTTGCGCGACTGGGTGCTCTAGCGCCCACAATCCCCATCACAAAGCCGCATCACAAACAGGAACATGTTGTCCGGCTGTGGCACACTATGAGGCAGAGTTCGCAATGGAGGCTGCCTCAGCCATGTCGATGGATCGCCTGTTTGACAAGATCAAACAACTCCCCACCATTCCCCAGCTACTGCATGAATTGATGCAGAGCTTCAATGATGAAAATGCCCGCATCGACGAGATTGCGGCCAAAATCGCCATGGATCAGGTGATCAGCGTCAAGGTGCTGCGGATGGCCAACTCGGCTGCCCTGCGCCGGGGCAACGAAGTGACCTCCATCGAACAGGCGGTGATCCGGCTTGGCTTCAACCGGTTGCGCTCGGTGGTGGTTGCCTCCGGCATCATCGGCAGCTTCAAAGCCCCTCCCAGCTTCAACAAGAACAAGTTCTGGACCGAGACCTTTCAGGTCGCCACCATTGCCAAGACCCTGGCGCAAGAGACCAAGGCACTGGATCCCGAGACGGCCTTTACCTGCGCTCTGATCCACAACATCGGCGAGCTGCTAATCCAGAGCACCCTGCCGGAAGAGGCAGAACTGATCAATATGTCGATCCAGAACGGCAGTAGCCGGGTGGAGGCCCAGCGGGAGATGCTCGGCTACGACTATTCCCAGCTTGGCGCCGAACTGGCGCGACGCTGGAACCTCTCCGAGGCCTTTGTTGATGCCATTTCCCAGCAGCTTGACCCGCTCTCCCACGATCCGGTCAGCAAGGAGGCGGTGCTGATCCGCCTCGCCGTGTTTATCTCCTTCGCCTGGAATGCCGGGGTGCCTGCCCAGGCCATCATTGCCCGCTTCCCCAAACCGCTCGCCGACCAGTTGGGACTGGATCCCAAGTCACTGGCAGGCCAGCTCGAAACGCTTCACGAACAGGGTAATGCCCTCGCCGATCTTCTGACTCAATAAGCATCATGACCCATCCGTTTCTGTTTCATCCCCAGGTGGCGCCCTGGTTCAAAGAGAGCGCCGACGCACTGCAACTCACCCTCTTTAGCGAACTGGACGCCCCGATCCGCCAGGTGTGGCTACGCCATGAGCCGGACAACGAGGAGTACCTGATCCCGATGACAGCGGTCTCGACCCGCGACCGGCTGCAGGTGTGGCAGGTCGAGCTGCCACTGGCCAAGGGGCAGGATACCCACCTCTACAGCTTCAAGTGCCTCACCGACGAAGGGCAGTGGTGGTTGCACGGCGCCGGCGTCAGCCCCGCCATGCCGCCACGGGAGCAGCATTTTCGCTTCAACAGCCTGCACCAGCCACCGGCCTGGGTGCAGGATCAGGTGTTCTACCAAATCTTCCCCGACCGCTTCTGCAATGGCGACCCGTCGCTGAGCGTCAAGCATCACGAATATGAGTACCGCGGCAAGGCGGTGGTCAGCAAAGGGTGGGGGGAGCCGGTCAGCCGCCACGAAGAGGGGCACGGCGCCTGCGAATTCTATGGTGGCGATCTGGCTGGCATTGATGCCAAGCTGCACTATCTGCAATCCCTCGGGGTGACGGCGCTCTACCTCAACCCCATCTTCGATTCGCCGAGCAACCACAAGTACGACACTCAGGACTACTTCAAGGTCGATACTCACCTCGGCAGCAACGAGCAGTTCGCCGAGCTGACCCGCAACCTGCATCAGCGCGGCATGAAGATCATTCTCGATGCGGTGGTCAACCACACCTCGACCGAGCATCCCTGGTTCTGCCCGCCGCTAGGGGCCAACAGCAACCCGGATTCCCCGTGGCGCAGCTTCTACACCTTTGACAGCGAAGGGGATTACGTCAGCTGGAAGGGTATTCGCAGCCTGCCCAAACTCGACTTTGCCAGCGAACAGGTGCAGGACGCCATCTATCGAGCTGATGACGCCATTCTGCGCTACTGGATGCGGCCGCCCTACCATATCGACGGCTGGCGCTTTGACGTCATCCACATGCTGGGGGAGCGCGGCACCGCCGAGGGCAACCGCAGCCATGTGCGCGCCATTCGCGGTGCGGTGAAGCAGGAGAACCCGGACGCCTACGTGCTCGGCGAACATTTCTTCGAGGCGAGCCAGTGGCTGCAAGGGGATCAGGAGGACGGTGCCATGAACTACTATGGCTTCGCCCACCCGATCCGCGCCTTCCTGGCAGGGCAGGATATCGCCTACCACCCTATCAAGATCAGCGCCGAAGAGCTGGACCGCTGGCTTAAGCTGGCGCGGGCTCACATCCCGTTCAAGAACCAGCTGGCCCAGTTCAACCTGCTGGACAGCCACGACACCGCCCGCTTCCTCCACCTGCTGGGAGAAGACAAACAGCGGATGCGGCTGGCGGCGACGCTGTTGCTCACCTATATCGGTACACCCTCCATCTACTACGGCGACGAAGTGGGGCTCTCCGGCGGCAACGACCCGGACTGCCGCCGCTGCTTCCCGTGGAATACCACAGACTGGGATCATGTGCTGCACGATTACTACCGCCGCCTGATCCAGATCCGCCGCCAGCGCCCCTCCCTGCGCCGTGGCGATATCCAGACCCTCTATGCCGGGCCCCACAGCTATGTGTTTGCCCGCACCCTGCAAAGCGATCAGGTGGTGGTTGCCTGCAACCGTCACCCCAGCGAGCCACGCACCATCAGCCTGCCCCTGTGGCAAACCGCCAGCCCGGCCAGCCGCTTCACCGACGCCTTCAACGGCGACAAGTTCGAAGTGGTGCAGGGCGAGGTGCAGCTCACCATCCCGGCCAACTCGGCCAGGGTGTTGATCTCCAGCTGAGTGGGTGACTGACGCGCTGAAAAACAAAACCGGAGCCCAAGGCTCCGGTTTTTTATTCCGCTCAATCCACGATGGCCTCTGGCCCCTTGCCTGCCGCAATCAGTAGTTGATGCTGACGTAGGGCACTTCCGGCACCTGCCAGCGCTGCTTGAGGTAGACGGTGAGCACGAAGAAGAAGTTGGCCAGCAGGTTGGCGAAGCGATAGAGAATGGGATCGAAGGCCACCTCGCTCTCTTCCAGCCTAACCAGCAGCCGCACCACCTTCTTGCTGCCGCAGCGGCACAGATGGAGGGTGGGAATGGGCTGGGGCCCCTGTGGCAGCACGAAACCGGTGACGCTCCCCCGACTTGCCTCGTTGTAATGGTCGTAACGAGCCTTGAGCCACTCAAGGTCTGCGTCGAAGATCCCCAACTTACCGCGCACCGAGCCGTTGAGGTTGTAGATAAGCCGCTGCAACACCGCGAGATCCGCCAGCATGGGCTCGGTGTCAGCATCCGGTGCAAGGTGTGACAGCACAGCCCCGACCTGACAGCAGAGTTCGTCGGTGGCGATTTCAAAATCACATTTGAGCGAGGTTTCGAAGATAAAGGGGTAGCAAAGCTCGCGCTTGTCTCTTGGCTTCTTGGGGTTCATGGGGCAACCGGATTGGAGAAAAGGCCAGTTTGCCAGCCCCAGGAAGGGCTGGCAAACGGCAGGTCATTACTTGCGTTACGCGCTGTGGCTCAGGCGTTCTTACTGGCGGGCTCTGTTGATGGCTGGAACTGGCTGATCATCCGCAGCGCCTCCAGCATCCGCTGGTTGAAGCTGGTGAAGCGATCGACCTGCAGCGGGTCCTCTTCCCCTCTCGCAGCCAGCACGGCCGGGGTCAGCGCCTGTTGCTGGGATGCTGGCAGCAGGGTATCCGCCTGTTTCTGCACCTGATCCAGCTTGGGCAGGTAGTCGGCAAACGGCTTGATCAGATCCTGCAGGGAGTGCGCCCCCTGATAGGTCTGGCTCAGCTTGACGCTCTGCTTGAGCTTGAGGGAATAAGAAGCCAGCTGGCTGTCATCCAGTTTCAGCTCGCTCGCCTTATCCAGCAGATCCTCGAAGTTGCCGGAGAAGAAATTCCCCGCCAGCTCGTCGATCCCCTTGACCAGCTTGCCGATGGACTCCATCTCATCGCTGCTGAGATCCCCCTCCAGCGAGAAGCTGAAGCTTTGGCTCGACTTGAGGCTGAACTGGCTGCCACTCTCACTGCTCTGGGACTTGCTCTGCCAGCTGTCGTTGAAGCGCAGCACCACCTTGTCCCCATCCTTGGTCTGGATCTCCAGATAGCCCTGCTGGCGGCTGGCCATCTCGGCCGCCCCCATGTCGGTGGGGGAGACCTTGCCGAAGAACTCCTTCTCGAACTCGTCGAGCCCCTTCTGGATCAGCTTGTAGCTCTGATCGATACCAGTCTTGATATCCTCATTGTCGGTTGCCCAGTCGCCGAGCTGCTTGCGGGCATCACCGAACCCCTTGTCCACCCCTTTGCGCGCCTGCTCCATCATGCCGGTCAGATCCTCATCGGATTTGCCATCGGCTCGCGCAGCGCCAAGTCGGCCAGTGACAAACTGCAGCACGTTGTCCGCCACCGACTGGAAGTCGAACAGGGTCTCCGGCGTGATCACCTCCGGCTCCTGTACCTTGGGCGCTTTATAACCCTGGCCATTGATCTCCAGCGAGAACTGCAGCGCCTGCTGGATAAGCACCTGCGCCCATTTTGGCGGCTTGTGTAAAGAGACCTCCTCCTCGCTCTTGACCTGTTTCGACTCCGCCTGTTGCGGCGATTTGGGAGAGACACCCACTCCCTTGGGTTGGGCTGCGCCCATGCCTTCGATCTGCATAATGTGTCCTCCCACCATGCTTGTAGATCTACTATCGGCCTGACTGAACACTTCTTGACCACAAAATACTGGACAATCTACTGCGGCCTTTTAAAATCCACACCCTTTGGGTGGCCTGTTGCCTTCCCCCGATTTCGATCCGGCCTGGCCGGTGTGCACGTGAGGTATATCATGACCCAATCCCAACGGGCTGACGCAGATTCTGTGGCGCCAAGAACCCCTGCCGACTATCAGGCCCAGCTCGACGAAAAGAGCGCTCGCCTCACCGATCTGTTTGCCGGATTCACCCTCCCGGCGCTGGAGGTTCATGCCTCACCGGCAGAGTACTACCGGATGCGGGCCGAATTTCGCATCTGGCATGAGGGGGATGATCTCTTCCACTGCATGTATGCCCCGGCAACCAAAGAGATTATTCGGGTTGAGCACTTCCCGACCGCCAGCCGCCTGATCAATCAGCTGATGCCGGTACTGCTGGAGGGGCTGCGCCCCCATCCGGTGCTGCGCCGCAAGCTGTTCCAGATCGACTACCTGTCGACCCAATCCGGCCAGCTCATCGTCAGCCTGCTCTATCACCGCAAGCTGGAGGCCGAGTGGCAGCAGGTCGCCGACACCCTGCAAGCCGACCTGCGCGCCCAAGGGTTTGATCTGCGGCTGATTGGCCGGGCTCACAAACAGAAAATCGCTCTGGGCGATGACTTTGTCATCGAGCAGCTCAACGTGGCGGGTCGCCAGCTCACCTACAAGCAGGTGGAGAACAGCTTCACCCAGCCCAACGCCGTCATCAATGAGCAGATGCTGGCCTGGGCGCTGGCTGTGACCAAGGGGAGCGAAGGGGACCTGCTGGAGCTCTATTGCGGCAACGGCAACTTCTCCATCGCGCTGGCGCAGAACTTCCGCAAAGTATTGGCCACCGAGATCGCCAAGCCGAGCGTCGACTCCGCCCAGTTCAACATCGCCGCCAATGGCATCGACAACCTGATTATCCTGCGCATGTCAGCCGAGGAGTTCACCATGGCGATGCGTGGCGAGCGGGAGTTCAACCGCCTCAAGGGGGTCGATCTCCAAAGCTACCAGTGCAACACCATCTTCGTTGACCCGCCCCGCGCCGGTCTCGACGATGCCACCGTCAAGCTGGTGCAGGAGTACGACAATATCCTCTACATCTCCTGCAACCCCGAGACCCTGCAGGCCAACATGGCGGTATTGGGTGAAACCCACGAGATCGCCCGTTTCGCCCTGTTCGATCAGTTCCCCTGGACCCACCACATGGAAGCCGGAGTCTATCTGCGCCGCAAAGCCGGTTGATTCAAGCTGACGGAAAACAAAAACAGGGCCGCATGGCCCTGTTTTGCTATCTGGTCGCTCGCCGCCAAAAAGGGGCGCCCGCTTTGTTGTTATCTGGATGGTGCAGCTTGCAACACCCGTTGCCGAATGATCTGGGTAACCCCTTGTTCATCATTACCGGGCGCGATAAAACGAGCTAATTTTTTAATTTCAGGGTGGGCATTGGCCATGGCATAACTGTGATAGGTCTCTTTTAGCATTTCGACATCATTAAAAAAATCACCAAAGCTCATGCTCTGCTCGTAGTTGAAATCAAAAACAGTTTGCAGCTTTTTAATGGCCGCCCCTTTCGAGGCATCTTTGTGCATAAAATCGAGCCAAATTTCGCCGCTCACCACCACCTGATGGCTCTCGCCAAAATGCGGGAATACCACCGGGTAAACATGCTGTTCGGCGCCATTGAAATTAAGCACGGCGACCTTGATAAATTCATCGTCAATTGCCAATAAATCATCCACTTGCACCAGCGAGTGATAATAGTTGTTTATTTCATCAAGGGCAGTCTGACAGGTTGTTTCGGTATAGGCGGTATGCTTGCCACACAACACCAGATGAGAGCCCGTGATTTGACGCACTGCGGTAATCATCTGATAGGCATCTTGCTGGTCAATCAGGCTGCTATGCAACTCGTTACCCTGATAGACCACATAAGTACCATTTTCAGCAATAAATACCATCTGGTCTTTGATTGGTGAAAAAATATCCAGCAAGCTGTGATATTGCCGACCCGAAGCCGCCGCAAACAGTACCCCCTGCTGTTGCAGCAGGGCGAATACTTCAAAAAAATCCACTGGCAACGCTTTCTGGCTATTTAATAAGGTGCCATCCATATCGACGGCAATAAATTTAATCTGCGTACTCACAAGCGCTCCTGTCGTCATTATTCATAAAAACATCGCAATAAAAATCAACGCCACCACATCCATGACGGCGCCCCTAAATGGCGGCCTCAAGTCTACTGCTGTTAGCTGCCAATGCAGGAGGGGGCAAATCTTGAGTGACCACCGAACCAGTGGCAACCGGCGTAATAGTCACCATCGAGGTGGGTGAAGATAAACTCGGCGGGTATTCTTGTCACTTGAGTCGCGATTTTTATCAATAACGGCGGGGGGCTGGTGAAGTCTTGCGGGGCGTGCCATTGAGACGATTGGTGGGGAAAATGGGTGGCTCACCCTGACGGTGAGCCACGGCCATTATTTCTTCTTGGCGTACTTCATGGAGTCCAGCGCCACCGCCAGAATGATGATGCCGCCCTTGATGATGAACTGCCAGTAAGGGCTAACCCCGATATAGGTCAAACCGTAGTTGATCAGGGTGAAGATAAGCACGCCGGTGATCACACCCGCGACCGTCCCTACCCCGCCGGCAAACGACACGCCACCCACCACGCAGGCCGCGATGGCATCAAGCTCATACATAAAGCCGAGGTTGTTGGTGGCGCTGCCGACCCGCCCCGCTTCCAGCATGCCGCCGAAGGCGTAGAAGACCCCTGCCAGCGCGTAGATCATCACCAGATTGACTGCCACGTTGACGCCGGAGACCTTGGCCGCCTCGGGGTTGCCACCGATGGCGAAGATGTTTTTGCCAAAGCGGGTCTTGTTCCACAGCACCCAGACAAAGACGCTGGCGATGGCCGCATAGAAGGTCAAGTACGAGAGCTTGAATCCTCCTATCCGGATAAACCCTTGGGCAAAGCTGGAGAAGCGGGGGTCAAACCCGGCCACCGGCGAAGCCCCTACCGAGTCAAAGTAGAGGGAGTTGATGCCGTAGACGATGATCATGGTGCCCAGGGTGGTAATGAACGGGGTGACGTTCAGGTAAGCCACGATGAGGCCGTTGACCAGACCGATCAGCGCCCCTACCGCACACACCAGCAGGATCACCACCGGAATGGGCACCTCCCCCAGAGTGGGGAACACCTTGTTGACGTTGGTCAGCGCCTGCAGCATGGTCGCCGCGATGAGCGCCGCCAGACCGACCTGACGACCGGCCGAGAGATCCGTCCCCTGAGTGATGATGATGCCCGCCACCCCCAGCGCTATGATGACCCGCACCGAGGACTGGGTCAGGATGTTGCTGAAGTTGGTGAGGCTCAGGAAGGAGGGCTCCTGGATCACGATGACCATGAGCAGCACCAGCAGCACCAGATAGATGGCGTTTTCCTTGAGCGCCTGCATCAGATTGAAATTTTTAGCCGACTCCATAAATGTCTTCCTGTCTCTAGAGGTACAGAGATGCCAGGCGCAGTATCTCGCTCTGGTCAGTTTCTTTGGTATTGACGATCCCGGCGACCCGGCCATTGCTCATCACCATGATACGGTCAGTGATCCCCAGCAATTCCGGCATCTCTGACGAGATGATGATGATCCCCTTCTCCTTCTTCGCCAGCTCCAGGATCAGCTGATAGATCTCGAACTTGGCCCCCACGTCGATGCCGCGGGTGGGCTCGTCGAGCATCAGGATCTCCGGCTGGGTCAGCAGCCAGCGACCGATGATCACCTTCTGCTGGTTGCCCCCGGAGAGAGAACCGATCTGGGTCTGCTGGGTCGGCGTCTTGACCCGCATGGAGTCGATCACCCACTGGGTATCGCTCTTCATCTTGGTGTCACTGAGCAGCCCCATGGAGCCTTTGTAGCTGTCCATGTTGGCGATCAGGGAGTTGAAGGCGATATCGAGCCGGGAGTAGATACCGGTGGAGCGGCGCTCTTCCGTCACCAGCGCAAAGCCGTTGTGAATCGCTTCGTGGGCGTTGTGGTTGGCCACCTCTTTGCCGTGCAGCTTGATGCTGCCCTGACTGCGATCACGAATACCGAACAGGGTCTCGACGATGTCGGTGCGCTTGGCCCCCACCAGTCCGGCGATGCCGAGGATTTCCCCCTTGTGCAGATTGAAGGTCACATCCTTGATGGAGGGCTGGTTCTTCGCCGTCAGGTGTTCGATCTCGAGGATCACCTCTTGCGGCTGGTTGGTTTTTTCCGGGAAGCGCTGGGTCAGTTCACGGCCGACCATCATGCCGATGATCTGATCCATGGTCATGCCCTTGAGCGGCCGGGTTGCCACCCACTGGCCATCCCGCAATATGGTGATCTCGTCACAGAGCTGGAAGATCTCCTCCATCTTGTGAGAGATGTAGACGATGCCGCACCCCTTATCCTTCAACTTGTTGATGATCTTGAAGAGGTGGTTCACCTCTTTCTCGGTCAGGGAGGAGGTGGGCTCGTCCATGATGACGATCTTGGCATCGTAGGAGAACGCCTTGGCGATCTCGATCATCTGCATCTGGGAGACCGACAGGGTCGCGACCTTCACCTTGGGGTCGATGTCGATGTCGAGCTCGTCGAAGATGCGCTTGGTGTCGTCATACATCTTGCCGTGGTCGATAAACCACCCCTTGGTGGGGTAGCGGCCGAGCCACATGTTGTCCATCACGGTACGCTGCAACACCAGGTTGAGCTCCTGATGCACCATGGAGACGCCATTTTCCAGCGCCTGCTTGGAGGAGCTGAAGTTGATCTCCTGTCCCTTGAAGAAGATCTTGCCCTCATCCTTCTCGTAAATGCCGAACAGGCACTTGAGCAGGGTGGATTTTCCCGCACCATTCTCGCCCATCAACGCATGCACAGAATGAGGACGGACCCGTAAATTGACATTATCGAGTGCCTTGACGCCGGGAAAGCTCTTACTGACGTCAATCATCTCCAACAGCCATTCTGATTGTTGCTGTGTTGTCATATCAGCCATCACATCTGGTTGAAAAAAGGGCAAGGGGATCGCCCTTGCCCTGGAGGGGGGAATTACTCGAATTGGGACAGGTTGTCTTTATCCACACCAACGTAGGCAACGCGCACCACCTTGTTGTCGATCTTCCAGTTGGTGCCTTCACCGGCCGCTTTGCCTTCAGCCAGGTTCTTGGTCAGCTCGAAGGTGGCTTTGGCCTGGTTGGCCGCGTCATTCAGCACGGTCCCCGCCATGGCGCCGCTCTTGACCATGGCCAGCGCTTCCGGCAGCGCATCGACGCCGAACACAGGAATGGCGCTCTTGCCCTGGGCTTTCAGTGACTCGACTGCGCCCATTGCCATACCGTCGTTGTTGGCGATGACCACTTCGATCTTGTTGGCGTTGGGGCCTGAGATCCAGGCATCCATCTTGTCTTTGGCCATGGCGGTATCCCACATACCGGTATCCATGTGCAGTTGCTCCGTCTTGAAGCCGCCATCATTCAGGGTCTTGATGACATAGGAGGTACGGGCTTCTGCATCCGGGTGGCCCGGCTCGCCCTTGAGCAGCACGAACTGGATCACGCCATCCTTGTTCAGATCCCACTCCGGATGGGCTTTCCAGTGCTTGGCAATCAGCTGACCCTGGATGATCCCTGACTCCTTGGAGTCGGTGCCCACGTAGTAGGCCTTGTCATAGCTGGCCAGATCGGTAGCACTCGGCTCCTTGTTGTAGAACACCACCGGGATATCTTCACCGCGGGCTTTCTCGATCACCACAGGGGCCGCAGCCGGGTCAACCAGGTTGATGGCCAGCGCCTTCACCCCTTTGGCCAGTAGCACGTCGATCTGGTCGTTCTGCTTGGACTGGTCGTTCTGGGAGTCGTTCATCAGCAGCTCAACCCCGGGGTTGGCCGCCGCTTCCTTCTCGATCGCCTTGCGCACGACCGCCATGAAGTTGTCATCGTATTTGTAGACAGTTACCCCGATGCGGGTGTCAGCCTGAGCATTGGCACCAGCCATCATGCCCATCAGCAGGGCGGCAACTGTGGTCAGTTTTTTCATTATGTGTGCTCCGATGTGTCTATCTGTGTTGTAGGGTGGCGAGCAATTGAACAATCGCCCATCAATGTAATCAGTTTGTTGTCATTTCTTCTGTGATCGTGACGACAAAATGAAAACGATTACACTCTGTTACACTGCGTCTTTTTATTTATTTTTCAAATGCATACAAACAAAAACAAGAGTTGAGACTCAATCAACCCCTTTTCATAATGGGCCAGTCGTTACCGGCCTGTTGTCAAAACGGTTCAACGAAAGGTGCAAAACCAGCGGTAACAACGTTCAAGCAACTGATACTCAGGCCGCACGCTCTGACTCCAGGAGTCATCTCCGCCCACCCCCATGTGGGCGCCATCGAGGCAGACCCACAACCCCTCTTCAGCCACCAGATCGCTCTGGTGACGGGCGGCCGCCAGCTGCTGTTGGCTGAAGCGGCTGGCACTGAAATGAAACGCCCCGCTCACCGTCATGCTGCCCAATTGCAGCTGGCGGGTATCGCAGCGCAAGCCGTTGTCGCTCGGGAAAACATAAGGAGTGTGCATGGCCTCCAGCGGCAGGCTCCAGCGACCGAAATCGGCGCCAAGCAGGCGATCCGGATAGTTCTCGTGCGGGCCGCGCCCCAGCCATTCGGCCCGCGCCGGCACCTCGGCCAGATGGATCAGCAGACCGATCCGCGGCAGCGAGGGCAACGCCTGCGCCAGCTCGGTCTCGATCTCCAGATTCATGGCGCCGTCGTCGGCAAAGCGGTGATGCCAGTGACTCACCAGCAGCAGTTCATCGTGGTGGAAGTAGCCGTGGCTGACCCGGATATCCCCTCCGGCGGCCGTGATCCCCAAACAGCGGTGCTGCCACTGCTCGAGGCCGCAACCCTGCCAGCGGGCAAGCCAGGAGTTGGGGTCGGCGTGATCCGCTTCGCTGGTGCCGATATCGTTGTCCAGCGGCGCACGGTAGAAGTGATCCATGATCGGTGCCAGCAACTGCTCCTGCCCCGACTTTTGCCAACTGGTGATGCGGCCACTCTGCTTGTCGAGCCACCACTGACTGTTTGCCACGCTGACTAGCCAGCACTCCGGTTGCTCGGTCAGGGTGGCGGCAGCGGCGGGAGCTGGCAGGGAAAGAGGGGTCGGCAGGGTGAACTGCTGACGGGCGACCTTGTGATCCGCCTGCGACCAGAGGGTGGCCTGTGGCTGAGCGATGGCCAGATCGAGCCAGGCCAGTGAGCCTGCCGCAAAGGCGGGCAGCGTCTCGCTCAGGGTCAACTCGAGCCCCCCTTGCGGCATCAGCGTGAGGGAGAGCTCCCCCTGCTGCTGCACATGGCCGTTCTCGCACAGCTGCCAGCAAAGCCGCTCGTTATCGGTTTCCCGGAACAGGTATTCGCTCTCGATCCGCACTCGCAGCGGGGTGTGGCCGAGCAGAGTGAAGCGGAACGGCTGCTGGGCGCGCTTTGCCTCAAACAGCGCGGGATGGGGGGTGCGATCCGGGAACAACAGGCCGTTGCAGCAAAACTGGCGATCGTTTTGCAGATCGCCAAAGTCGCCGCCATAGCCCCAGTAGTGGCGGCCATCGCTTGTGTATTTGTCGAGCCCCTGATCGACCCAATCCCAGACAAACCCGCCTTGCAGGCGTGGATGATCGCGAAACGCCTGCCAGTAGTGGGCGTAGCCCCCGAGGCTGTTGCCCATGGCGTGGGCATATTCGCAGAGGATCAGCGGCCGGCTCTCGCCGGGCAGGCCGATCCACTTGGCCAGCGCCCACTTGGGCACCGCCGGGAAGGGTTGATCCTGATGGGTTCTGGCATACATGGGGCAGATGATGTCGGTGGCCGGGGTATCGGCTCCGCCCCCCTCGTACTGCACCGGACGGCTCGGGTCGCTGCGCTTGATCCAGCCATACATGGCATCGTGAGCTGGGCCGTAACCCGACTCGTTGCCCAGCGACCAGATGATGATGGAGGGGTGGTTGAAATCCCGCGCCACCATGCGGGTGGCCCGCTCCAGAAAGGCATTGCTCCAGGCGGGATCCCGCGCCAGCCGCCCCATCGGGGTCATGCCGTGGGTCTCCAGATTCGCCTCATCCACCACATAGAGGCCGAGCCGATCGCAGAGGCGATAAAAATCGGGGTGGTTGGGATAGTGGGAACAGCGCACCGCATTGAAGTTGTGCCGCTTCATCAGCAGCAGATCCCGCTCCATGGTAGCGCGATCAATGGCATAGCCCCTGGCGGGGTGGTGTTCATGGCGGTTGGCACCGCGAATGAGCAGCGGCTGACCGTTGACCCGCAGCAGGCCGCCACGGATCTCCACCGCCCGAAAGCCCACATCGCACGCCTCGCTCTCGATAGCGTGGCCCTGCTCATCCAACAAGGTCAGGGTCAGGCGATAGAGATGGGGTGTCTCGGCGCTCCACTTCCGCGGCGCAGCCACGTCGAGCCACAGCTCGGCACGATCGTCGTAAGCCCCTTTTTCATCAATGGCTTGGGTACCGATCGGCTGGCGCAGGGTCGCAACCCGCTCGCTGCCGTCATAGAGATTGGCCTCCACAGACAGACCGGCCCCATTGGCCACTTGCAGTGCAATCTTGAGACGGCCATCCCGATAGCAGGCATCCAGCTCAGGCGTCACCCGGATATCCATCAGATGGCGGGTCGGTTTGTGCAGCAGGCTGACGGAGCGGAAGATCCCCGACAGCCACCACATATCCTGATCTTCCAGATAGGAGCCATCGGACCAGCGCAGCACCAGCACTGCCAGCCGGTTGCGACCGACGTGCAGGCAAGGGGTCAAATCGAACTCGGCGGGCAGACGGCTGTCTTGGGAGTAACCGACCCAGCGACCGTTGCAGAAGAGATAGAAGGCACTGCTCACCCCATCGAAAATGATCCGGCTCTGGCCACTGGCCAGCCAGTCGGCAGGCAGCTCAAACTCGCGGGAGTAGCAACCGGTGGGGTTCTCTGTCGGTACCCGAGGCGGATCGCAGGGAAAGGGGTATTTGATATTGGTGTAGATGGGGCCATCGGTGAGCGGCCGCGCAGCCGGATAGGCGGCATCCAGCTGCCAGTTACCCGGCACGGTAATGGGGCTGGCATCCGCCAGATCCTGCTCCAGCCAGCTATCGGGCACCCGCTCGGGGGCAGCAAAGAAGGAGAAGCGCCACTCCCCATCGAGCAAGAGACGGGAGGAAGAAGCCAGATCATCTCTGGCGTCCGCTGCGCTGCGCCAGCTGAACATGGGGGTATGGGCAGCCAGCCGGTTTACCGACGTAATCGCTTGGGTCTGCCAATCCTGACGCGCCACTATCTCCCTCAACATTCACTCTCTCCCCGCAGATTAGAAAACGTATGCAGTCTAGAGAAGTATGGCGCAGGGAACGGCGATCTCGCTCACACGGATGTAAACGATTACACTCATTTTGTTAAGTAAAACGGAGTAAAAATGATTAAAAACCAGTAAAACAATAAACAGGCAGGAAATGGCCCCGAACAGGGCCACAACAGGGGGCTATCCGGCCCGAGCCGGTGCCACCGAGTGACGATTGATCAGGGTCGGGGTATAGATCCGGCTCTGGGTCGCCTCGCTCTCCCCTGCCGCCAGCTGAATAGCCAGCTTGGCCGCCTGGGCCGCCATCAATTCGATGGGGTAACGCATGGTTGAGAGCTTGGGTCGCAGGTATCTGGCATAGATGATGTCATCGAAGCCCACTACCGAGACCTCTTCCGGCACCCGCAGACCATTATCTGCCAACACCGAGATAACACCGGCTGCCATGGCATCGTTATAGGCCACCACGGCGGTCACCTTGAGCCCCTTGGCCAGCAGGTTGAGCATGGCGCGCTCGCCCCCCTCCTCGTTGGGCGTGCCGCTCTCGATAAGCTCCGCATCGGCAGCCAGGCCCGCCGCCATCAGCCCGTCCTGATAGCCTTGCAGGCGCAAGGTGGCATCCTCGATGGCGTGATCCGAGCTGATAAAGGCGATATGGCGGTGGCCCAAGTCAATCAGATGACGGGTCGCCGTGGCCGCCCCCAGCCGGTTATTGAGGGAGATACAGCGCCCCTTGAGGGCCGGAATATCGCGGTTAATCAGCACCATACCCGGCACCCGATTGGCGTAGTCGCAAAGTACCTCGTCACTGAGGGCCTTGCTGTGCACCACCAGCGCCTCGCAGCGCTTGCCGATCAATAGCTCGATCGCTTCGCGCTCCTGACGTGCCTTGTGAAAACCGTTACCCATCAGCAGGTGAAGGTTCTGCTCTACCGCAACCGCAGAGACCCCCTTCACCAGTGCACCAAAGAAGGGATCCGCCACGTCTCCGACCACCACTCCCATGGTGTCGCAAGTCTGGCTCACCAGTGCCCGCGCGTTGGCGTTGGGGGTGTAGCCCAGCTCGGCCATGGCTTTCTGTACCACCTCGCGAGACGCGGCGCTGGCCTTGGGTGAGTTGTTCATCACCCGTGAAACCGTTGCCACTGACACATTGGCCAAACGGGCGACATCCTTGATGGTACTCATGCTGTTTTCACTCATTTCACAGTGCAATAGAGCTGCATTATAACTAGCAAACCCTTTAAAAACAGTGATGAAGAACATATGTGCAGCCATGGCCATTTCGAAACGAGTGTAATCGTTTACACGATTTTGCAAGCAAGTTCACAGTTTGGTCGCTCCCCCCTCGCTAGACTCCTTTCAGACACTTTTCAGTGGAGAGCAAAATGAACGTTCTGGTCACCGGCGGCTGCGGATATATCGGCAGCCACACCTGTCTGGCCCTGCAAGCGGCAGGCATGAACCCCGTGGTGGTCGATAACCTCGGCAACAGCAAGCGCAGTGTACTGACGCGGATCGCCGCCATCAGCGGTCAGGAGCCCGCATTCTATCAGGGGGATATTCGCGATCCCGCCCTGCTGGATCGGATCTTCGCCGAGCAGCAGATCGACGCAGTGATCCACTTTGCCGCCCTGAAAGCGGTCGGCGAGTCGACCCGCATTCCACTGGATTACTACGAGAATAACCTCGGCGGCACCCTCACCCTGCTGCAGGCGATGAAACGGGCCGGGGTGCACAATCTGGTGTTCAGCTCCTCGGCCACCGTCTATGGCGATCCCGCCAGCCTGCCAATCCGCGAGGATTTCCCCCGCAGCGCCACCAACCCCTACGGACGATCCAAGCTGATCATCGAGGAGATCCTCGAAGATCTGCAGCTGGCCGAGCCCCACTGGAGCATGACCCTGCTGCGTTACTTCAATCCGGTCGGCGCCCATGAATCGGGCACCATGGGGGAAGACCCGCAGGGCATCCCCAACAACCTGATGCCTTATATCACTCAGGTGGCCATTGGCCGTCGCGACTGCCTCTCGGTCTTTGGAAACGATTACCCCACCCCGGACGGCACCGGTGTGCGCGACTACATCCACGTAATGGATCTCGCCGAAGGTCACGTCAAGGCACTGCAACACTGCGCCAACAAGGGTGGCGTGCACACCTACAACCTGGGCACAGGTCAGGGCCAGAGCGTGTTGCAGCTGGTCGCCGCCTTCTCCAATGCCTGCGGCAAGCCGCTGCCGTTTCGCATCGAACCGCGCCGCCCGGGCGACATCGCCGCCTGCTGGGCCGATCCGGCCAAGGCAGAGCGCGAGCTGGGCTGGCAGGCGACCCGAGATATCGACGCCATGTGCGCCGACAGCTGGCGCTGGCAATCGGCCAACCCGAATGGTTACGAGGAGTAGGCACTCCTGCTCCCCGTTAATAAACGACTATTTTTTCAATATCTTATTCAGGAGAGATGATGTTCAACCCCGTCGATCATCCCCATCGCCGCTTCAACCCGCTGACCGGTCAGTATGTGCTGGTCTCCCCCCACCGGGCCAAACGCCCCTGGCAGGGACAGGTGGAGAAGGTGAGTCAGGCCCCCAAACAGGCCCACGATCCCGACTGCTTCCTCTGCGCCGGCAACACCCGGGTCACCGGTGACATCAACCCCGACTACAAGGGCACCTTCGTTTTTACCAACGACTTCGCCGCCCTGATGCAGGATACCCCAGCCGCCGACAACGCAGGGGACCCCCTGCTGAAGCTGGAAGCCGCCCGCGGCACCAGCCGGGTCATCTGCTTCTCGCCAAATCACGGCAAGACCCTGCCCGAGCTGCCGCTGCCCGCCATCGAAGGGGTGATCACCACCTGGATCGATCAGGTCACCGAGCTGTCGGCCCAGTGGCAGTGGGTGCAGGTATTTGAAAACAAAGGGGCCGTCATGGGCTGCTCCAACCCGCACCCCCACGGCCAGATCTGGGGCAGCGACTTCCTGCCCAACGAGATCGCCCGTGAAGAGCAGCACCAGCGCGACTGGCTGGTCGAGCATGGCCGCCCCATGCTGCTCGACTATGTGGAGCGGGAGCTGGCGGATCGCTCGCGCATCGTGGTGGAGACCGAACACTGGCTCGCGGTAGTGCCCTTCTGGGCCGCCTGGCCCTTTGAAACTCTGTTGCTGCCCAAGGCGCACGTCCCCTCCATGCTCAACCTGACCAAGGCCCAGCAACAGGATCTGGCAGTGGCGCTCAAGGAGCTCACCAGCCGCTACGACAACCTGTTCGAGTGCAGCTTCCCCTACTCCATGGGCTGGCACTTTGCGCCGCCCAAATCGGATTGCCCCGAGGCGTGGCAGTTGCATGCCCACTTCTATCCGCCCCTGCTACGCTCCGCCACCGTGCGCAAATTTATGGTGGGCTTCGAGATGCTGGCCGAAACCCAGCGCGACCTGACTCCGGAGCAGGCCGCCGAGCGGCTGCGCGCGCTGAGCCCCATTCACTACAACCAGACCCATCAAGCCAATGAGGAGGCCCTATGACCCCCAGCCAACGCGTCAGCACCGTTTTTGCCGAGCAATTTGCCAAAGCGCCCGATCTGCTGGTGCGCGCCCCCGGCCGCGTCAACCTCATCGGTGAACATACCGACTACAACGACGGCTTCGTGCTGCCCTGCGCCATCGACTACGAGACCTGCGTCGCCATCGGTCTGCGAGATGACCGGCAAGTACAGGTGATCGCCGCCGACTACGACAACCAGCGCGACCAGTTCGACCTCGACCAGCCCATCGAGCACCACCCCAGCCAGCGCTGGAGCGACTACATCCGCGGCGTGGTGAAATATCTGCAGGAGCGCGGTTATGCCCTGCGCGGCCTCGATCTGGTGGTTTCCGGCAACGTGCCGCAGGGGGCTGGGCTCTCCTCCTCCGCCTCACTGGAAGTGGCCATCGGTCAGGCCTTCAAGGAGGCGCTGGGGCTCGATATCAGCCAGGCGGAGATCGCCCTCAACGGTCAGCAGGCGGAGAACAAGTTCGTCGGCTGCAACTGCGGCATCATGGATCAGATGATCTCCGCCAGCGGCAAAACGGATCATGCCCTGCTGCTCGACTGCCGCTCGCTGGAGACCCGCCTCATCCCCATGCCAGCGGATCTGGCGGTGCTGATCGTCAACTCCAACGTGCGCCGTGGTCTGGTGGACAGCGAATACAACACCCGTCGCCAGCAGTGCGAAACCGCCGCCCGTCACTACGAGGTCAAGGCACTGCGCGACCTCGATCTGGCCGGTCTGGAAGCGGGCAAAGCCGGGCTGGATGAGGCCTGCTACCGCCGCGCCCGCCATGTTGTCGGCGAAAACGCCCGCACCCTGGCGGCGGCCGATGCGCTGGCGAGCCACGATCTGACCCGCCTCGGCGAGCTGATGGCCGAGTCGCACGCCGCCATGCGCGACGACTTCGAGATCACAGTGCCCGCCATCGACGGTCTGGTGGAGATCATCAAGGCCAACATCGGCACCGATGGCGGCGTACGGATGACCGGCGGCGGCTTCGGCGGCTGCGTGGTCGCCCTGCTGCGCCCGGAGAAAGTGGCCGAGGTGATCGCTGCCGTCGAGGCACACTATCCGGCCATCTCAGGCCGCAAGGCCGACTGCTACGTCTGCCGCGCCAGCGCGGGGGCGGGAACACTATGAGCCCATTTATGATGCAGGCCGACGGCTACGTCTGCCGGATCGGCAACACCGGTGCAGGCAAGTTATGAGCAGCGCCATGACCCCATTCGAGCTGGAAAATGAGGAGGGGCTGCGCCTGCGCGGCCTCGATTTTGGCGCCACCCTCACCTCCCTCACTCTGCCGGTAGCTGGTCAGCGCCGTGAGGTGCTACTGGGTTGTGCCGACGACGCCTATCCCACCCAGCAGGTGTGGCTGGGGGCGGTGGCTGGCCGCTTTGCCAACCGCATTGGCGGCGCCGAGCTGGTGCGCGATGGCGAGCGCTGGCCGCTGGATGCCAATCAGGCACCCAACTGCCTGCATGGCGGGCAGGCAGGCTTTCATCGCCAACGCTGGCAGATCAAGGAGCTGGAGGCGGATCGGGTCAAGCTGATGTTGCTCTCCCGAGCGGGGGATCAGGGCTTTCCCGGCAATCTGCGGGTGACCCTGGAGTACCGGCTGGAGCAGAGCGATCTGGTGGTCGATTTTATGGCCAGCACGGATGCCACAACTCCGGTCAGCCTCACCAGCCACGCTTACTTCAATCTCGATGGGCAAGCCGATGGCGGCGATGTGCGTGACCACCTCATCAGCATCAATGCCGACCATTTCCTGCCCAGCGACCCGAGCGGTTTGCCGATCGCCATCACTCCGGTGGAGGGGCCATTCGATCTGCGCCGCGAGCGCCTTGTCGGGCAGGATTGGTTGAGCCATTCCCAGCAGCAACAGGCCAAGGGGTACGATCACGCGTTTCTACTCAACGGCCCGACATCAGCATGGGCCGCTCGGGTAGTCTCGGGCGACAAGCAGCTGGCGATGGAGGTCTACACCAACCAGCCCTCGCTGCAGTTCTATACCGGCAACTGGCTGACCAATACCCCGAACCGCAGCGGCCAATCGCACCGGGATCACGACGGCTTCTGTCTTGAGGCGCAACTGCTGCCGGACAGCCCCAATCGACCCGAGCTGGGCAACCCCTGGCTGCTGCCGGGCGGGCGTTATCACCACCAGACCCGCTACCGTTTTATCCGCGACTGACTTAAAGGTTTCACGATTTTTACATAGCCTCATCAGTCACAATCGAGCAAGATAAGCCGCCCCGAATTCTCTGTCGGGGCTTTTTTTGCATCAACGTAGCAAGGATTCTGTTCGATGACTGACACTTATAGCCTGCTGGTCGCCTTTATTCTGGGCGTCGTCGAGGGGCTGACCGAGTTTCTCCCCGTCTCCTCCACCGGCCACATGATTATCGTCGGCCATCTGCTGGGCTTTGAAGGCCCCAAGGCTGCCACCTTCGAAGTGGTGATCCAGCTTGGCTCCATTCTCGCCGTGGTCGCTGTCTTCTGGCGCCGCCTGTTCGGCCTGATTGGCATCCACTTTGGCCAGAAGCCGTCCCAGGATCACGCCACCCTGTCGCTGGTGCATATCATCCTCGGCATGCTGCCCGCCATCGTCATCGGCCTCGCCGTACACAGCTGGATCAAAGCCAACCTGTTTGGCCCGGAGACAGTGATGTACGCGCTGGTGGCCGGCGGCATCCTGCTGATCATCGCCGAGAAGTGCCGCCCTGCCGTCACCGCCGAAACCCTGGATGACATCAGCTACAAACAGGCATTCGGTATCGGCCTGTTCCAGTGTCTGGCCCTGTGGCCCGGTTTCTCCCGCTCCGGCGCCACCATCAGTGGTGGCATGCTGATGGGGATCAGCCGTCACGCAGCCGCCGAGTTCTCCTTCCTCATGGCGGTGCCCATGATGGTGGCGGCCAGCGGGCTGGATCTCTACAAGAGCCGCGACTTTCTCTCGATGGCCGACTTCCCGATGTTTGCAGTGGGCTTTATCACTGCCTTCGTGGTGGCGATGTTTGCGATCAAGACCTTCCTGGCCTTGATCCGCCGGATCGACTTTATCCCGTTCGCCATCTACCGCTTTATCGTGGCGTTCGCCGTCTATCTGGTGTTTGTCGCCTGACCGGCAGCCAGCAATGGAATGAAAAAAGGGACCAATTTGGTCCCTTTTTCTATGGCTTCATTGTGATCAGTAGAGGTGCTGGCTGATACCGTTAAGCAGCCGCGACAACCCCTTGGTGAACTGCACCGGCGCATCCTGCACCGTATAGCAGAGGCAGCCGTCCGGCGTGTGCGGACTGTGGGAGTGGCTGGCATCGCGCCAGATGAAATCTCCCGCCTTGTAACGGGTATCCCCATCCTCGATAGTGCCCGCCAGCAGCAGGGTCAGCTCATAACCCTGATGGGTGTGCTCGGGGATGCGACCACCGGCCTCGATATGGAGCAGGCTGGCGCGGGCACCCATCTCGTCCAGCGGCAGGCTCTGCTGACGAATGGCCCCGATATGGCGCCACTTGGGCGAACGGTAGCGGGCCAGCACCCGGGGCAAACGGTAGGCGTGACCGGCCACCTCCAGTTCGGTGGGCTGGGCAAAGGGCAGCTCGATAACGGGTGCGGCAACCGGTTCGGGCTGCGCCAGAATACCCGCCAGCATGGCGTCTAATCCGGCGTCCAGCGCCACTTCATCGCGGGAGGCCAGCTCGGGCTCTGCTGGCGAGGCAAGATATTGCTGCGCCAACTCCTCTTCAAATGTCTTCAATCGGGCTGCGCAATCCGGGCAGAGTTCACAGTGGGCGGAGAGCCCCACCGCCAGCGGCAGAGGAAGCTCGTCGGCGGCAAAGGCGCGCAGCATAGGGTCGGTCGGATGGGCTTTAATCATGGCCTTGCTCCACTTGCTCTTTCAGTTTCTGTAACGCCAGTCTGAGGCGCGACTTGATGGTACCGAGCGGCACGCCGAGTCGCTCCGCCAGCTCCTGCTGGGAGAACTCCTGCAGATAGATGCCGCGCACCACCTGCTGTTGCGGCTCCGGCAAGGTGCCCAGATAGTGGGCCATCTGGCGGGTCAGTACCGCATCCTCACCGCCGCTCAGGTGTTCCTCTTCGGCCTGAAACTCCAGCACCGGCCACAGCTCCTCGGCACAGAGATCCTCCTTGCTGGCGCGACGACGGCGCAGCATGTCGAAGCACTGGTTGCGCATCACGGTGTAGATCCAGGTGGTCGGCGCCCCCTTCTCGGGGTGGTAGAGGCGCGCCTTCTGCCACACCAGCAGCAGGGTCTCTTGTACCAGCTCCATGGCGTTGGCCTCGCTGCCGAGATGGCGCAAGCCGTAGCTGCGAATGCGCGGCGCGAAGTGCTGGAACAGGTGGGCAAAGGCCGCCTTGTCGGCGTGCTCTGCCACCCGGATCAACAGGGCTTTCAGGTCGCCATTAGGGTTATCCATCACGGGTGATGTCCTGCGTATGGTCGAGTGTGGTTGGCCAGTATATGCCATTGCGCCATCCCTTTGATGTGCTGTCGAGCGTGCTGTGGTGATGACTATTACGACCTTGCAGCGCTGGCGGATCAGCGGGTCAGAAAAAATCAGTGGCTGGCCACCAGCACCCCCTTGAGCAGGGCCATGGCCGGTTGATTGTCGGCAGCCACCAGCAACAACTGCTTCTGCTCGGGGGGGATCGGCAGCACCTCCAGCCAGCGCTGCGCCACCCAGTTGCCATCATCCCAGCGCGGCTCGGTATAAAGAGCGGCATAGTCGGGGTAGTCGGCAAACACCTCCTGCAGCGCCTCCACCAGCGGTTGCTGATCGGGATGAAGCCGCTGTGATGGCCACGCCGTCAGCGGCGTCACCTCGCCGATGCGCAGGCCGTCTGGCTCCTGCCACAGATCATCTATCTGCACCCGCTCCATCCCCTGCACCGTGATCCCCAGCATGCCGTCCGGCAGCTGGTCGAAGTCGATGATGGTGACCCGGGTGGCGATGGGCAACATGTTGCGCAGGGCATCGGGTTGGCGAGGGTCCACCATGCAGAGGGCAAAGCCGGACTCCCCCGCCTCGGCGATCATCCGCTGGTATCTCGGTTCGAAGATCCGCAGCGGCATGATGCCGCCGGGCAGCAGGTGGGCAGAAAGGGGAAACAGCGCCAGTCGCATCGCAAACTCCTCGGTTGGTAACCTCTGTTGATACGCCGGGCCAGAGGGAGGAGATCATTCCCGTCATCGGGAAAGGAAAAACCCTTAACAATCAGGGGAAAATAGCCTGGACAAGGCGCTTCGATATGCAGTAGAAATGGATAAGCACCATATTACGGTCAATCTTCCGGATATTGGCGCCAAAAGCAGTGAAATATCCGCCCGACAGCGAGCGGCGGGTCATCCCTATAGTTTTCTCGGGCCGATGCGGGTAAAATTCACGCCCTTATATATCAGTCATTTTTCGACGCGCAACCTTGGTGGTCAGTTATGAAAGAGCATATTCATCATCTACTTGAACAAACGGTAGCCAATCTCAAGTCAGCAGGCATCCTGCCGGCGGACCTGGAAGCCCGCGTGCAAGTAGACCGATGCAAGGAAAAAGCTCACGGCGACCTGGCTACCAACCTGGCCATGCTGCTGGCCAAACCGGCCCGCAAGAACCCGCGTGAGCTGGCCGCTGCCATCATCGAGCATCTGCCTGCCTCCGACCTGATCGCCAAGGTCGAGATCGCCGGCCCCGGCTTTATCAACTTCTTCTTCGACCAGCGCTGGCTGGCCGGTCAGGTCGAGGCCATGGTGACCTCTGCCAACGCCAACGTGAAGTTGCCGACCCCGCAGACCGTGGTGGTGGACTACTCCGCCCCCAACGTGGCCAAAGAGATGGCGGTGCACCACATCCGCTCTACCGTACTCGGTGACGTAGCCGCTCGTGCGCTGGAGTTCCTCGGCCACAAAGTAGTGCGTGCCAACCACATCGGCGACTGGGGTACCCAGTTTGGCATGCTGATCGCCTATCTGGAGAAGATGGCCAACGAGCACGCCAGCGACATGGCGCTCAAGGATCTGGAAGCCTTCTATACCCAGGCCAAGCGTTGCTACGACGAAGACGAAGCCTTCGCCGAGCGTGCCCGTAACTACGTGGTCAAGCTGCAGGGTGGCGATGAGTATTGCCGCACCATGTGGAAGAAGCTGGTCGACATGACCATGGAACAGAACCAGATCAACTACGACCGCCTGAATGTCTCCCTGACCAACAAGGACATCATGGGCGAGTCCATGTACAACGACATGCTGGCGCAAATCGTTGCCGACCTGAAAGCCAAGGGGCTGGCGGTCGAGAGCGAAGGGGCCACCGTGGTCTTCCTGGACGAGTTCAAGAACAAGGATGGCGAGGCCATGGGCGTCATCATCCAGAAGAGCGATGGCGGTTTCCTCTACACCACCACCGATATCGCCTGTGCCAAATACCGTTATGAAACTCTGGGCGCCGACCGTGTCATGTACTTCATCGACTCCCGTCAGCACCAGCACCTGATGCAGGCCTGGACCATCACCCGCAAAGCGGGCTATGTGCCGGAATCCGTACCGCTCGAGCACCACGCCTTCGGCATGATGCTGGGCAAGGATGGTCGTCCCTACAAGACCCGCTCCGGTGGCACCGTCAAGCTGGTTGATCTGCTGAACGAGGCCGAAGAGCGCGCCGCCGCCCTGCTGGAGAGCCGCAACAGCGACCTCTCCGCCGAAGAGAAGGCCAACGTGGTCAACGCCATCGCCATGGGCGCGGTGAAGTATGCGGATCTCTCCAAGAACCGTACCACCGACTACATCTTCGACTGGGACATGATGCTGTCGTTCGAAGGCAACACTGCCCCTTACCTGCAGTATGCCTACACCCGTATCCAGTCCATCTTCCGCAAGGCCAACATCGATGCCAGCACGCTGACCGGCAACGTGACCCTGAACGAGGAGGCCGAAGAGGTGCTGGCCCAGAAGCTGATCCAGTTCTCCGATGCGGTCAACGGCGTGGCAGACAAAGGCATGCCGCACCTGCTCTGTACCTACCTGTACGAGTTGTCCGGCAACTTCATGACCTTCTATGAAGCCTGCCCGATCAACAAGGATGGCGTGGACGAAGCAAGCCGTCAGAGCCGTCTGCTGCTGTGCGCCGCCACCGCCAAAGTGCTCAAGCTGGGCCTCGGTGTACTGGGTATCCATACCCTGGAGCGCATGTAATAGATGGCAACCCGGGATTATGTCGGCAGCCGCCCGCGACGTCGGGCGGGTGGCCGCAATACCAAGAAAGCGGCCCCTCGCCGCTTTCCTGTTATTCCAATCCTGCTGGTCGCAGCACTGCTGGCAGGTTTTGGCGGCTTCCTTTACATGATCAACGGCAAGGGCAACGACGCCCCCACCATTGAAGAGCAGGTAAAGGCCAACAAGCCAAAAACGCAGAATAACGGGCTGCCACAGGAGAAGTGGAGCTATATCGAGCGGCTGGAAAACAAGCAGGTCGATATCATAGAGCCGCCCACCCAGCCGGGTGTGCTGCCACCACCACCGGCAGAGACCCTGACCCTGCAGCCGAGCAAACTGCCGCAACCGGTGCCGACCGACATCCCCCAGCCGGGTACCCCGATTGGCCAACCCAAGCCTTATCTGCCCAATCCGGCGACCACCCCCTCCACCTCGGGTGCACCGGTTGCCAGCGCGCAAGAGCAGGCGATCGACCGCAAAGCCGAACGGGAGCGGATGGAGCGGGAGATCCGCGCCGAGCTGGAACGGGAGCGCGCCGCTGCCGCCAAAGCCCAGCCCGCCAGTGCCCCGGCACAACCGGCCGCGACCGACAATGGCCGCTATATGATGCAGTGCGCCGCCTTGCGCTCGCAGGATTCTGCAGAGTCGCTCAAGGCACGCATCGCCTTTGGCGCTGGTCTTTCCTCCAGCCTGCAGGTGATCAATGGCGCCAACGGCACCGTCTACAAGGTGATGGTAGGCCCCTTCAACGGCAAGGCTGCCGTCGATGCGGCCAACCGCAAGCTGCAGAGCTCCGGCATCAGCGGCTGTATTCCCAAGAAAGGGTAATCCGCTTACCGATGACGCAGGGCCGAGTGGCAACATCCGGCCCTGTTCTTTTGGGGCCGCTCACCACCCCGGCATCCCGTCACAACGTTTATCCCGATAAAAGGCAGGGTTGAAAAGCCGCTTTGCCATCCCCATCTTTCTCGCCATGCACAGTCAGGCCGTCATTCGGCTCAAGCGAGGTAAGTAAAGTGACTACCATAGTTTCAGTTCGCCGCAACGGTCAGGTCGTCATCGGTGGCGATGGCCAAGTCTCTCTTGGCAACACCGTCATGAAGGGCAACGCCCGCAAGGTTCATCGTCTCTATAACGGCAAGGTGCTGGCCGGTTTCGCTGGCGGTACCGCCGACGCCTTCACCCTGCTTGAGCGTTTCGAAGCAAAACTGCAGGCCCATCAGGGTAATCTGGAGCGCGCCGCCGTGGCGCTGGCCAAAGATTGGCGCACCGATCGCGCCCTGCGCCGCCTCGAGGCGCTGTTGGCCGTGGCCGACGAACACAAATCTTTCATCATCACCGGCAACGGTGACGTGGTGCAGCCGGAGCACGATCTTATCGCCATCGGCAGCGGCGGCAACTTCGCCCAATCCGCCGCCATCGCCCTGCTGGAAAACACCGAGCTGGATGCCAGGACCATTGTCGAGAAGTCGCTCAAGATCGCCGGTGATATCTGCGTCTTTACCAATGGCAACCACACCATTGAAGTGCTGGACTACGCGGCCAAATAACGGCGCGAGCCAACGACCACATTCTTCAAGGGGTGGGCGCTGCCCGCCCCGGATACAGGAACCCTATCATGTCCGAGATGACTCCAAGAGAAATCGTCCACGAGCTGGATCGTCACATCATTGGCCAGGCCGATGCCAAGCGTGCCGTCGCCGTTGCCCTGCGTAACCGCTGGCGCCGGATGCAACTCGATGAAGAGATGCGCCATGAAGTGACCCCGAAAAACATCCTGATGATAGGCCCGACCGGGGTCGGCAAGACCGAGATCGCCCGCCGTCTGGCCAAGCTGGCCAACGCCCCCTTCATCAAGGTCGAAGCGACCAAGTTCACCGAAGTGGGCTATGTCGGCAAGGAAGTGGACAGCATCATCCGCGATCTGACCGATGTCGCCATCAAGCTGGTGCGCGAGACCGAGATGGAGAAGATGAAATTCCGTGCCGAGGAAGCCGCCGAAGAGCGCATCCTCGACGCCCTGCTGCCCAACCCGCGCAATACCTGGGGTGAGGAGGAGAAAGCCGACAACTCCAACACTCGCCAGATCTTCCGCAAGAAACTGCGGGAAGGTCAGCTGGCTGACAAAGAGATTGAGCTGGAGCTCTCCGCCAGCCCGATGGGGGTCGAAATCATGACCCCACCGGGGATGGAAGAGATGGCCAATCAGCTGCAGGGGCTGTTCCAGAACCTCGGCCAGAGCCAGAAAAAAAAGCAGAAGATCAAGGTCAAAGAGGCCATGAAGGCGCTGATCGAAGAGGAAGCGGCCAAGCTGGTTAACCCGGAAGAGCTGAAGCAAAAAGCGATCGCCGCCGTCGAGAACAACGGCATCGTGTTCCTCGACGAGATCGACAAGGTCTGCAAGCGTGGCGAAAGTTCAGGCCCTGACGTTTCCCGTGAAGGGGTTCAGCGCGACCTGCTGCCGCTGGTCGAGGGTTGCACCGTCAACACCAAGCACGGCATGGTCAAAACCGACCACATTCTGTTTATCGCCTCCGGCGCCTTCCAGATCGCCAAGCCGTCAGATTTGATCCCCGAACTGCAGGGTCGTCTGCCGATCCGGGTCGAGCTGACCGCGCTCACCACCAATGATTTCGAGCGGATCCTGACCGAGCCGAACGCCTCCCTGACCGCCCAGAGCAAGGCGTTGATGGGCACCGAAGGGGTCAATATCGAGTTCACCAAAGAGGGCATCCGCCGACTGGCTGAAGCCGCCTGGCAGGTCAACGAGCGCACCGAAAACATCGGTGCCCGCCGCCTGCATACCGTGATGGAGCGGCTGATGGAAGACATATCTTATGATGCCTCCGAGCAATCTGGTGCGACCTTCGTCATCGACACCGACTACGTCAACGCCCACCTCGGCGCCTTGATCGAAGACGAAGACCTGAGCCGCTACATCCTGTAAGCCTGCTCAACACCCCGCTGGTCGAACGCCTCCCTGTATGGAGGCGTTTTTTTTCATCTCCCCCCATCCCACTCCCTTCTTTAACTAGCCAGACAACCTGCCAGATCCACTGCACCACTGGTCTACCTACTTAGATATAACTATTAATCTCAAGGGATTACCTCTGACGAGATATATAAATAGACACTTGATTTGCATCAATTGCCCGCCCCGACCGACTGGGTAGCCTAGCCCCAGAATGATGTTTTATTACTCCAAACTAGAGGCAATCATGAGCAAAGTCAGACTGGTCGTTGTGGGCAACGGCATGGTGGGGCACCGCTTCATCGAAGAGCTGATCGAGCGGGCCGACCCGGGCCGCTACGAGATCACCGTCTTCGGTGCAGAACCCCGTCCCGCCTACGATCGCGTCCATCTCTCCTCCTACTTCTCCCATCACACCAGTGAAGATCTCTCCCTCGTCAAACCCGGCTTCTACGACAAGCACGGCATCCGCCTGCTGCTCGGCGAAGCGGTGAAAACAATCGACAGGGCCAACCGCGAAGTGCACTCCAACAAGGGCACTGTGGTCGGTTACGACAAGCTGGTGCTGGCCACCGGCTCCTACCCCTGGGTGCCCTCCATTGCGGGCAGCCAGCACCACGAGTGCTTCGTCTATCGCACCATCGAGGATCTGAAAGCCATCCGCAACGCCGCCAAAAGCGGCAAGAACGGGGTGGTGATCGGTGGCGGCCTGCTTGGCCTCGAAGCCGCCGGTGCCCTCAAGGCATTGGGCCTCGAGACCCACGTGGTGGAGTTTGCTCCGGTGCTGATGGCCGAACAGCTCGACGGTCAAGGCGGCCAGCTGCTGCGCCGCAAGATTGAATCCATGGGCGTGCAGGTACACACCAGCAAGAGCACCAGCGAGATCCTGATGAATGGCGGTGAGCAGGCGAAACACCGCCTCGCCTTTGCCGATGGCAGCCAGCTGGAAGTGGACGTGGTGGTCTTCTCCACCGGCATCCGCCCGCAAGACACCCTGGGCCGCTACGGCGATCTCGCCATCGCCGAGCGCGGCGGCATCGTCATCGACGATCACTGCCTCACCTCCGATCCCGATATCTACGCCATCGGCGAGTGCGCCGCCTGGCAGGGCCGCTTCTTCGGGCTGGTGGCACCGGGCTACAAGATGGCCCAGATCACCGTCGACCATCTGCTCGGCGGCGACAGCCGCTTCGAAGGGGCGGACATGAGCGCCAAGCTCAAGCTGCTCGGCGTCTCCGTCGGCTCCATCGGTGATGCCCATGGCCGCACCCCGGGCAGCCACAGCTATGTGTTTCAGGATGACCAGGCTGGCGTCTACAAGAAGATCGTGGTGAGCGAAGACAACAGCCGCCTGCTCGGCGCCGTGCTGGTGGGGGATGTGGAAGATTACGGCAACCTGCTGCAGATGATGCTCAACGCCCTGCCGCTGCCGAGCCACCCGGACACCCTGATCCTGCCCGCCTACGCCGGTGCCAAACCGACGCTGGGGGTGGATGCCCTGCCGGAGAGCGCCCAGATCTGCTCCTGCTTCGACGTCTCCAAGGGCGACATCGCCAAGGCCGTGGCCGAAGGTCACACCACCCTGGCTGCCATCAAGCAGCACACCAAGGCCGGTACCGGCTGTGGCGGCTGTGTGCCGCTCATCAGCCAGGTGCTCAACGCCGAGCTGGTGAAGCAGGGCATCGAGGTCAACAACCACCTCTGCGCCCACTTCCCCCACTCCCGTCAGGAGCTGTTCCATCTGGTCAAGGTGGAGGGGATCAAGAGCTTCGACGAACTGCTGGCCAAGCACGGTCAGGGCTATGGCTGCGAAGTGTGCAAACCGACCGTCGGCTCCATCCTCGCCTCCTGCTGGAACGAGCATGTGCTGAGCCCGCGCAACACCCCGCTGCAGGACACCAACGACATCTTCCTCGGCAACATGCAGAAGGACGGCAGCTACTCCGTCATCCCGCGCATGGCCGGTGGCGAAGTGACCCCGGAAGGGCTGCTGGCGGTGGCCGAAGTGGCCCGCGACTACCAGCTCTACACCAAGATCACCGGTGCCCAGCGCATCGGCCTGTTCGGGGCCCAGAAGGATGATCTGCCGGCCATCTGGCGCAAACTGCTGGCGGCCGGTTTCGAGACCGGTCAGGCCTACGCCAAGGCGCTGCGCATGGCCAAGACCTGTGTCGGCAGCACCTGGTGCCGCTTCGGCGTGCAGGACAGCGTCGGCCTCGGGGTCTTCCTCGAAAACCGCTACAAGGGCATTCGCACCCCGCACAAGATGAAGTTCGGTGTCTCCGGCTGTACTCGCGAGTGTGCGGAAGCCCAGGGCAAGGACGTCGGCATCATCGCCACCGACGCGGGCTGGAACCTCTATGTGGGCGGCAACGGCGGCATGAAGCCGCGCCACGCCGATCTGCTGGCTTCTGACCTTGACCGCGAGACCCTCATCAAGCTGATCGACCGCTTTATGATGTTCTACGTCACCAGCGCCGACAAACTGCAGCGCACCTCGGTCTGGCTCGGCAATCTGGAAGGGGGCGTCGACTACCTGCGCGAGGTGATCGTCGACGACAAGCTGGGACTGGCCGACACGCTGGAGCGCGATATCCAGACTCTCATCGACAGCTACGAGTGCGAGTGGTCGCGCACCCTCAACGAAGAGGAAGCGCTCAAGCGATTCAGCCACTTCATCAACAGCGACAAGCGCGACCCGGACGTCCAGTTCGTCAGCGAGCGCGACCAGCACCGACCGGCCACCCCGGCCGAACGCATCCCCGTCTACCAGATCGAGGTGGAAACCAAATGATGAAACTTGCCTGCCAACTCAACGACATCCTGCCGGGAACCGGCGTCTGTGCACTCATTGAAGGTCGCCAGATCGCCCTGTTCCGCCCGAGCGCGGCCGCCGAGGTGTTCGCCATCGACAACCGGGATCCCTTCTTCGCCGCCAACGTGCTGTCGCGGGGCCTGATCTGCGAACACGACGGTGAACTCTGGGTCGCCAGCCCGCTCAAGAAGCAGCGCTTTCGCCTGAGCGATGGCCACTGTTTCGACAACCCTGCGATGTCGGTTCAAAGCTACCCCGTTGAAGTACGCGACCAGCAGGTCTGGGTCGCCGTCTAAAGCCGATTTCACTCTCTTTCGGGCTGCCAGAGGGCAGCCCTTTCAAGGACTCACAAGATGTACACGGAAACCATTAACAAGTGCGCCGCCAATGCGGCCCGCATCAACCGCTTCGAGCGCAGCGACAAGCTCGGCTTCTGGCTCAGCTCCACCATGGCGGGGGCCTATGTGGGCCTCGGCATCATCCTCATCTTCACCCTCGGCAATCTGGTTGATCCCGCCATCCGGCCGCTGGTGATGGGGGCCACCTTTGGTATCGCCCTGACCCTGGTGATCATCGCCGGCTCCGAGCTCTACACCGGCCACACCATGTTCCTCACCTTCGGGGTGAAAAGCGGCAAGATAACCATGGCCGACCTGCTGCGCATCCTGCCGCAGACCTGGGCGGGCAACCTGATTGGCTCCATCGTGGTGGCGCTCATCTACTCCTACGGTGGCAGCCTGCTGCCGGACGCGGGCAGCCTGGCCCACAAGGTGGCGCTGGCCAAGACCCAGGCTCCGGCCCTGACCCTGTTTATGAAGGGGATCCTCTGCAACTGGCTGGTCTGCCTCGCCATCTGGATGGCGCTGCGCACCGAAGGGGCCGCCCGTTTCATCGCCATCTGGTGGTGCCTGCTGGCCTTTATCGCCTCCGGCTACGAGCACTCCATCGCCAACATGACCCTGTTTGCCCTCTCCTGGTTTGGTGCCCACTCGGATGCCTACACCCTGGGGGGCATAGGCCACAACCTGCTGTGGGTGACCCTGGGCAACACCGTCTCCGGCGTCCTCTTTATGGGCCTCGGTTACTGGTATGCCACCCCGAAAGCTGAGCGCCCGGTCGCGGTAAGCGAGACCACCAGCACCGCCAACCAGACCCAAACCGCCTGATCCGGAGGCCCCATGGACTACTTGCCCATCTTTTGCCGACTCGACAACAAACCCGTGCTGCTGGTCGGCGGCGGCGAGGTAGCGGAGCGCAAGGCGCGCCTGCTGCTGGATGCCGGTGCCCGCCTCACCGTAGTGGCGCCCGAGCTCGACCCCGAGCTAGCTGAACTGGCTGCCAACGGGAGCATCGAGTGGCTGGCCGGTGAATTCGCGCCGCAGCAACTGGCGGGCAAGTGGCTGGTGGTGGCCGCCACCGATCGGCGCGAGGTGAACGCGCTGGTTTACCAGAGCGCCAATCAGGCGCGGATCTTTGCCAACGTGGTGGATGACCCGAAACGCTCCAGCTTCATCATGCCGTCGATCATCGACCGCTCGCCGCTAATGGTGGCCATCTCCTCCGGCGGTAAGGCGCCGGTGCTGGCACGGCTGCTGCGGGAGAAACTCGAAGCCCTACTGCCGCAACATCTGGGGGCCGTGGCGACCTTTGCTGGCAGCCTGCGGGATCGGGTCAAGGCCCGCTTTGTCACCATGGGCGAGCGGCGCCGCTTCTGGGAGCGGCTGCTCGGGGCCGACCGGCTCGGGCAGGCGCTGGCACGGGGGGATCACGCCTCGGCCAATCAGCTGGCCGACAGCCTGTTTGCCGACGAGAGCCACACCGGTGGCGAAGTGGTGCTGGTGGGAGCGGGCCCCGGCGATCCGGGTCTGCTCACCCTGCACGCCCTGCGCCAGATGCAGCAGGCGGACGTGGTGGTCTATGACCGGTTAGTCTCCGATGAGGTGATGGCGCTGGTGCGCCGCGACGCCAAACGCATCTTCGTCGGCAAGCAGGCGGGCAACCACTGCGTGCCGCAGGAGGGGATCAACCAGCTCTTGCTGGAGGAGGCGAAGAAGGGACAGCGGGTGGTACGGCTGAAGGGGGGCGACCCCTTTATCTTCGGCCGTGGCGGCGAGGAGCTGGAGACGCTGGTTGGTACTGGCATCGGCTTTCAGGTGGTGCCGGGGATCACCGCGGCCAGCGGCTGCGCCGCCTACGCCGGTATTCCGCTGACCCACCGCGACCACGCCCAGAGCGTGCGCTTCGTCACCGCCCACGGCAAGGGGGGCGCCCGGGATCTCGACTGGCCGCTGCTGGCCAAGGACAAGCAGACGCTGGTGTTCTATATGGGGCTCTCATCCTGCGCCACCATCCGCGAGCAGCTGCTGGCCCACGGCAAGGCAGGCAATACCCCGGTGGCGCTGATCGAGCGTGGTACCCAACCCTGTCAGCGGGTCATTCGCGGCACCCTCGATGAGCTGCCCGCGCTAGCGGTGGGGGTCGAAAGCCCCGCGCTGATCATGGTGGGCTCGGTGGTCACTTTGGCCGACCAGCTCGCCTGGTTTGGCGAGGCGCCACAGCTTCAGCGAGCCCTCGCCTGAGGGATTCTCGGCAAACGATCATGAGGCCACCAGCAGGTGGCCTCAATTTTACCTCCCTCTTCTCCTATCACGGTCATAACCTGCTGTTTTAAGTCTGGTATCCTATGGGCATTGCGCCCTTGGCCACTCTTTCAGGAATTCATCCATGTCTCTTCCCATCAAGAACAGCGCCCGGCAGCGCGCGGAAGACAGATCCCGCATCCTTAGCCTGCTACTGACTGACGACGCCCTCACCGATAGCTTGCTCGACCCGCAGGTCGAACAAGATGCCGAGCAGCGGGACCAGACCAGCGAATTGAGCGGGCTGGCCAACAACTTGCCGGCAGCCGACGTCGCCGATGCGCTGGAGTCACTGCCGCCCGATGAGCGCCATGCTCTGTGGGCACTGGTGGATGAGGCACGCCGTGGCCAGATATTGGTAGAAGCATCCGAAACCGTCTGGGACAGCCTGATCAGCGGCATGAGCGACAAGGAGCTGCTGCACGCCCTGCGCACTCTGGATATCGACGACCAGATCTATCTCGGCCAATACCTGCCGCGCAACCTGATGGGACGGCTGCTCACCTACATGGCCCCCGCAGAACGGGATCAGGTACGGGAGGTGATCCGCTACGGTAAACATACCGTTGGCGCCATGATGGACTTCGAGATCATCACCATCCGCCCCGAGGTGAGTCTGGCCACGGTGCAGCGCTATCTGCGACTGCGTCGCAAGATCCCCGCCAACACTGACAAGCTGTTCGTCATCGACCGGCGCAACCACCTGCTGGGGGAGCTACCCCTGACCACTGTGCTGCTCAACAAGCCCGCCACTCTGGTCAAGGAGGTCATGACGCAAGATCCTGTCACCTTTGATCCGGAAGACAACGACGAAGCTGCGGCCCGTACCTTCGAGCGGGATGACCTGCTCTCCGCCGCCGTGGTCGATGGCAAGGGCAAGCTGATGGGCCGTATCACGGTCGAAGAGGTGGTCGATCTGGTTTATGAAGAGAGCGATACCGACCTGCGCCGGATGGGCGGGATCAGCGAAGATGAAGATGTGTTCGCCCCGGTTGGCAAGGCGGTCAAGACCCGCTGGGCCTGGCTGGCGCTGAACCTCTGCACCGCCTTTGTTGCCTCCCGGGTGATCGGCATGTTCGAGCACACCATTTCGCAGCTGGTGGCATTGGCGGCCCTGATGCCCATCGTCGCCGGGATCGGTGGCAACACCGGCAACCAGACCATCACCATGATAGTGCGAGCGCTGGCGCTGCAACACATTCAGGCGGGTAACCTCTCTTTCCTGTTAGTGCGCGAGCTGGGGGTGGCTCTGATTAACGGTCTGGTGTGGGGTGGCATTATGGGACTCGTGACTTTCTTGCTGTATCAGGACCCTGCGCTCGGGGGTGTCATGACCCTGGCCATGGTACTCAACCTGCTGGTGGCGGCCCTGATGGGAGTCATCATCCCCATGACCATGACCCGCCTCGGCCGCGACCCGGCGGTAGGGGCCAGCGTGATGATCACCGCCATCACCGACACCGGCGGCTTCTTTATCTTTCTGGGGCTGGCGACCCTGTTCCTGCTGTAACAAGCCACCTCTCCATCATCAAAAAACAGGCCCACCGAAGTGGGCCTGCTGTTATCTGTGTGATCGGGAGTATGGCGATAAAGGGCGCTATTCCCGCTCCTTCACATAAGGGGTGCCGAGCGCCTTGGGTGCCACTGCGCGGCCGATAAAGCCCGCCAGCAGGAACACCGTCAGGATGTAAGGCAGCGCCTCGATGGCCTGTACCGGAATAGCGAAGTCACCGATAGTCACCCCCTGCAGCCGGATGGCGACGGCATCAAGGAAACCAAACAGCAGACAGGCAGCCAAGGCACTCCAGGGGCGCCACTTGCCAAACACCAGTGCCGCCAGCGCCATAAAGCCCTTACCCGCACTCATGTTGGGGATGAACTGCGCCGTCTGGGCCACCGCCAGATAGGTGCCGCCGATACCGGCCAGCAAGCCGCCGATGATCAGCGCTGTGTAGCGCATCCGCACCACCGAGATACCGGCGGTATCGACCGCTGCCGGTGCCTCGCCCACTGCCCGCAGCCGCAACCCGAAGCGGGTGCGGAACATCACCCACCAGGCCAGCGGTACGCAGGCAAATGCCACGTACTCCAGCAGGGAGTGGCCACTGAGCAGCTCGCTGTAGAGCTGGCCGATCACCGGCACATCATAGAGCTCCTTGGCATAGGGGAACTCGATGGGGGCGAACCGGGCATCACCGGACAGTGCCGGGGTCTGGCCACCCTGATCGAACCAGTAACGGCCCAGAGTAACGGTCAGACCGGCCGCCAGAATGTTGATGGCCATGCCGCTCACCACCTGATCACCACGGTGGGTGATGGTGGCAAAGCCGTGCATCAGAGCGAACAGGATGGAGACGCCCACCCCGGCCCCCAGACCCACCCAGGCAGAACCGGAGACCGCAGCCGCCGCACCACTGGCGAACGCCGCCGCCAGCAGTTTGCCTTCCAGCGCGATGTTGACCACCCCGGAGCGCTCGCAGAACATGCCAGCCATAGCGGCGAGAATGAGCGGCGGCGCGGTACGAATGGTGGCATCCAGCATCAGGATCAGAATTTCAAACATGATCAGACTCCCTTGGCTTGCGCGGCTGAACGGTTGGCAAACGCCAGATAGAGCTGCTCGATGCGCGGACGCATCATGTGCTCAAGGGCGCCACAGAACAGGATCACCAGACCCTGCAATACCACCACTATGTTGCGGTCGACCCCGAACTCGAAGCTGAGCTCGGCGCCCCCCTGATAGAGGAAACCGAACAGCAGGCTGGCGATGATGACGCCGACCGGATGGTTGCGCCCCATCAGCGCCACCGCAATACCGGTAAAGCCAAACCCTTCCACGAAGTTAAGTTTGATCTGGTGCAGCTCACCCTGCAGCACGTTGAGGGCGAAGAAGCCCGACAGCATGCCGGAGATCACCATGGCCAGGATCACCACCTTGGGATAGGAGATACCGGCATAGGCGGAGGCGCTTTGGCTGGCCCCGACCGAGCGGATCTCGTAACCCCAGCGGGTGTGCCAGATAAAGACCCACACCAGAGCCGCGCAAATCAGCGCCCAGATAAAGCTGATGTTGAGCGGGCTATTGGGCATCTCCATGCCGAAGGTGCTCGCCAGCGCACTCATCTTGGGCAGCCAGCTAGCCTCTGCAAACACCTTGCTCTCGGTCGCCATGGAGCCGGGCGGCTTGAACACCTCCACCAGCAGATAAGCCATCAGCGAGGCGGCGATGAAGTTGAACATGATGGTGGTGATCACGATGTGGCTGCCGCGTTTGGCTTGCAGCCAGGCCGGAATAAAGGCCCAGGCCGCACCGAACAGACCACCGGCAATGATGGAGAGCGGCAACAACAACGCAAACGGCAGCACATCGCCGAGGGTCAGACAGACCAGACCAACCCCGAGGCCGCCGATATAGGCCTGACCTTCACCACCGATGTTGAACAGACCGGCGTGGAAGGCGACCGCCACCGACAAACCGGTAAAGATAAAGCCGGTTGCGTAGTAGAGGGTGAAACCGACCCCTTCACCCGTGCCGAACGCGCCGTACCACATGATCTTGGCGGCATCGATCGGGTTGATGTCGAGGTAGTAGAACAAAATGGCCGACACTAGGAAGGCCAGCAGGATGTTGACCGCAGACAAGACGCCCACGGAGACCCAGGCAGGAATACGAACTTGGCTCATCAGTGGGCCTCCTTGGCTACGCCAGACAAACCAGCAACTTCGTCCGGCACTATGTTCGCCATCATCAAACCAATGGTGCGCTCATCAGCCTTGGCACCATCCAGCTCGCCGACGATGCGACCATCGGCAATCACCAGGATCCGGTCAGAGAGGCTCATGATCTCGTCCAGCTCCACCGAGACCAGCAGCACGGCCTTGCCCTTGTCGCGCATGGCGATGATCTGCTGGTGGATATACTCGATGGCACCGATGTCGACCCCGCGGGTCGGCTGGCCGATCAACAGCACATCCGGGTTCTGCTCCACTTCACGGGCGATCACCAGCTTCTGCTGGTTACCACCGGAGAAGTTGGCGGTCTTGTGATCGGGATGGGGCGGGCGCACGTCCCACTTCTCCATCTTGGCCTGGCAATCCTGCTGGATCGCCTCCTTGTTCTGCAGCCACCCCCGGTTGTATTGCGGGCGACGGTGATAACCGAGGATAAAGGCCTCTTTCGCCTCGAAGCGGTTGATCAGCCCCATCTTGTGGCGATCTTCCGGCACATGGCCAAGGCCGTAATTGCGCACCTGCTCGGGATCAGCCGGATGCTCTGCGCTCACCTTGTTGATCCCGCTCTGGCTGCTGATGGTGAAGCTACCCTTGCTCGGCTTGATGATGCCGCCAAGCAGGCTGAGCAACTCGGACTGGCCGTTGCCAGACACGCCAGCGATGCCGACCACTTCACCGGCCCGCACCTCGAAGCTGACCGATTTGACCCGCTCCACCTTGCTGGCGTCGAAGTAACTGAGCCCCTCGACCTTGAGCTTGGCTTCCCCCGGTTGGGTTGGCCCTTTATCGACCTTGAGGCGCACCTTGCGACCCACCATCAGCTCGGCAAGTTGTTCCTTGTCGGTATCCTTGGTGGCAACGTGGGCCACCATCTCGCCCCGGCGCATGATAGAAACCTGATCGGTAATGGCCAGGATCTCCCGCAGCTTGTGGGTGATGAGGATAATGGTCGCCCCCTGGTCCCGCAGTTTTTTCAGCACCTCGAACAGGTGATCCGCCTCTTGCGGGGTCAGTACCCCGGTTGGCTCGTCGAGGATCAGGATGCGGGCACCACGATAGAGCGCCTTGAGAATTTCGACCCGCTGTTGCAAGCCAACCGGCAGATCTTCGACCTTCTCGTGCAGCGGCACGTCGAGGCCATAATCCCGCGCCAGTTCGCCCAGCAATTTTTCGGCCGACGCCACGCTCTGCTGAAGGTGCCAGCCGTTCTCAGCGCCGAGGATGACGTTTTCCAAAACAGTAAAGTTGTTCACCAGCATAAAGTGCTGGTGCACCATGCCCACGCCTGCGGCAATCGCATCTTGTGAGCCATGGGGTTTGAACGGTTTCCCGTCGATCAGCATCTCGCCTTTGTCGGCATGGTAGAAACCATAAATGATGCTCATCAGGGTGGATTTACCGGCGCCATTTTCGCCGACAATGCCGTGGATACTGCCTTTGCGAACCTTAAGGTCGATCAGCTTGTTGGCGTACACTTCGCCGAACCGCTTATCGATACCTCTTAATTCGATGGCATAGCGATCTGTCTGGTCCATGATGCAGCCCTGCGTTTCATGAAAGAAGACTAAAAACCGGCCCGTGCGGGCCGGTCGTGCGTTGAGAGTCGTAGCAACTATCTAATTAGTATTTGCAGGTGTTATCGCTCATGTAGTCATGAACTTTGATCTTGCCTGAAATGATGTCGGCCTTGATGGCATCCACCTTGGCTTTCATTTCCGGGGTGATCAGCTTCTCGTTGTACTGATCCAGTGCCCAATCCACACCGCCCTCAGCCAGACCCAGGTTCTGGATACCCGGCTTCCACTGGCCTTTGGCAGCGTCATCCCAGGTTTTGTATGCGGCCAGACCGACCGACTTGACCATGGAGGTCAGCATGGTGCCCGGTTGCAGGTGGTTCTGGTTGGAGTCTACGCCGATGGCCAGTTTGCCTTCGTCTTTGGCAGCCTGGTAAACACCGATGCCGGTACCGCCAGCAGAGGCATAGACCACATCAACACCCTTGGCGAACTGGGACTTGGCCAGCTCGGCACCCTTGGCCGGGTCAGCAAACGCCGCCGGGGTAGAACCGGTCATGTTTTGCAGCACGTCGATCTTCGGATTGACGTATTTGGCACCCTGCTCGTAACCGCACTGGAATTTGCGGATCAACGGGATATCCATACCGCCCACGAAGCCAACCTTGCCACTCTTGGAGGCGATGGCAGCCAGCGCACCCACCAGGAAGGAACCTTCATGCTCCTTGAAGATCAGTGACTGCACGTTCGGCTTGTCGACCACCATGTCGATGATGGCGAACTGGATGTTCGGGAACTCGCCAGCCACTTTCTCTACCGCAGAACCCATGTTGAAACCGACCGCCACGATCGGCGTGTTGCCACGGCTGGCCAGACGACGCAGACCCTGCTCGCGCTGGGCTTCGTTCTGGGGTTCAAACTCTTTGATCTTGACCCCTTTGTCCTTGTTGAAGAGCTCGACGCCGTTACGGAACACGGCTTCGTTGAATGACTTGTCATACTTGCCCGCGGTGTCATAAATCACGGCTGGCTCGGCAGCAGCCTGAACAGAGAGGGCAGTCAGAGTGAGGGCGGCCACAGTGGCCAGCTTGAGCACTTTAGTCACGATCGTATCCTTGATTGTTATTAAGTGAGGGAACTTGCTTGCCTGTTAAAACAGGCTATCTAGCACGCAGGGTTACTCTAAGTCAGCCCCGATGCGGGTCAAGCAAATGATAAGGGAAAAACGTTTGCGTTAACGGTTTGAATTATAAGCAAATAACCTTATAATGAGTTGTTTTTTAGCTACTTTTCAGTTTTTTATGCTGACAATTAAAAGACCCAAACGACATTTTGCTTATTGTTCAGCAAGTTACTGTAAACCGTTTTCCCCACTTATTCACCTCTCCCCCCGATCAGCCCGTGATCAGGCTCGCAAAATCCCCATAAACAGCGCGAGCAAGGGTTGGAAACAACCAAAGCTCACAGACCCTTTCTCCAATACTCTCCAGTCAACATTTCCTAACCAACAATGAGCCCCTGGCTCCACTTTGTTGAGCAAGCTCACAATTCCTTTGAACTCGAGATCCAGATCAAGTTGAAAACCACATGAACCCCTGTATGATTCCCGCCGCATAGATCTCAAATGAAACTAACAAAGATATCAATTGGGCTCCTTTTGCATCACTTCATGCCACCCATTCTGACTTCCTCAGCCAGGTGCCGGTGACATATGCATCGTTGTTTCAGGACAATAAAAATGAAAAAAAATATTCTGGCTTTATCGGTTGTGACGGCGTTATCCAGCCTGGCGCTGGCAGGTTGTGGCGGTGGTGGCGATGGCTCCAGCACTGACAATGGCAATAACGGTGGCAATGGTGGAAACGCCACCAAACCTGCATTGACCGCCACGTTTATTGATAGTGCAGTAGCAGGCCTTAATTACACCTGTGGCAGTTACACAGCCATCACCAATAAAGATGGTGAATTCCGCTTCAACGATGGTGACAAGTGCGAGTTCAAACTGGGTAATATCACACTGGGCGACGCGCTGATCAAAAAAGGCCAGAGCATTGTTACTCCATACACCATTGTCGCAAATGGCGACAAAAATCGTGCGATCCGTATTGCAGCCTTGTTGCAAACCATGCACACAGATGGTGATATCCGCAATGGCATTATCCTGAACCCGGAAGATACCAAAAAGCTCGGCAACCTGAACTTTGATAAAGACACTGCTTTTGAAACCAGTCTGAAAGAGGCGCTGAAACAGGCGCAGCTGGACCAGAAACAAAAGTTTGTTGATATCAACAACGCCAAGCAGCACCTGCATGAATCACTGGCAAAAGTGAATGGTCAATCCGTTGCGGTAGACAAGGTTCTGCGTAGCCTCGTCGAGGAAAGCCAGGATTGGCAAAAAACCGACTTTGAAAACAAACTGCGTGAATACAAGGATATCTTGAACGCAGAAACCGGCGATCAGGGCAAAGCCGATCGCGAGGTGGTCAAAGCTGTCATTACCTTGATGGAAATCACCAATGATCCCATCGTCAGCAACCGCTTTGATATCCAGCCATCTTCGGCTCTTGGTCAGGGATACCAGACATCACTGGCTAAAGTACTAGATATTATCGTCAATCCCATCACTATGATGAACTTTAATATCAAAGAGCAGCCTGACAGCACTGCCGATATCGCCAAGCTAATGGGAAAATATGCGGCAGAACTGGAAGTGCTCAGCAATACTTTGGCGGATATTTTCAAACCCGACTATATCGCAACATATGGTGATGATGACAAGCTGACCCTGAATTTTGCTCAGGTGCAGGAGTTACGCGCAACAGCTCTGGCAATGTCATCGGCAATGAATGTGATCTCTGCATATCAATATGGTTCTGCCAGCCAAATCAAAGTTGCCCAAGAAAAAATCACCTTTGACAAGTTCAGCACAACATTTAGCTCAGCTACAGGTAACACTCGTAAAATTACTTTAGGTACTGAGACCGTTGATGCAGAATACCTGAACGCCAATATTCGCCCGGCCGAACTACTTAAAGACAACAATTTCTTCAAATTCAATCAAAACTATGGTGCACTGCTAGCAAAAGCCAAGAAGCAGTTGCAACAAGCAATCCAGCTGACACTTGCTACCTCACTGCCGGAATCAGATTCTGATTTGAACCGGGATATGCTGAAGGACCTGCAAAAACACCTCGCAGGCGAAAAGAGCACAGTGGAACTCAACGACTATGTGTTGATCGATGATGAAGGTGAGTGGCTGGGCCAACATGTCGAGACGAAATACACTGTCGACCTGAACAGCTACTTCTCGTCCGGTATCGACCGCGATGCAGTAGACATTGGCGTAACTGAATATTGCAAATACAGAGGGGAGACGATTGGCGAATATGACGTTAATCTATCCAAAGCACTAGACACCGCAATGTGTCACCTGAGTGAGTCAGAGGTTAAATCTATCTATCAACAAATAGATGCCTATCACTCGAACTACCCATTTTATAGTCTTGGGGATCCAGATACTGGTGAAACGTATTGGACACAAAATTATGCCCAAGGTATCCCAATGCGCTGGTTTGCAGATATCCGAGCAAAACAGGGTGGGAATTTCGGCAAGGTATTCGTCTCTTGTCAAGCTCGTCTACCTGCAGCAGGCCAAGAGTGGCAAGAGAAACCATGTGATTGGCTGCTCTCCAATAGCCTGTCTGAAGAATGATAAAAGTCGTTCTATTGATAGGTCTGTTCACCCCGATGGCTCACGCCATCGGGGTTATTTCGCAATATTCAGATTTGCAGCAGACATATTATGATACTGACGGAAAATTCAAATACCGCATTGCTGTCGACAAATATCAAGAAGACTTTTCTACGATAAAATCCGCAAATTGGTTAAGTTTGATGTCTATTAGCCGTTTGCAGAGCCAGAGCGTCTCTCTTGGCCAAGGAACATTTGAAACCTTATCAACCAATATTAGATTCACACATGGCACCTATAGTCGCGGTGACATAGTGTTATTCAATGCCTATGGTTGTAACCCGTCGAACTGTTTCTCCAGCCAGGAAGTCCGCATTCGCCCAAGCGATCTTCAATTACAGGCCGGACGAACCATGCTGTTTGATACCAATGGCCACGCGTTTGCACACAAACGCAGCTATCAACTCTCTCTCCGCTAACGCAACAGGTTAGCCATTCCATTCACATGGCCGTATAATCCCCGCCTGTATAAATAAACAGGAGTGGTGATGGACGTTTCAACCCTGCTCGACGGGCTCAACGACAAACAAAGAGATGCCGTTGCGGCCCCTCGTAGCAATCTGCTGGTGCTGGCCGGTGCCGGTTCGGGCAAGACCCGGGTGCTGGTGCACCGCATTGCCTGGCTGATGCAGGTGGAACGCTGTTCACCCTTCTCCATCATCGCGGTCACCTTTACCAACAAGGCGGCCGCCGAGATGCGCGGTCGGGTCGAGAAAGTGATTGGCGACGGCGTGCGCGGCATGTGGATTGGCACCTTCCACGGCATCGCCCACCGTTTGCTGCGGGCCCACCATCTGGATGCGGGACTGCCGCAGGATTTCCAGATCCTCGACTCCGACGACCAGTACCGGCTGATCCGCCGCGTCATCAAGGCGCTCAACCTCGATGAAAAGCACTGGGCCCCGCGCGCCGTGATGAGCTACATCAACGGCAAGAAGGACGAGGGGTTGCGCCCCGGCGACATCGATCTTTACGGCGACCCCGTCACCCGCACCTATCAAAAGATTTACCAGACCTATCAGGAGACCTGCGATCGCTCCGGTCTGGTGGATTTCGCCGAGCTGCTGCTGCGCGCCCACGAGCTGTGGCTCAACCGGCCGCACATCCTCGAGCACTACCGCGACCGCTTCCAGAACATCCTGGTGGACGAGTTTCAGGATACCAACGGCATCCAGTACGCCTGGCTGCGGATGCTGGCGGGCAACAGCGGCAAGGTGATGATCGTCGGTGACGATGACCAGTCCATCTACGGCTGGCGCGGTGCCAAGATCGAGAACATCCAGCGCTTCCTGACCGACTATCAGGGGGCCGAGACCATCCGCCTCGAGCAGAACTACCGCTCCACCGCCAATATCCTCAAAGCCGCCAACAGCGTCATCGCCAACAACTCGGACCGGCTTGGCAAGGAGCTGTGGACCGAGGGGGCCGAGGGCGACCCGATTTCCCTCTACGCCGCCTTTAACGAGGTGGACGAAGCGCGCTTCGCGGTCGGCCGCCTCAAGGATTGGAAGGAAAAGGGCGGCCTGCTCGCCGACTGCGCCATCCTCTATCGCTCCAACGCCCAGTCACGGGTGCTGGAAGAGGCGCTGATGCAGGACGCCATGCCCTACCGCATCTACGGCGGCCTGCGCTTCTTCGAACGGCAAGAGATTAAAGACGCCATGGCCTACCTGCGGTTGATCAACAACCGTGGCGACGACGCCAGCTTCGAGCGGGTGGTCAACACCCCGACCCGTGGCATCGGCGATCGCACCCTCGAGATCCTGCGCGGCAACGCCCGGGATCAGGGGCTCAACCTGTGGCAATCGGCCAAGGGGCTGCTCAACGACAAGGTACTGACCGGTCGCGCCGGTAATGCGGTGCGCGGCTTTGTCGATCTTATTGATGCGCTGGAAGAGCTGGTCGGCATGCTGCCGCTGCACCAGCAGGCGGATATCGCCATCCAGAACTCCGGCCTCAAGGCGATGTATCTGGCGGAAAAAGGCGAGAAATCCCAGGCGCGGGTAGAGAACCTGGACGAACTGGTCACCGCCTGCCGTCAATACAAGCGCCCGGACGAGCTGGAGGATATGAGCGATCTCTCCGCCTTCCTCGCCCATGCGGCGCTGGAATCCGGCGAGAGTCAGGCGGACGAATATGCCGACGCGGTGCAGCTGATGACCTTGCACAGCGCCAAGGGGCTGGAGTTCCCGCTGGTGCTGCTGGTCGGCGTCGAGGAAGGGATGTTCCCCAGCCCGCAATCCACCGAGGAGTCGGGCCGCCTGGAAGAGGAGCGCCGTCTCTGTTACGTCGGCATGACCCGCGCCATGGAGAAGCTCTACATCTGTTATGCCGAGAGCCGCCGCATCTATGGCCGCGAAATGCAGCACAGCGTGAGCCGCTTTATCCGCGAGATCCCCGCCGAGTGTCTGGAAGAGATCCGGCTGCGCACCCAGGTCAGCCGCCCCACCCAGTACGGCCGCTTTAGCCAGAACGAGGTGCAGCAGAGCTTTGACGCCAGCGGCATCAAGCTCGGCCAGCGGGTGCTCCATCCGAAATTCGGCGAAGGCATAGTGCTGAACTTCGAAGGGGTCGGCCAGCAGAGCCGGGTGCAGATCCAGTTCGACGAGGTCGGCGCCAAGTGGCTGGTGACGGCCTATGCCAGATTGGAAGCGCTCTGATTTTTTCCCGCCTTTTGAAATCACCAACCCGGCTTAGGCCGGGTTAGTTCAAGTCTATATCTACAGATGTGCAATAGGGCACAATTCAACGGTATGTTCGAAGTGGTTGCTCGAATGCTAAGTTGCGCGATCGACGTCAGAATGATATTTCAGATAAATGAACCGCTCGGGAACGCACCTAGAGACGACTAATCCTCTCCTTCCAGCGATAATGCGAAGCGCCTAAAATCACAAATAAATAGCCCCACTCACATTAGCTCAAACCAAGTGGGTAAAAACGTCAGAACCAGCACAAAAGGAACAGCAAATGCTGACCCGTTTTGAAATCGATAACTTCAAATCCTTGGTAGGGTTTAGCCTGCCCCTCTCTCGCTTTAACTGCGTGATTGGTCTCAACGGGGCAGGTAAAACCACATTGCTGCAGGCGCTCGACTTCGCCTCTCATGTGATGAGTGGTGAAGTGAGATCGTGGCTGGATGCCCGTGGCTGGTCTGCAGCAGACCTGACTAGCCGATTTGGCAACAAATCCAATATCGATCTTGCTATCGAGCTGGAAATTGGAGGTAGGAAATTGCGATGGGAGGCCACCTTCAATCGCACTCGCCTCGCTTGTACCCGTGAGACAACCAAAGTCACTAATCTGCTAAACGATGGCTCTTGGTCATACGACGGCAGCTTTCGTCTAGACGGTACTTTTTTTGAGCTAAAAAGTGGGAAATACTGGCATCGCTCCCAGACATCTAGCCCAGAGCAATGGAACGAAATCCCATTTATCTACGAAGGGTCACTCCTTTCCCAGCTAAGAATTAACCAACTTTCACCATTGTTGAGAGATCTGCGTGAAAGTATTATTTCTATTCGCTCTTTGGATTTGCTTTCCCCAGAACAACTGAGAAGAAAGACAAAGCTGACTAACTATGCCAATGACATAGGTAATGGCGGCCAGCAATTAGGTGCTTTTATTCACCAGTTGGCCATGCCAGAACGTGAACAATTGCTACAAAATTTGCAGTGCTATTACCCCCAAGTAACTAAGCTCCACACCAGCGTACTGCGCGGTGGTGCTATCAAACTAGAGTTACATGAACGTTACCAAGCTACGGACATAGATAGACAGGCGAGTCTATTTGAGACAGACATGGTCACCGAAGCTCGGCATATCAACGATGGAATGCTGCGGCTATTGGCCATTCTAGCCCAACAATTTAGCCCCTATGAATTTGTACTATTCGATGAAATCGAGAACGGTGTTAACCCTGAGATCACCGAAGCCTTGGTCGATGCATTAGTCAGTTCACCCAAGCAATTGCTAGTGACAACCCACAGCCCAATGGTGCTCAACTATTTAGAAGATGAGATTGCCAAAAAAAGTGTCGTGCTGATCTACAAGCGCCCCGACGGGCTCAGCCGAGCCGTACGTTTTTTCGATGTTCCCATGGTAGCAGGACGACTCGAGTGCCTTGCACCAGGCGAATCCATGCTGGACGTCTCACTCCCCAAAGTGGCCGAAGCAGCGGAGCAAATGGCAGCACTCTCTAACAAGGGGGATTGACCATGCTGCAAACTTTATTGGTGTTTGGCGAAGGTTCAACCGATCTGGGTCGTAGTCGCAATGCTCAACCCTATGCGCTGGGAGATGACCTTGAGGTCGGACCCATATTGCGCTTGGCTCACCGCTTGCTATTGCGTCATCTGCCAGATTGGAATGGCGATCAGTTTAATGACAACCAAGAGCACACGATACCCTCGGTATTGGTCGCCAAAGCGTACATGGCGCAAAAAACAAAAATGAGTCGAATTAAACTTCCCAGTAAAAATACCAAAACGGGCTACCTAATTCACAGCAAGCGAGCGGCTGTTCTTGGTGAATTAGCTCAGCAGATAGGAACGCCAACCCAAGCAGAACTGGCTATCTATTTTCACGATACCGATGGCACGCAGAGCGAACAACATCATCCCCAAGATCTAGTACAAGCAGTCAATGAAGGCTTTCGCGCCGCAGGTTTTTCTGGGCGAGGCGTGGCTATGGTGCCTCAGCCGACCTCAGAGGCTTGGCTGATCTGCTCGTGTAAACCTGATGCCTATCAGTATTGTGAACTGCTTGAGTCCCAGCTATCAGGCAATGATCGTTCACCAGAACGAGCGCCTAAACGAGTCCTTGGTCGGTTGCTCGAGAACCCAGATTATCATCGTGGCGATCTCTGGCCGATAGTAGAGGCGATTGAGCTGGATCGGCTGGATATGCCGACGTTTAACAAATTTCGAACCGATCTCTGCCAAGCAATTGAACTCCTTTGCAGCGACCATAGGTAACCACCACTTTGACAACAGCGTAGCCCGCGAGGCTACGCTGCATTTTTAGGTGAAGATATCTGGTCACTTAACCAACTTGCTCTCCATCACCCCTTCCTTGCCCTCCTCTTCACTGACCTGACTCAGCTTGGAGCGGGCCATCAGCAGGCCCATCTTGACCTCCTGCCAGACGTAATAGTTTTTACCCGCCTCGGTACTGAGGGCCAGGGTGGCATCGTTCTCCGACTTGGAGGTGATGGTGTGGCTGCCCGGCGTCACCTGCTTGAGGATATAGCTGTGGGCCACGGTATCGCCGACCGCTACGCCATCCACCAGCACCGGCATTTTGACAGCCGTGCCGAAGGTCTCGTTGCGATAGATATAGAGATTGGCCACATCCTTGGGCGCCACAAACTGCTTGGCCTGCGCATCAGCGGTGGCATCGGCCATGGGTACGGAAGCACAACCGGAGAGCAGCGCCGCCGACAACAGGGCGGCACTCATCATTATTTGCCTGAACATAGTCGTTATTTTTTAGTGGGGTAACGGGGTGTAAAGGTTCGCATGAGGCTTTGCTGGCTGACAATCGCTCAAATCGCAAAGGGTGTGACTCGGCTCAATTTTTCAGCATTTGGCTGCCTCTTCCTGCCACTGCATCCCTTTCGCCAAATCGACCACTACCCTCAAACCTGACAGGAAGCAAAAGCAGAACACATTGATTTATCTTGTCTTTCAGCCGTATCCATCCGGCGGGTTGGACTGGTTTTTAATGACGCGATCATCCGAATATGTTTCGATATTCGCCCCAGCACCTCTCTGTAAGCAGAGCAATATCTTCACATCGACGACATCGCCAAGGATTATCAGTGCCTACTGGATTTATGAATCACACCCACGCCAGCCGACTGGCGATAAGAACCCACGCATCTCTAAGCAGGATCAATTGGCCTCTCTACTTGGCGCTTTTGATCACAGCCGCTTTGCCGACCATCTATACCACCACGCGGATCTACTACCTTGGCGATCTCCCTACAGAGTGGGGAGTCAACATTGCAAGCCAGCTTGCTTGGGTCAATCTGGGGCTGGAAGTGGTGCAGGAAGCGCTCATTCTGCCGTTGTTCTATCTCTTGGGAAAAACACTCCATGAGCGTGACGCCACACTGAACAAGCTCAAAACAGGCCTCATTGTCACCGTCGGGATCTACTCCCTCTTTACGGGTCTCATTGCACTCTTCGCCATGCCACTGGTGCAAGCTATGGCTCAAAGTCCGGAACAAGTTGCGGCCACCGTTGACTATATCCGTCTCGAAATGATTGCCACGACTCTCTTCAATGCAGTTCGATTCCTGACCATATTTTTCGTCCTGCAAGACTGGCGCCGTGTCATATATACCGTTCTTGCCATCCAGATTCTGGTCAGTGTCACCCTTGATACACTCCTGCTCAGCCAGCTGGAATTTAGCTTGCGGCTAGGGGTCAACGGCATCGCGTACAGCAACATAGTGGCAAGCATCTGCACCCTCGTTTATGCACTCGTAGTGGTCCGGCAGAGATACCGGCTCACCTCTGCTGACTTGCATGTCCAAGCCAACTTCGGATGGATACGGGAATGGTTCCGAGTTGGCAAATGGAGCGGCGTGGACTCATTGATACGGAATGCTTTCTTCCTTATTTTCATCATCAGAATGGTCAATGTTGTCGAAGAACAAGGGACATTCTGGGTTGCCAACAGCTTTATATGGGGATGGTTGCTGCTTCCGTTTTTACCGATGGCAGACCTCATCAAGCAAGATGTGTCACAAGGAGACAAGCTCCCGCATTGGGACAAAATGCTTGGCTACTTCACCACCTGCGTCCTCATTGCAATTGCATGGATTCTCCTCTCACCGGGTTATGAATGGTTCATCAGAAACATCCTCAACACAGCGCTCACCCAGCATCTTCACCTGATCCTGCTTTCGCTGCCGTTTTACATGCTGTTCATGTTCAACACCTGCATGGATAGCGTCCTGTATGGCCGGGGACAAACCCGTTATTTGGCCATTCAATCTATTATCACCAACGTCACCGTCTATGGCACCGCCTATGTGTGCTACCTGCAAGGCTGGTTGACACCATCACTCGATGGCATAGCGATTCTCTTTGGGTGCGGTATTGCGGTGGACACGCTGGTGACCGGATGGCTCTACAACCGGCACCTCCGACAAGAAAATCACGCAGTCTAGGCCATGTATGTTGCTAAAGCAGACGGCATCTCCCAGACGACTCAAACCGGCTTGAAGCGATGCGTTAGAAGAGTGGGCAAAACAGATAGGGGGAAATCAGAAACCCGGCCGCCAGATGGGGCGCGGCGGCCGGGTGAATTGTAAAGAGTAGGGTGACAGGTAAAGGGATCAGCCTAGTCTAATCAACTCGATGGGCGCGTAACGCTCTTGAGTGTTGGCCAGCAGCACGCACTTCTCATGCTCCGCCTGATAGGGGGTCATGTGGTCGGTGTGGGCCTCTTTCAGAAAATCGACTGCGCCAGTGGCGGCAATCATCACGCGCTGACCCAGGTTCAGCACATTGCGGTTACGGTCATAGATCTTCATTTCATTCTCCTTTTCTAGGGTCCTGGCGGATGCGCAGGCGTGTGTCCAGGACAACGGCATTCAGCCTACGCCCCTGAAAAAAGGTGATTTATGTCACAGATCAACAAAGGGGCGATAAGGGACTCGCAGGTTCAAAAAGCGAGCATGGCCGGTTGGCCAGCAGTTGTCGCGCGCAGTACGCCTCCCCTGCCCTTTTCGTCGTGACGGGCTCGAACCTGACAGGGGATGGGGTATATTGGTGGCCGATTAGCCAGTCTCATTCACTGTGGCCGCGCAAGCAGGCCGTTGTTTCAACAAGATGGAGAGTGCTTATGAATCGCGACATTACCGCCCAGTTTATCAAGATGCTGACCAACCTCGACTACTGTCTGGCCAAGGCCGAAGCCCACGCTGCGGCGAAGCAGTTCAACGTGGAGAACTTCTTCGGCGAGCGGCTGATCGTCGATATGCTGCCCCTTAGCAAGCAGGTGCTGATCTGCTGCGATTCGGCCCGATCCGTGGTCGCCACCGCCAGCCACAGCGAGCTGCCGGTGCTGGGGGATGACCCCAAGACCATGGCGGATCTGCGCGCCCATATCGGCAAGACCATCACCTATCTGCAAAGCAAGCTGGAGGCGGACTACAGCCAGTATGCCAGCGCCCGCTACGTGCCCCACTGGGCGGGCGGCAAGGGGATGGATGGTCATACCTGCGTCCATGAGTACGGCATCCCCAACTTCTACTTCCACCTCACCATGACCTATGCCCTGCTGCGTCAGGCGGGGGTCGATCTCGGCAAGCGCGACTATCTGGGCGGGCTCAACCTGCAATAAGCGCCGCCCACTCGGGGCGAACAGATAGCAAAAGCCTGCCACGCGGCAGGCTTTTTTATATCGGGTGGTGCAGTGCTGGTGCGCAGAAAGGCTGCGCCCTAGAAGGGGCCGTTGCTCTCGCGCAGCTTGTCGGGCAGGCCGTCGTGATCCCCCAGCTCGCGCTCGGGAACGTCGTCCCAGTGCAGCTTGCCGAGGGTGATATTGCGCTCGGGGTGCACGGCGTAGTGGATGCGGTTGTCCTCCCGATCGGTATCACCGATGCAGAGCAGCCGAACAGTCTCTTCGGTGTTGTTGATAAAGGCGTGGGCCAGCCCGTCACCGGCCTTGAAGCCCACCGAGTCACCCGGTTGCAGCCGATAGAGCACGCCATCGAGCCAGACATCCGGCGTCCCTTCCAGCACGTGAACGAACTCGTCCTCGGTCTTTTCGGCGTGGGGCCAGCTGGTGCGGTGGCCGGGTTCGACGATCTCGTGGTGGATGCCGATGCGGCTAAAGCCGAAGTGCTTGCCGAGGGCGCAGCCGCGAGAAAGGGGCTCCTGACTGCCGGAGTAGTAGCGCGGCGTCTGCTCTTGCAGCTCGCTCCAGTGTTTGATGCAGGGGTGGCGGGTCATCATGATTCCTTATGCTGTGAGGGGTGCTCAGAACGGGCCGTTGCTATCGCGCAGTCGGTCGGGCAGACCATCGTGATCGCCCATGTCGCGCCGGGGCACATCGCCCCAATGGCGCTTGCCGATCTGGCGGTTGTATTCGGGGTGCAGGGCATAGTGGATGCGGTTGTCGGCGCGATCCCTATCCCCCACGCAGAGCAACCGGACCGGTTCATCCGTGTTGTTGATAAAGGTGTGGGCCAGCCCGTCACCGGCCTTGAAGCCCACCGAATCCCCCGGTTGCAGCCGATAGAGCACGCCATCGAGCCAGACATCCGGCGTCCCTTCCAGTACGTGGACGAACTCGTCTTCGGTTTCTTCGGCGTGAGGCCAGCTGGTGCGGTGGCCGGGCTCCACCAGCTCGTGGTGAATGCCGATGCGGCTAAAACCGAAGTGCCTGCCCAGCGCGCTGCCGAGGGACATCCGCTCCTCGCTGCCGGGGTATGATTCCGGCTCCGGTTCTTGCAGCTCGCGCCAGTGTTTGATGTTGGGGTGACGATTCATAGTGATTCCTTTTCTATGAGGATGCGGTCACGGGAGGGGTCATCCTAACTGCCAGAATGCGGGGGAGAAAAGCAGAAATCGGCGGCCGGTTTCCCCGCTGACGGCGAGACGGCGGACTCGGCTGCGGGTCAATTCCCCATTCGGCAAGGGCTGAGCGGCCATGCGACCAGCAGTTGCGCAGGCAAAAATGCAGACAACAAAGAGGGAGCCGCTGGCTCCCTCTCTCGATCTTGTCGGCACCTGTTTGCCGCTGTTATTTTCCACTCTTATTTACCGCTCTTATTTTCCGATATTGTCCGCTAGCTGTTTGGCACGATTGGCCGCCCACTGGTCGATCATCTTCTCCATCTCCTCGGCGGTGATGGGCGAATCCTTGTGGGTGGTATCCGGACTTTCGCGGGCATCCATCACCCGTACCAGCAGCTTGCCGCTCCGGGAGTCGAGCAGCTGGGCCATGCTGCCCACCTTGAGCAGGTAAGGCTCCTTGCCGATCACTTCGCGGGTGACGTTGATGGCGATCTTGGCCGGCAGCAGGTCACGCAGCTTGGGGTCGGGACGGGTCAGGTCGAAGTTGGTGACGGCTGCCTGGATCCGCATCACTTTCGGGCCGGGGGCGGTGGCGATCTTGACGCCCTGCTTAATCAGCTCGCTCTGAAACTTGTCGTGGTAATAGCGGCCAATCTGGTTCTGTTCATTGGCGGTCAGCAGATACCACTGACCGTTCTCCTGACGAATAAACTGCAGCGGATCAAGCAGCACCTCATTGTATTGGCGCAGGTCAACACCCGGCTCCTTGTAGACACGCTGATTGGGGTTGCTCTCGCTCTGCTGGAAGGCTGTCAGCGGGATCGCCTGCAAGCTGTGGGATACCTGATTCTTGACGGCGCAGCCACCCAGAAGGGCTGCAGCCACGGCAACCATCACGACCTTTTTCATATTTGCTCCTGCATTTTACTGTTTGTTTTTGCTGTGGATTTCGCACCACATGGCTGGAGAACCCGTGCCGGATGCCGCCAATGTCACAGAGAAATAACCTATTCATCACCTTCCCACAAGGGACAGATCAGGATTGTTCAGCTCACATCCAAGTTGTCACAATTGCGGTGCTTTTATACAGGGTCAGCCAGGGAATGGACGGCAATCTGGCGAGGGTTCGATTGTTTAATCCGGCTCAATGGGACTGCGGGAAGCACACAGTTTTTTCAAACGATGCAGGCCAGCGAGCGGCGTGAATTGACCGGGGGAATGCCCTGAAACGCGCGATGACCGATCATCAGCCACCTTGCGTAAATAGGCCTGCCGCCGGAGAAGCGGCAGGCTCATTCATCAGTTATCGAGATCCCAGGGACACTGCTTGACCAGCCCCTCTTTGTCGCTGGCGACGATCGCCTGCTGCACCATCCGTTTGTAGCGATTCTTGATATGGGCGGGCAGCGCGGGCACCAGCAGCCGCTCGTCAAACTCCGGCAGCGGGCGATCCGGCAGCACCGCCTGCTCCTGCGGGCTGAGGGGCGGCCGGGAGGCAATATTGCTGGCCGAAATAGTGGGCGTACCCACCAGCATCTGGCGTTGCAGCGGCGCGCTCAGCAGAAAATCCACCAGCAGGTAGGCGGCCTTGAGCCGAGCGGGATCATCCCCGGCATGGCGGGCGATGGAGATCGCATCGAGGGCATAGATGGCCCCCTCCTGCACCATGGCGATCCGCCACTGCTGCTCGTTCTGCTTGTTGCACTCCACCAGCTCCAGCCCCCAGGTGGTGGCAAAGGTCTGCTGGCGCAGATCCTCGCAGCGGTTGGTCTGATTGAACCAGAAGCCGCGACTGGCTCGCAGCCGCTGCGAGAGTTGCTGCTCCACCTCTTGCTGCAAGGTCTTGTCGGCCAGCATCTCGCCGCTGGCAAACAGGGCGGGCGACTTGCCCAGCGAGAGCAGCACCGAAAAGAGCAGCGGCTCGAACTGGTCGCAGAACTCGGCAAACTGACCCGGCGGCGAGCTGTTGGCGAGCACCTGCCAACTGGTGGGCGCTTGCGGCACCTGCTTGCTGTCGTAGGCGAGGCTGAACATGGCGTAGGAGAAGGGCACCGAGTAGTTGCGCTCCCCCTGCTTGTCATACTCGGTGTTCTTGAGGGCGGGCTTCACCTCGGCGTAGTGCTGCAGGCGACTGAAATCGATGGGGAGCAGCAGCTTGAACAGCGGCTGGTGATGGGCCTTGTAGAAGTAGCTGGTCGGCAGCACCACATCGGCGCTGCGGGTGCGCAGGGAGCGGTAGACGCTGTCGAAATCAGTCAGCAGCGGCTCGATCCGGCTGACCGTCGCCTCCACCCCATGGGCTTTGGCGTAGTCGGCAAACTGTTGTTCATAACCCGCTGGCAGATAGCCCCACTCCAGCAACTTGAGCTGAACCGGGGCCGCCAGCGCCGGGGTCATCCCCAACAACCAGCAAAGAGGCAGTAGACGCATGGCCGGGTACTCCTGACAGGTAAACCTTGTTGGAGTATAGGCCCATGCGCCGACTCGTCAGGCCACCAGCTCGGCGCCCATGCTCGCCAGAATGGAGAGGCTGACCACCGCAAACAGCACGCCGGTCACCAGATTGAGTGGTCGCTGCACCCGCAGCAACAGGCGCTGGGCGCGATCGGTAGAGAGGCTCCACGCCAGCAGCCCGAACCAGCAGAGGGAGATGATGAAGAGCTCGCCCACCAGCAGGCTGCGGGTCACCCCATCCACCTCTGGCGTCACCATGGCCGCCAGCAGTCCAATAAAGAACACCAGCGCCTTGGGATTGAGCAGGTTGGTGGCGAGGCCAGTGCGCACACCCCTGCCCCAGCCGTGCAGCTCATTGGCGGCGCTGGCCATCACGGTGCTGCTCTGTTGGCGAGCCGCCATCAAGGCGCCCCACCCCAACCAGCCCAGATAGAGGGCGCCGCAGCACTTGATCACCATAAACAGCAGCGGGTGGCTGGCGATCAGCATGCTGATCCCGGTCAGGCTCAGGGTGGCGTGCACCATGATCGCCAGCGAGATGCCCAGCGCCGCGCCAAGGGCGGTCGGACGGTGCAGGCTGGTGCGCAGGATCAGGGCGAAATCGGGGCCGGGGCTGGCCAGTGCAATCAGGTGCATCAGGCCGAGGGTAACGAACAGACTGGTCAGCATAACAACTCTCGTTTTAACGACGGAGAACCAGCATGGCGGATCAGCGGGGGGCGCGGCTTGTAAAAAATTGCATCTGGGCACGAAATTCGGCGGGCGTCAGACCGAATGCCTGGCGAAAGCCGTGGTGGAAGTGACTCTGATCGAAGAAGCCGACCTCCAGCGCTACTTCGCTCACCGCCATCCCGCTCGCCAGCAGCCGCTTGCCCTGCTCCAGCCGCAGCCGTTTCAGCCAAGCGTAGGGGGTCATGCCGCTGCGTTTCTTGAACTGGCGCAAAAAGGCGAAACGGTCGAGCCCGAGCAAGCCCGCCAGCTCCTCCAGCGAGTGGGGCTCATCGAGAGCGGCCATCAGGTAGTCGCGCAGGAATCGCAGCTGGGGATCCGCCAGCTGGTGCACTTCGGGGGCCAGATGCAGCAGCTCCCCCAGCAGGGCGAGCAGCTGGCTCTCGATCAGCAGGCCATCGGCATGGGGGTTATCGAGATAGCCGTGTAGTTGGGCAAAGCCCTGATAGAGGTCGGGGCGGCTCTGCAATCCCTTGTCGAAGAAGGGTTCCGGCTGCTCCGGCAGCCAGAGAGCCAGCTGCTGCGGATCGATGGCGAAGACCCGCACCTCATACCCTTCCGGCAGCAGGCTGAGGCCATCGTGCACCTCATCCGGGTTGACGGTAGAGAGCACCCCGCGCACCAGATGGTGACTGTTCCCCTTGTGGATAAACTTCTGGCCACCCCGCTGTACCAGCCCGATATGGTAGTCGAGATGGACATGGCGACCGTAGCTGAACGCCCTGTGGTGGGAGTGCGACAGCTCGACCCCCGACAGGTGCGGGGATTGCCAGTAGCGGATGAGGGAATCGGTGGTATTCATGGCTTATAGATACACCAGCAGCGGGCCTTGGGCTTGTAGATTATTGCACGCAACCCCCTCTCAACGCCCCCACAGCCGCGGGGTCGACTCCACCAGCGAGGCGAGCGGCACCCGCTCCACCATCTGACGCATACGCTGCACCAGTTCGGGATTGCCATCCCCCAGCGACTTGTTCAGCACGATATGCACCTGCAGCGGGGTGACCGGCAGGTAGATGAGGCGGGTCGCCGCAGGGAGCTTGGCACGAAAATGGTTGGCGGAAATATCGTTGGAGAAGAGCGCGGCATCGATGCGCCCACGCAGCAACTTCTGCATGTTGCCATGCTCCCAGCTGAGCTGGGAGAGGGTGTCGATATGGATCTGCGGATGCTGCAACAGCGGCGGCACGATCGCCTGACTCGACCAGCCGATGGTGGTGCCGTAGAGATCTTCTTGCCGTTCGACCGAGTGAAGCCGCGATGGCACCAGTACCACCAGCACCGGCCGCAGCAGCAACAGGTGGGGGTCGATATAGCGAAAGTGACGAGCACGCTCGGGACTGTAGCTCAGCAGCGGGGTCAGATCGCACTCGCCGCTCTCGAGGTTGCTAAGCAGCCGCGCCACATTGAGCCCCTGCCACTCGATGGTGCGCCCGATTACGGGTTCGATATGACGGCGAAAGTAGTCGATCACCGGCCCGGAGACCTTGCCCTGCTGATCGATGGTAACCAGCGGCGCCAGCTGGAAGACACATCCCCGCAGTGGCGCGTTGATCGCCACGGCCTGGCTGATGGTCATAAGAGGGAGAAGAAGTGCCGATAGCAGTAATACCAAACGCGTGCCCGAACGAGAGATGCCCATAGGTGCCGACCCGATGCCCTGATAGCCATCAGCATGGCACAAGGCAAATGAGCGGGCTATCCGCTCCCGCCGCGCTTTGACCTCTTCCGCCCCCGACTCCCATGACCAATGGGCCCCGTTTTATTGAAGTGAAAATCAATACTTCCGCTGCTTTGATGGATTTTGGTCTCTTGAGATATAGTGCGGCCCCATTCATTAAACCGGCGGATGAGCGCCCTGCCGGACAGGTAGATTCATGAGACTGTTTTTGCTGTTGTTGTCGTTGTTTGCTGCGACCGTAAGTTCTGATGAAAAGCCGCGCCTGCCCTATTACGACTGGGGTCGCTGCCCGTTTGAAGGTTGTACCTATCAGTCGTGGACCACCAAGCAAGAGGTGATCGTCAGAGCCGAACCATCCCTGACGGCCAAAGCACTGTTCCGGCTACCCCGCGGCCAGCAGGTGGAAGGACTGACCGGGGTCGTCATTACCGAACAACCGGGGATCATCGAGATACTCAGATCGGTCAAGCTGGGCTACAACGAGGAGGGAAAAGGGCCACTGTTGAATATGAAGGCAGGGGAAACGCTTTATATCCTCGGCGGACTGGGCGAAGGCAATAGCCTGTTCTGGTACAAGGGCAAAACCTACATTCTCGATTATGACTATGCGCGCAAAGAGATCAGATACGGCCGGTCACCGCAAAACCAGTGGTGGGTAAAAATTCGGGACAAGCAAGGGCGTGAGGGTTGGGTTGCCGAAGCCAAAAACTTTGCCCATATGGACCGTTTCGAATAGTGATAGCCAGCCCCCCGAGATAGGGGAGCTGGCCTTGGATGACTCACTGCTTGGGTTGCAGCTTCATCTCTTGCAGATACTCCAGCACCTGGGTTTTGTAGTCCGCCTGATAGGAGAACTTGGTGCTGTCGCACGCCGCGATCAGGTTCACCGCGGTGCAGAACAGGGTTGCCGCCAGCAGCCCCTTGCCAACCCACTGCGGATAACGACGGCTCCAACGCACCAGTAACAGCAGGATTGGGAACAGGGCGTAGGGGAAGATCAGCATCAGGTGCCAGTAGTTGAAGATGATGGGCGAGAGCGCCGCACTCACCAGCACCGCCAGCACCGCCGCCAACGCATAGAGACCGAGCCAGCTCTCGCCATCCACAGGCGCGCGGTCGCTGCGTAGCAGACGCGGCTTGAGTTCACGCCACAGCTGCCAGTTGGCCTTTGCCGCCAGCAGCACAGTCGCCGAGCCTACCCCGTAGATCACCACCCGCCACAGCCAGACTGCCGCCATCTGCAGGTATTCGTGCCCCGCCAGCCAGATGAACTGGGTGTCATTGACCAGCTTGCTGGCAAACAGCCAGGAGCCGTAGCGCAGCCAATAGAGCACTGATTTCAGCACCGGATAGACATGCACCAGCCCCCAGCCGATATAGCGCTGACGCGCCTCGGGATCGCCTTGCTGAGTGATCGCGGTGTTACTCATAGCCTCCAGTACGTAAGGGATAAGAGAGGCACCGATCAACAGGGCAGCCACCACCACCCCGCTCCAGCTCACCTTGAGAATGCGGCGCCAGAAGAGATAAGTAGACATCACCGCCAGCAGCGGCCAGGAGTAGTGCAACTGCATCGCCATGCCGATGGCCAGCAGGTGCACGATCATGTGCCAGAAGGAGGCCCGCTCGCGCATATGCCAGGCCGACCAGCAGTGCATGGCGGAGAAGAGGAACAGATAAGAGGGGTTGTAGAGCAGACTTTCGTACTGAAACCAGGGGTTGAGCCAACAAAGCACCAGAAACAGCAGCCGCGCTCTGTCATCAAACACCTGCCGGATCACCGCATCAAACAGCAGGAAACCGACCAACCGCATCGCCAGCAGCAACAGCATGGGTGCATAGGGAGAGTCCCACAGCAGCAGCGGCCCACCGATCAGCCAAGCCGACAAGCTGCCCGGCACATTGCCCACCGCACTCGCCGCATTGCCATAGCTGAGCCAGACCCCCTCATAAGCGCCAAGGTAACCCTTGTAGAGCATCTGGGTCTGATCGCCATAAATAATTTGATTAGTGAAGTAAAATATTGAAATTATTAATCCACAAAACCACAGAATAAAATATGCGTTTGACTTTATTTTAGCCTCACCCCCCATTACCTTCTCCATTAATATCAACACCGGCAAGATAGAGTAACTCCACACAGTGCTCTTTTACATCATTATATGTATAAAAAGAATCGGCATCAGATAGATCTAATTTGTCGCGTTCCGCCAAAAAGCGGTTAATTTCATTTGTGAGACTCTCAGTGTTAAGATCAAAGAGATATGCGAATTCTTTTTTTACAACTTCTGTTGCACCAACGACCTTAGACATAATCACGGGAGTGCCACACATAATTGACTCAGTAACTACCAATCCGAATGGCTCATATGACGATGCTAAAATAGTGGCATCGACCATAGAATACAAGGATGGCATATCATCAACAAAACCAAGGTTAATAACCCGAGGATGTTCTATTTTTTTATTTCCAGCAATAACTAATTTCACTGAGTCTGGAATAGATTTGCTCTCTAATGATTGTAAAATTAGATCAATACCTTTCCTTTTATGATTGCTAGAAGGAAATAATAACAACACATCATCCTCAGAAATACCATACTTTTCACGTTGCTTACTTCTGACATCAACACGAGAATTTTTATGATGAGTTGAGAATAAATTATCGTCAGTCGGTGGATAAACAACCTTTATTTTCTCGCTTGGTAAATCAAATAAATCTATTATTTCTTTTTTTACTATTTCAGAGTGAGCAATGACAATTTTAGCTAACTTGTAAGCCATCCCCTCTTCGTAAATTGTAAGTATATCTTCTGGCTTATATATTTTTTTACCGAGGGCTAACTTATTCCCTTTATGCGTTCCCGCTGAAATAGCCAGTTCAGCATTACGCACAATACTTCTGCTACAGTTGAAAATCACACCTTTTCTATCAATAAATTTACCTACGAATAAATTAAATATTTTCTCGTTTAGCATTTTGAACGGCGTGAAAACGGGAAACTCAATAACATTTACACCATCAGGAACCAGAGTTCTATCTACACGCCCCTTGATTGATACAAGTTCAACTTTTAGATTAAACTCTACAAGTTTTTGTAAGATATTTACAATATAAGTTTCCATACCGCCAGATTTTTTAAGATATGGATATATGACGCTTACTTTCATATGGATATAGCCTTACAAACGAGTCAAATAAAACTTAATGTTAAATATAAACTGCAGAATAAATATCTTATACCGGAACCACTCCTTTCTAATTCTTGATGTAAGCGTCCGTTTTCCTTTTTGCTGTCTATTCGAAAATCCAATTTCAGACTGGATGTCAGTATATCGAACAATCGGTGGTTCTATACCGACATTGTATACACCATGAATATACTCACAGTCCATGTAGTCATCTACTGGCATCCAGAAACTAACGGATGAATCAACAAATCTTTTTGCTGCTTCAGGATAAATTATATATCCATACGCACCACTAGGACCTCGATTGTATTTTACTAGCTTTGCATCATCCTTGATTCCATCAAGAGTTGATATTTTAGGCAAGATAAACGTATTTTTAATCGGAGCACGTCCCAACCTAACATACTTATAATCAGAAAAGTTGATGGATGCATACTCAACAAAATAATAAAATTCTTCCACCAAATCTACATCGTCTTCAATCACAACGATAGGTATATTTAAGTCTATACATTTAAGCCATAACGCTCTGTGGCTTAAAAAACAGGCCTGCTCTCCAAGAGTAAGAGGATGACCTTTTTCTTTAATTCTCCTTGGAGAATTATAACCTTCAATTTTTGCAATACGTCCATCAATAGCGGGGAAAAACTCATGCTCGATACCAGCAGAACTTAACAAGTCGGACATTCTAATCTTACGCTCAATCGAACGTTCAAGATTAATAACATATACTTTCATAATAATACCTCAGCATCCTTAAATGTTGCTGAAAATCCGAAAACCATGGAGAAGATAAAGAACGTTATCCCCGAGTTATGTGCAAAATATGATTGACTAATATGATAGTCAGCCGTTGTCAGACATGTCACAATCACAATCACACTAGCCCCATAAGCAGCTGATTGCTCTCTCATACATGACATTTTTGACTTAACCAACACCACTGGTAATGACAACATTGCCAACAAAACGAAGAGTCCCATAACCCCTCTTTTTGCCATTTCCTCAAGATATTGGTTATGGGCATGATAATTGAAGTTATATATAAAATTTGTAATTTCATTTTTTTGTAACTGCTGCTTTTGTGACTCCCTCAAACCATCTTGTCCCCACCCGAAAAATGGCCTCTCCTTAAATGAATCCCAAGCGCTTCCCCACAATTGAAAACGAATGCCAAGCGATGTATCCAAGTTAGTACCATCGATGTACTGTTCTATATCAGTTTTCGCAGCATCAAATCTTTTCAACATACCGGTTTGAGGTGTAAGCACCATCGCTATAACAATTGCAAACAAAAACAGCAATCCCTTTTTTTCATTATTTGTAATAATTTTCCTATACAGCATTAATATCGAAATAATCACGACTGGAAGCAACACCCAACCACCTCTGGCCCCAGATAAGAAGCTCCCAGTAAAACCAGAAATTGCACCTAGCATATAAAGATAAGAAAAATACTTAGCGTTTTTAGCTCGATACCAAAAATAGCCACATAGACAAAAAAGGCCAAGTGACATGCTAATATTTCCGGACTGTATAGGCATTGAATAAAACTCGAATGCTCGCTCATATCCGAGATAAAATTTATCGTAAATTGCGATACCGGCTGCTATTAACGCACCACAAGCGAACCCACAAAGCAAAACTTCCAACTTGACTTTATGTTTAGCAAGTGTAGGGATCACTAGAGCAGCCATTAATGCCCGACTTGGTCTATCTAATTGGCTAAATGAACTACCATCGACAATAACAGATATTACAAAAAGAACGAAATATGATAAAAGCAATGATGCAATTATTTTATGTTCTTTCTCCATAGCAGAGAGGTACTCTTTACGCCAAAAGACAAAAAGACTCACTATTGCCAGCAACGCCGGGCCATATGAGTATCCACTTGGAACAGCAAGAGCAAGCGCGCCAAACAAAAAAGCCGAGGTTTGCACCACAAGAGGTACAAACCTCTCTTTATTCACTAAGACCATCATTCTTTTTCTTTTCTCACTTTCTAAAAACATAATTCCCACGGATTTTACGCCACAACCCGAACACATCTGTGCGAGGGAAAATAGCGATCCGGCGGATCTGGAAAGGGTCCTGGTGCATCGCTTTGGGGCCACTGTTGGTAGCGACGGCAAAACGATACCCGGCGGCGATAGCCTGCTCCTTGGCACTCTCGTTCATATCTCCGTAAGGGTAGGCGAACGAGAGCAGCGGATGGCCAAGCAGGGCCTCCAGTTGGCGTTTATTCTCCTGAATTTCATGGGCTTGTTGCTCGAGTGAGAGCTGACTCAAGCGGGGATGGGTCAGGGTATGACCACCGATCTCCACATGACCGCTGGCGGCCAGCGCTTTGACCTGATCACCACTCATTAGCGAAACTTTGGTATCCGGATTGGTCGGATGTTCCACATCCCAACGGTTATAACCTTCACCGGTGACCACGTATACCACTGCTTTGTAACCATATTTTTCCAGCAACGGCAGCATGCGAGTCAGGTTGTCCTGATAACCGTCATCGGCGGTGATCATCAGGTACTTCTTGCCGTATTGCATACGGTGGATAAAGCCTGTGTCCGCCAGATCACGGAACGTCAGGGTTTCGTAGCCGAGCCACTTCATCAGTCGCAGATGCTTCTCGAACATGGCGATCGGCATCCAGGTGCCATGCACCCCTTTCTCGCTATCCTGCTCGATAAAGCGGTGGTACATGATGACCGGCATCTCGCGGCGCAGGGTTTCTACTACGGCATCCTGATAGATGGTTTCGAGGCTGGATACGACCCCCTGCAAGCCATACTCATCCTGAATGCGTTGGCGAATGACTTCCGGCACCGTCTTGCTGGCCAAGGCGGATACAATCTCTCCCTTCAGTGCCGCGAAATCGATGGCCAGATCCTTGGGACCAATATCACCGAAGTTGCTGGCCAACGCCTCATCCAGATTCTGTGCAGTCACCAGACCGATGGCCTTGGCTTCACCGATAGCAAAGGCCGGCCGACCGCAGAGCAGTGCTTCCATCGCAACCCGACCTGCGCCGATCACCAGATCGCTACCCGCCAGCAGAGCAGGCACATCATCGATATAACCAACAAACTCGGCACGGCCTTCGAAACGGGCAAAGCGCTCCGGCACCTTGGTACCGCTGACAATCCGCACCCGACAGGCATCAAGATCAAGCACTTCATCGAGCAGACGGTAACAGAGCTCACCTTTGGGGCCGCTCAAACGGCCAATGATGGCGATCACCGGCTTGGGGTTTTCCGGCGCTGGCACAGGCTGGAATTTGTCGGTTTCGATACCGTTGCGCAGCACCTGCACGATGGCGGGATCAACCCCCAGATTGTCGACAATCTGATGGGCAATATCTTCACAAACAGCAACTGCCCGATAGCCGAGGGCATGGAACGCTTTGCGCGAAGCGTGCACCGGCTGGCGACCATGCACAGTCGTGATCATCGGGGTGCCAGTCAGCTTGCAGGCCACATAACTGCTCCAGCCGGAAGCGCGAGAGTGAGCATGTACCAACTGGATATGGTGCTTCTTGATAAGATAGATGAGGTAAAAGACGTGCCAGAAGCGGCGCAGGATGCTGCGCTTGTTGAAGCGAAGCTTGAAGACGGGACCAAGAGTCGGCTTGGTCAGGGTATCTGACACATAAAAGACGTTGTGACCACGCTGGGTCAGTTCGTTACCGACCGTGGTGGCATAGACCTCAGCGCCCGTTACCTCGAGCTGGGAGAGTGCCATCAATATATTCATCGCGCGGTTACCCGGTAGAGAAAAGAGGAACGGCAAGCAGCCACAGACACCAGAAACCGGAAGCAGGCGAGTACCCACTTCCGGTTTTGCGCTCAAACTGCCGCGTTGTGCTCACCCGTTAGCGGTTGAGCCAAGCCATGTAATCCGCTACCCCTTCGGCAACGGTTTTAAACTCCGCGTCATAACCCACGCTGCGCAGCTTGGTCATGTCGGCCTGGGTGAAGCTCTGGTAGCGACCCTTGAGGTGATCCGGGAAGGGGATGTACTCGATGGCACCCTTCTGATGATGCTTGATCACCGCTTCGGCCACGTTCTGGAACGGCTCGGCGCGACCGGTACCACAGTTGAAGATGCCGGAGTGCTGCGGGTTCTGCCAGAACCAGAGGTTTACCTTGCAGACGTCGTCAATATAGATGAAGTCACGCATCTGGCCACCGTTCGGGAAGCCATCGCAACCTTCGAACAGCTTGGGATTCTCACCCTTCTTCACCTGGGTATTGAGGTGGAAGGCGACAGAAGCCATGGAGCCTTTGTGCTGCTCGCGCGGGCCGTAGACGTTGAAGTACTTCAGACCGACCACCTGAGAGTTGATCTCCGGCATCCAGCGGCGCACGTACTGGTCAAACAGCTGCTTGGAGTAGCCATAGACGTTGAGCGGCTGTTCGAACTTGGGATCTTCGATGAAGTTGTCGTTGCGGCCACCGTAGGTCGCTGCAGAAGAGGCGTAGATGAAGGGAATTTCACGCTCGATGCAGTAGTGGAACAGGTCCTTGGAGTACTCGTAGTTGACCTCCATGATGAACTTGCCGTTCCACTCTGTGGTGGCAGAGCAGGCGCCTTCATGGAAGATCACCTCGATGCCATCCCACTCTTCGAAATCGTCACCAGACACTATACGGTGCTGAAACTCTTCCTTATCCATGTAGTCAGCGATGGTCAGATCGACCAGGTTGACGAACTTGGTGCCGTCGGTCAGGTCATCGATGACCACGATATCGGTCCGTCCTTGAGCGTTCAGCTGCTTGACCAGATTGCTGCCGATAAAGCCAGCACCGCCAGTTACTACGATCATGGAGTTTGCCTCTCGTACGTTGATGGCTACATGTGACTGCTTGTTAAAGCTGTGTATAGTGAGCCAATTTGAAATTGCCGAAAAGTTTATCACGGGCGGTCTGGGGATTCGACCTTGTTAAAATCGCCCCCAGACGAAACCCGCTGGAGGAATGAGTGATGAAAACCAGAGACAGGATCATTCACAGCGCGACCGAGCTGTTCAACGATCAGGGTGAGCGCAACATCACCACCAACCATATTGCGGCGCACATGGGCATCAGCCCGGGCAACCTCTATTACCACTTCCGCAATAAAGAAGACATCATCCACTCCATCTTCGACCAGTATGCCCGCCACCTGAGCGAGAGCTTCGTCCCGACCCGCAACCGTGAAATCACCCTGCAGGATCTGATGGGCTATCTGGATGCCATCTTCTATCTGATGTGGCAGTTCCGCTTCTTCTACGCCAACCTGCCGGACATCCTGAGCCGTGACGAACCGTTGCAACAGAAGTACCTCAAGGCCCAGGAGCAGATGCGAGCATCAGTGGTCGCCCTGCTCAAGAGCCTGCGCGAAGGGGGCATTATCGATGTCAGTGACGAAGACCTGCCGGATCTGGGCCAGACCATCAAGATGGTGGTGACCTGCTGGATCCCGTTCCAGATTGCCCAGGCGCCCAACACCCGCATCACCAAACCCCTGCTCTATCAGGGGGTGTTGAAGGTGCTATTCCTGCTGCGCCCCTATGTGCAACCTCAGGTGGCCGGACAAATCCAGCAGCTGGAACAGCATTACCGTCAACTGGCCCAACCAGTTGGGTGAGATCTGTTTCACATTTGTTGAATATCAGCACAATCATTTGAATTAGCCGCAACAGATTGCAGTAAAATGTTGCCCTCTGTTGATACGCAGCTGAAATAGCCAATAAGGATCGAGGATGTCTAACGGATTCTATCGTCACCTGACCGAGCAACTGAACCAGGTACAAGCTGAAGGGTTGTACAAGCAGGAGCGCATCATCACCTCCGCCCAGCAGGCCAGCATCGCCGTCGGCGGTGAGCAGGTACTGAACTTCTGTGCCAACAACTATCTGGGGCTGGCCAACCACCCGGATCTGATCGCCGCCGCCCATCAGGGGCTCGACAGCCACGGCTTCGGCATGGCGTCGGTACGCTTCATCTGCGGCACCCAGGACCAGCACAAAGCGCTGGAGCAGAAGATGTCGGCCTTCCTCGGCACCGAGGACACCATCCTCTACTCCTCCTGCTTTGATGCCAATGGCGGTCTGTTCGAGACCCTGTTCGGCGCCGAAGATGCCATCATCTCCGATGCCCTCAACCACGCCTCCATCATCGACGGCGTGCGGCTGTGCAAGGCCAAGCGCTATCGCTACGCCAACAACGACATGGCCGAGCTGGAAGCCCAACTCAAACAGGCGGATGCCGACGGTGCCCGCTTCAAGCTGATCGCCACCGACGGCGTCTTCTCCATGGATGGGGTCATCGCCGATCTCAAATCCATCTGCGATCTGGCGGACAAATACGATGCGCTGGTAATGGTGGATGACTCCCACGCCGTCGGCTTTATCGGCGAAAACGGCCGTGGCACCCACGAATATTGCGGCGTGCTGGATCGGGTCGACATCATCACCGGCACCCTGGGCAAGGCGCTCGGCGGCGCGTCCGGTGGCTATACCTCCGGCAAGAAAGAGGTGATCGACTGGCTGCGTCAGCGCTCCCGCCCCTACCTCTTCTCCAACTCGCTGGCCCCCTCCATAGTCTCTGCCACCATCAAGGTGATCGACATGCTGGCTGAAGGTCACGACCTGCGCGCCCGCCTGAAAGAGAACAGCCGTTACTTCCGCGAGCGGATGAGCGCAGCTGGCTTCACTCTGGCGGGTGCCGATCACGCCATCATTCCGGTGATGCTGGGGGATGCCAAACTGGCCTCCGAGATGGCGAGCCGCATGCTGGCTGCCGGTATCTATGTGGTGGGCTTCTCCTTCCCGGTGGTGCCCAAGGGTCAGGCTCGCATTCGCACCCAGATGTCTGCCGCTCACACCCGCGAGCAGCTGGACAAGGCGATCGACGCCTTCATCCGCATCGGCCGTGAACTCGGCGTTATCTGATTTGAATCAAGGGGCTGCAGCCCCTTTTTTCTGCATTCATATTGAAGGAACAACCATGAAAGCACTCTCCAAACTCAAAAAAGAGGTCGGCATCTGGATGACGGACGTGCCGGCCCCCGAGCTCGGTCACAACGACCTGCTGATCAAGATCCGCAAAACCGCCATCTGCGGCACCGATATCCATATCTACAACTGGGACGAGTGGTCCCAGAAGACCATTCCGGTGCCCATGGTGGTCGGCCATGAATATGTCGGCGAAGTGGTCGCCATCGGTCAGGAGGTGCGCGGCTTCGCCATAGGCGATCGGGTCTCCGGCGAAGGCCATATCACCTGCGGCCACTGCCGCAACTGCCGCGCCGGTCGCACCCATCTGTGCCGCAACACCATTGGCGTTGGCGTCAACCGCCCGGGCGCCTTTGCCGAATATCTGGTGATCCCCGCCTTCAACGCCTTCAAGCTGCCGGACAACATCCCGGACGAGCTGGCAGCCATCTTCGACCCGTTCGGCAATGCGGTGCACACAGCCCTCTCCTTCGACCTGGTAGGTGAGGATGTGCTCATCACTGGGGCGGGCCCCATCGGCATCATGGCTGCCGCGGTCTGCCGCCATGTGGGTGCGCGCCACGTGGTGATCACTGACGTCAACGAATATCGGCTGGAGCTGGCCCGCAAGATGGGCGCCACCCGCGCGGTCAATGTCAGCAAAGAGAAGCTCGCCGACGTGATGAGCGAACTGGGCATGACCGAAGGGTTCGACGTGGGGCTGGAGATGTCCGGCGTGCCAAGCGCCTTCCAGGAGATGCTCGACAAGATGAACCACGGCGGCAAGATCGCCATGCTCGGCATTCCCCCCTCCACCATGGCCATCGACTGGAACAAGGTGATCTTCAAGGGGCTGTTTATCAAAGGGATCTATGGCCGCGAGATGTTCGAGACCTGGTACAAGATGGCCAGCCTGATCCAGTCCGGGCTGGATCTCTCCCCCATCATTACCCACAGATTCCACATCGACGAATTCCAGCAGGGGTTCGATGCGATGCGCTCCGGCCACTCCGGCAAGGTGATCCTGAGCTGGGACAAATAGCCCATTTCACCCTTTGGTTACCCGAAACCCGGCGAATGCCGGGTTTCTTTTTATCTCCACCGCCCGAATTGCCGTGATATCGGACAAGACTTTGTACGCAGAGTGTTTAACACTTCACACACAAGCGTTTAAAAGGCCGTAACTATTCGGTTATAATCCCGTCGTTTACAGGGATAATAAAAGACTGCTGGGAGTATATGAGCGTGTTGAAAAAACTGAGCTATTTGCTGGCTATCGGGATGACGGCCGCCAGCCTGTCTGGAGCCGTGCTTGCGTCCGCTGAGATGTCGCCGGAAGCCATTGCCGAGCGGGTCAAACCCATCGGTCAGGTCTATACCGCCAAGGATCTGGAAGGTATTGTCGGGGCAAGTGCGACTGCTGTTGCCGCCACACCTTCCGGCCCCCGCGACGGCGAAGCTGTATATAATGGAGCCTGTTTTGCCTGTCATGCCACCGGTGCCGCTGGTGCCCCCAAACGGGGTGACAAGGCAGCCTGGGAACCTCGCATCGCCCAGGGTATTGCGACACTCAAAAAACATGCCATTGAAGGCTTCACCGGCAAGTCCGGCATGATGCCGCCACGCGGCACCTGCGCGACCTGTAGTGATGAAGAGATAGAAAACGCCATTCACTACATGATCGATAAGCTGTAAGTATTTGAAAGGGCCGCAATTGCGGCCCTTTCAATCTATCGGCTTCCGACTACTCTTGTAAGGTAGACATATCGGGAGTTGCACATGTCGTCCCAATCCATCGAACCCCACTACTCAACTCCTCTATTGGCGTTGGTCTCTGCCATTATGGACTTCCCGGCGCAGCAAACGGCCACGGCCGGGGATTACGACGCACTTATCCAGCAAATTGATCAACTCTGCCCGCTGCAACATTTCGGCATGCTGGGCCTCTCCGATACTGGCTTGAACTGGATCTACGCCCACAAGGTGAGCGACACCTTCAAACAGCAACTGGGCAGGGAGCAATCTCGCATCGCCGATCAGCTCACCCAGCTGGATGAGGCTGAGGGGTGGTGTGTCTTCCCCATCGAGCATGGCCAGATACAGTGGCTACTGGCGCGCGGCGCACCAACAGATCTACCAACCCTGCGTCTGCTGCTGGAGTGTCTGGCCAAACGGCTGACCGAAACCCAAGCGGACTATCATCTCGCAGAACTCCCTTCTCCCTTGTTCCGTAAAGATCCTAACTGGAAAAAGAAGATTGAGAGCATCAGCCGCATCATACGGTTAGCCAACACCCTGCCAGGTCAGGCGCTGTTTTCCCAGCTAGAGGCTGTTCTGCGCCAGATGCTGACCATCGAGGACATGCTGCTGGTCAGGCTCAATAGCCAGAAGCTGGAGAAAATTTATCCGGCACACCCTTACCAGAGTGATGAACTCATCAGTGGTTTATGTCACAGCACCAGCAATATCGAGGTAAACAGGGAATCACGACACTGGCACAGCATGCCGCTACGACTGCAGCAGCAGTATTTCGGCCACTTCATCATCAGCACGGCTCAACCGCTGGAGACCGATGACAAGCTGTTCCTCGATTTCTTGCGCGGCCAGCTCACCCTGTTGCTGGAGCTGAGACGGATCCGCCAGCAGCTCAACGACATCAATACCGAGGACTCGATCAACCAGCGGCTGCAACAGCTGCGCCAGACCAACCTCCGATTGCAAAAGCAGCTCAAGCAGCATCAAGAGCTGGAGCGACGGCTGCAATTCGATGCACTCCACGATCCCTTGACCCAGCTACCCAACCGGGCGCTGTTGATGAACCATCTCAATCAAGCCATGACCCACTACAATCGCTACAAATCACCAGGGTTTACGGTGATTTTTATCGATGTAGACCACTTCAAGCAGATCAATGACACCCTGGGCCACAGTGCAGGCGATCAGCTACTGAAAGAGGTCAGCCGCCGGCTGCAGACCTGTATCCGGCAAAATGATCTGGTGGCTAGACTGGGTGGGGATGAATTCGTGATTTATCTGGATAGCAGCAAACACGAGGATGACATCAGCCCGGTGCTCAACCGCATCATCAGCCGCCTCTCCTATCCGTTCAGGCTGTTAGGTAACGAGCTGAATATTACCGTCAGTCTCGGGGTATCGAGCGTATCCGAGCAAACCACGGATATCAGCCAACTGCTCCATCAAGCCGATCTGGCCATGTATCAGGCCAAGCGCAATGGCCGCAGCCGGATCGTCAACTACTCGGAAGATTGTATTAACCAGAACTGGAACTCACCGGAGGAGATGCTGGCCAGAGCGTTGCGAGAGGGGCGAATCGTCCCCTACTACCAACCGGTGATCAGGCTGCAAGACAGTCACCTGACCGGGCTGGAGGTAATGGCGCGCTGGTTGACCGAGGAGGGCGTGCTGAAAGATGCCTTTGATTTTATTCCGCTGGCGGAGCAGTGTGGTCTCATTCTCGAGCTGGATTACCAGATCCTGCGGCGAACCTGCCAACAGTTAAAAAACTGGTTACCGTTCTCGGGACAAAGCAAGTTCAAGGTCGCCATCAACCTCTCGGGCAAGCACCTCGCCAACCACGACCATATCATGCGGCTGATGGCCATCATCGAGGAAGTGGGGGTTGCCCCCAACTATCTGATTTTTGAATTCAACGAGCGGGAATTGTCACGACAGGATTCCGATGCGCTCGCGTCCTTGCATGACTTGCGAGCCAAGGGTATCCAGATCAGCCTGGATGATTTTGGCACCGGCTTCTCATCCCTCAATGCCCTGTTTCACTTTCCGGTGGATTACATCAAGGTAGATGACAGTTTTACCCAACGCATGCTGCAGTCACCCAAAGATTTGGCGTTGATCCGCGCCATGCGGGATATCTGTCAGGATCTTAATTACACCCTGGTGGTCGAGGGGATCGAGAACCAGCAACAGTTGCAGAAGCTGATCGACATCGGCTGCCAGATGGGACAAGGGCGATACATCTCCCCCCCTATGCCCGGAGCCGACATTGTGCCGCTGCTTGCCCCGGCCAGCCCATCGCTTTAGTCCTTCTTGAACATCGCCCGCAGATTGGCAATGCCCACTTGTCCTTTCTGCTGGCGCTCCTCGGCCGTCACCTTCTTCTGATTTTCCCACTCCAGATCATCCTGCGGTAGTTCCAGCAAAAAGCGGCTCGGCTCTGGCCGTACCGACTCGCCAAACTGGCGCCGCTCCTTGCAGAGGGTGAAGGTCAGCTCGGTCTGGGCCCGGGTGATGCCCACGTAGGCGAGACGGCGCTCCTCCTCCACATTGTCTTCATCGATGCTGGTCTGGTGGGGCAACAAGCCCTCCTCCATCCCCACCATATAGACATAGGGGAACTCCAGCCCCTTGGAGGCATGCAGGGTCATCAACTGCACCTGATCCGCATCGTCCTCCCCCTCGTTGCGCTCCATCATGTCGCGCAGGGTGAGGCGAGTGACCACCTGAGCCAGTGTCATCGACTCTTCCAGCTCATCCCCTTCCAGCATCTCGGTGATCCAGCGATAGAGGGTGGAGACGTTCTGCATCCGCATCTCGGCTGCCTTCGGGCTGGGGGATGTCTCGTAGAGCCACTCTTCGTAGTGGATCTCCTTGATCATGTCCCGCACCGCCTCCACCGGATTGCCACGCAGCGCCTGATCGCCAAGGCGAACCAGCCAGTTGGTGAATGCCTGCAGGGCCACGAGGCCACGGCCGGAGAGGTGCTGCTCCAGCCCCAGCTCGAAACTGGCGGCAAACAGACTCTTGCCGCGCTGGTTGGCATACTGACCAAGCTTCTCAAGGGTAGTGGGGCCAATCTCGCGGCGCGGCAGATTGACCACCCGCAGGAAGGCGGTGTCCTCGTCCGCGTTCACCAGCAGCTTGAGGTAGGCCATGATGTCCTTGATCTCGGTGCGGGAGAAAAACGAGGTGCCGCCCGAGATGCGGTAGGGAATGCGGTTGGTCATCAGCGCCTTCTCGAAGATGCGCGACTGATGGTTGCCCCGATAGAGGATGGCGTAATCCTTGAACCGGGTGCGGTTCATAAACTTGTGGCCCATCATCTCGGCGGCGATCCGCTCCGCCTCGTGCTCTTCGTTCTTGGCGAACAGCACCTTGAGCTTCACCCCCTCATCCAGCTCGGAGAAGAGCGCCTTGTCATAGACGTGAGGGTTGTTGGCGATCAGGATGTTGGCGCACTTGAGGATACGTCGCTTGGAACGGTAGTTCTGCTCCAGCTTGATCAGCTTGAGGCTGGGGAAATCTTCGCTCAGCAGCACCAGATTCTGCGGCTTGGCACCACGCCAGGAGTAGATGGACTGGTCATCATCACCCACCACGGTAAAGCGGGAGCGCTCACCGACGATCTGCTTCACCAGCTCGTACTGGCTGGTGTTGGTGTCCTGATATTCGTCGACCAGCAGATAGCGGATCTTGTTTTGCCAGCGCTCACGCACCTCCTGATTGCTCTTGAGCAGCAGGGTCGGCATCACGATGAGATCGTCAAAATCCAGCGCGTTATAGGCCACCATCTGACGGTGATAACGCTCGTAAAGCTGCGCCATCAGCACCTCTTCCGGCCCACGAGCGATGCGCATGGCACGGGCAGGCAGGATAAGGTCGTTCTTCCAGTTGGAGATCTGGCTGATAAGGGCCGAGAGCTTGTCCTTGTCGTTATCGAGCTCGTCTTCAGTCAATTCTTTCAGCAGCGCTAGCTGGTCGGTGTCATCGAACAGAGAGAAGTTCGCCTTGAGATTCAGACTCTTGTGCTCACGGCGAATGATATCGAGACCCAGGGTATGGAAGGTGGAGACCATCAACCCCCGCGCTTCCTTGCGGCCCAACGTCTGGCCGACCCGCTCCTTCATCTCCCGCGCCGCCTTGTTGGTAAAGGTGACCGCAGCGATATTGCGCGCGTTGTAGCCGCACTGCTGCACCAGATAGGCAATCTTGTTGGTGATGACGCGGGTCTTGCCCGATCCGGCACCCGCTAGCACCAGGCAAGGGCCGGAGACATACTTGACCGCTTCGTTCTGATTGGGGTTGAGCTTCATGGGCCGGATCTCTTGGCTTATGATGAGGGGCGGCATTGTACCAGAAATCACCCGACGAGCCGTACCTGCTGCACGGCAGACAACCGCCAATCGGGCTCATCGCGCCTTGTGTTCGGGCGCTATTTTCAGGATCATGGCCGACCTTTCGAGATGATGACTTTTTCCAGATGATGAGGGGAGCATGAATCAGCAACAGCATGACCGACTGCGCAGCCAGTTTCCGGCCTTGGCGCAGGAGGTAAACGGCCACCCTCTGGTCTATCTGGACAACGCCGCTACCACCCAGAAGCCGCAAGCGGTACTGGATGCCATCGCTCACTACTACCGGGCCGACAACGCCAACGTGCACCGCGCCGCCCACGCCCTGAGTGGCCGTGCTACCCGCGCCTTCGAGGCAGCCCGCGAGACGGTCGCCCGCTTTATCAATGCGCCCCGCAGCCACGAAGTGATCTGGACCCGCGGCACCACAGAAGCGATCAATCTGGTGGCCCAGAGCTGGGGGATGAACGAGCTCAGGGCGGGGGACGAAATCATCCTCAGCACCCTGGAGCACCACGCCAATATCGTCCCGTGGCAACTGGTCGCCCAGCGCACCGGCGCGGTGATCAGGGTTATCCCCCTCGATGAGCGGGGCGATCTCGATCTGGCCGCCTATCACGCCATGCTGGGGCCACGCACCCGGCTGGTGAGCGTGGCTCACGTCTCCAATGCCCTCGGTACCGTCAATCCAGTCGCTCGGATGGTGGTGGCCGCCAAAGCGGTTGGCGCCGTGACGCTGATCGACGGCGCCCAGGCGGTGGCTCATCTCGAGGTGGATGTGCAGGCCATCGGTTGCGACTTCTATGCTTTCTCCGGTCACAAGCTCTATGGCCCGACCGGCATCGGCGTGTTGTGGGGCCGCACCGAGCTGCTGGATCGAATGCCACCCTGGCAAGCAGGTGGCGAGATGATTGATAGGGTCAGTTTCAGCGGTACCACCTTCAATACCCTGCCCTTCAAATTCGAGGCGGGCACTCCCCATATCGCTGGCGCTATCGGCCTCGCCGCTGCCATCGACTTTGTGATGGCGCAAGACCTGCAATGGCTAGCCAGCCATGAGCAGGCCCTGACCGACTATCTGGTCACCAATCTGCAACAGGTACCGGGACTGCGTCTGGTCGGCGAACCCGGCCAACGCGCCGGAGCCGCCTCTTTCCTGCTGGAGGATATCCACCCGCAAGATGCCGCCACCCTGCTCGATATGCAGGGGATCGCCCTGCGAGTCGGCCATCACTGCGCCATGCCACTGATGGAATCGCTCGGGATCGGCGGCACCATGCGCGCCTCATTGGCCTGCTACAACAATCGGGATGATATCGACGCCCTGCTGGCCGCCCTGCACAAACTCAGTGACTTCTTCTAAGGCAGACAACCGAATGAGTGATCTCGCAAGCTATACCCAGATCGGCCTTGAGCCCAACGCCGACACCATCCGCCAGCAGTTTGCCGCCGCTCACGGCTGGGAGAACCAGTATCGGCTCATCATCCAGCTCGGCAAGCAGCTGCCAGCGCTACCCGGCGCATGGCAGCAGGAAGAATTCCGCCTCAAAGGATGTGAAAGCCAGGCCTGGCTGAAGGGAGCAAAAAGTGAGGATGGCTGCTGGCACTTTACCTGTGATTCCGATGCCCGCATCGTACGCGGGCTGATCGTCATCGTGCTGGCGGCGCTCAACCACCAATCCGCAGCGGCGATCCAGGCTTTTGATATGGAAGGGTATTTCACCGAATTGGGCCTTGAAAAACACTTGAGCCCGTCACGGGGTAACGGGCTCAGAGCGATCGTGCTGGCGATCCGGGAGCAGGCTGTCTAACCCGCCTTGTTCAGTGGTCGATTAGGCTTCGCTAATCGACCCTGCCGCTTCATTCCCGGCCTCTTTCTCGGCACGGGCGCCCCGCTCGGCAATCTTCTTCAATACCCGGGACGCGGCAACCAGTCCAAAAGTGGCCGTCACCGGCGTCACGGCGCCAAAACCGGAGGCGCAATCCATCTTCATGGTGCCATCGCTGGCCGCCTTGGCCTGACAGGTGCCACCATTGCCATCCGGATAGCTCAGTTGCTCGGTTGAGAAGACACACTCCACCGCAAACCTGCGCGCCGGATTCTTGCTGAAGTTGTGCAACCGGCGCAGATCAGAGCGTACCTTGGCGGCCAGCGGATCCTGAATGGTCTTGGCCAGATCGGCCACGGTGATCTGGGTCGGATCCATCTGCCCGCCGGCACCACCCGCGACGATCACCGGGATCTTGTTGCGCTTGCAGAAGGCAATCAGCGCCACCTTGGCCTTGACCGAATCGATGGCATCCACCACATAGTCAAACTCCCGCTTGATATGCTCAGCCAGGTTATCGGCGGTAACGAAATCATCTACCTCGATCACTTCGCAATCCGGGTTGATGGCGCGAATGCGCTCGGCCATTACCTCGGTCTTGAGGCGACCGACCGTCCCCTGCATGGCGTGGATCTGGCGATTGGTGTTGGTGATGCAGATATCATCCATGTCGATCAGGGTCATCTGGTTGATACCGGCGCGGGCCAGCGCCTCGGCCGCCCAGGAGCCTACGCCACCGATCCCCACCACACAGACTTTCGCCTGGCTAAAGGAACGCAGGGCATTCTGACCATAAAGACGGGCAATGCCCCCGAATCGCTGTAGATATTCTGCTTTCATACCACCACCTTGCTTGAGGGCGGCCATTATAGCGACAACCACCGCCAGCGGCGATGACAGATCCGGAGAAAATTGAGGAGGAAAAACAGAGAAAAAGGCAGGGAAGAGGGAATAAAAGGTCAATTATCAGGCGATTTACTGAATTTCAGCCAATAAAAAACCCCGCTCATCGAGCGGGGTTTCTTGGATTGGGTGCCTGGCAGTGTCCTACTCTCGCATGGCGAATGCCACACTACCATCGGCGCTACCGCGTTTCACTTCTGAGTTCGGCATGGGATCAGGTGGTTCCACGGCGCTATGGCCGCCAGGCAAATTAATTCAATCTGAGAAAGCTGATGTGAATAACGACTGGGTCATTATCACTGAATTAGTTAAGTAGTTCGTTCACTTGCTACAAGGCCCAGAACACTTCTTGGGTGTTGTATGGTTAAGCCTCACGGGTAATTAGTATGGGTTAGCTCAACACGTCGCCGCGCTTACACACCCCACCTATCAACGTTGTGGTCTCCAACGGCCCTTTAGGACCCT
>NZ_FKKY02000013.1:0-141508 GCF_900079845.1 Aeromonas sp. EERV15 | reverse complement strand
TGCGGATGTAGGTAATGTCAGTCACCCAGGCGATGTTGGGGGCAGGCACCTTAAACTGACGTGCCAGCGTGTTTGGGGCAGCCTGTGGGCTCTTGCCTCCATAATGCCTCTTACGGCGTTGATAGCCCGTTTGCGAACGCAGCCCCTCCCGCCTCATTAATTTGGCCACACGGTGCTTACCGCAGGCTTCCCCCAAGTCACGAAGATCGCGATGGACCTTGCGATAACCGTAGACAGCACCACTTTCCAGCCAGGATTGCTTGACCAATCCGGTCAGTCGTTCGTCCTCCTGCTGTAGTGGCGATACGGGCTGTTTCAGCCACGCGTAGAAGCCACTTCGGTGAACCCCCAGGGTCTGGCACAGGGTAACGACACTGTACCGGTCGAGTCGGGAGGTTATGAACGCGTACCTTTCCTTGACTCGCTGGCAAAGTACGCGGCGGCCTCCTTTAAAATGTTGCGCTCCTCGGTGACCTGGCGCAGTTCGGCTTTCAGACGGCGGATCTCGGCTTGCAAGGCTGACTCTTCGTGCTGCTGGTCAGCGGGCTTACCGTACTGCTTGAGCCAGGCATACAGACTGTGGCTGGATACCCCAAGGGCTCGTGCAACGTCAGCCACCGGCCGTCCGCGTTCGGTGACTTGTTTAACGGCTTCGATTTTGAATGTTTCTGGATAACGCTGACGGGTCATAACACCTCCAATAGTTGCCTCATTTTAAGGCTGCGAGGTGTCTAGGGAACTGGGGGCGATTCATTCTGAATACAAAGTAATTTTTCAGCGACTTGAAAGTGAAGTCATTCGTACGTTAAGTGTATTGCCATGGAATTCCATGGCAATACTTTAGCCACCATTGACAGATAGTAGAGTGTTATTGGTAATAACGTTGCCTCTGCAATTTTTATTGTGTAGTGCTGGTTAAATGTTTCTTTGATTCGTTTTGAAATGATAGTGGCTATGTGACGATTAATCTACTCGGCAAACGTGTGGTGAGCAATTTGACCTTGGTGTGATGTGTTTGTCGCGAGTGGTCTGTGTTTTATTGATTTTGATTTTATGTACTTATAATCCTTTTCGATTTTTAGGGTGTGAGACCATGACAGTTAAAAATACACGAAGCCAAGATGTCTTGATTTTTTTAGCGGAGAGTGACTCACCTGTGACGACGGCGCAGGTGAGTTTTGCATTAAATATTTCTGTATATCAAGCCATGTACTGCTTACGGCAACTTGCTAGCTATGGTGTGCAGGAAATACATTCCGGAAAGGGGGTGCCATCACGCTGGCAACTCTGTGTACCAGTTACGTTGACGAGTTGTCCCTACCCGAACAGGGGGCTCTAGTTTCAACGGTTCTTATTGCGATATTTTTTAACGCTCTATTTTAATTTATCTCTCTATGGCGAACGGTTTGACGTGCGTTGTAATTTAATCATCCAGTATTCGCCAATCAATCACGCAAGAGTCTGTCAAAGGTACAGGGATGACATTATCGATGGCTGTATTGCTATTCAAGCTGCTGCTGGTAGTTGAATTGGCGACGATGGTTGGCTATGTGATGTGGCATTGATGCCAGAAGCATTATATACGCCGGCGTGACGGTAGTCTGGAAGAGAAGGATTGTCTTATGGTGTTTCCTGTGACCGCGCGATTCTCTTTACGATGGCGTTTTTGTGGGGGATTGCTGGGATTATTGCTGCTGTTTCTGATGGGCAGCACACTGTTGTATCAGGTTTATCTGCGGGGGCTTGAAGCACAAACCACCCGTACGGCGCGGGAGATATTGACGCGGATTGATCGTGTATTGCTGCAAGCGGTGAATACAGCGCATCAGGTGTCGCCATTGGTGGGCCAGCCCTGTAAAGATATCTTGCCCGCATTGAGAAAGGCGGCCGTGTTGGCCCCTTATGTTCGTACCCTCACGTTGGCGCAACAAGATGAAGTGTATTGCTCCTCTGTGGATGGTGAGGGGCGCCTTGCTGAACCGGTGGCAGATTTCTTTGTTGGCCGAATTCGTTTGTTATCCGGCACGCCACTGAGCCCGGATTTACCTGTTCTGTCACTGCGAGCGCCTTTGAAAGAGAGGATGGCGGTTATCGCCACAGTAGACAGCCAATATCTGGTGCTGATGCTATCAACGGGATTGCAAGGAGAGCAGACCTGGTTGCGGGTGGGCGATCGCTGGCTCGATGAGAAGGGGCGATTTTATCCAGCCTTGCCTGTGCTGTCACCACTGGCTATGTCAACGCTGACTTCGAAGCGCTTTCCACTCAGTGTCTATGTCAACTATCCCGCCGAGGTGGGCTCATTGCAGCGTTGGGCCGGGATTGAGTGGTTGCTGCTGTCGTTGGTTGCGGGTAGTGCACTTTGTTGTGCCGTCATGTTGTGGTGTTGGTTGGGCCGCAGCCGCTCAATCGCTTCCGAGCTGAGATTGGGTATAAAGGGCCATGAGTTTGTGCCCTATGTACAGCCCATTGTGGATGCCCAAAGCCGCAAGTTGTGTGGCATTGAAGTCTTGATGCGCTGGCAACATCCCATCGCAGGCATAATTGAACCCGCATTTTTTATCCCTCAGGCAGAGGCATCCGGGTTGATAGTCCCGATGACCCGGCAGGTAATGCGCCAGGTCGCTGCAACGCTGGGCCCCTTGCAAGATCAGCTGCCAGCAAGCTTTCACATCGGGATCAATGTCAGCTCGGCGCACTTTACCTCGCTGACGTTGGTCGATGATTGCCTGGCATTTCTGGCGCAATTCAAGTCAGGTAGCGTGATGTTGACATTGGAGCTGACGGAACGGGAGCTGCTGCTTAATGATGAACAGACCCAATTTTTATTTAATTCCCTCTGTGCTATGGGGGTGCAGTTTGCACTGGACGACTTTGGCACAGGGCATGCGAGCCTCGCGTATCTCAAGCAGTTCCATATTGACTGTATCAAGCTGGATCAGTCTTTTGTGCGGCGGATCGGGCTTGAGAGCTTGTCGCAACACATTGTGGATAACGTGATTGATTTGGGTATGAAGCTGGGATTGGTCGTGGTCGCTGAAGGGGTGGAGACGGCTTACCAGGCTAACTATTTGCGCGACAAGGGGGTGGATTGGCTGCAGGGCTATTTGTTTGCCCGCCCTTATTCTCTCGAGGATTTCGTCGAAGGGTTGCCGGAGCCGGTGGTGCGAGGTGAGTCGGGGGTGAATGGTGAGTGAATGGGGGCAAGGGAAACTGGATGGTCACAGAAGTGAGAAGGTGACCCCCTTTAACAGAGTCAGTTTTGTTATCCACACCACTGCCACATTCATATGCTTCTTGCGGGCAATGGTGGGTGAGATCAATGAATCGCCCATACACACATGTGTGAAAAGGGCTTGATGGTCTCCGTGTTTGAGGGGCTGATGGTGAGAACGGCGACATGTCTCTTTAATTCCATTCTCGATTTATTGGTCTTCCTTGCGGGGGTCGCACTTTGCAGTGCGGGCCCTCTTTTTTTGGCTGCACGATTGCCCCTCTGCTGCCAGAGGCTTGGTTTACATGCCCATTTTTACGTAGGTGGATCAATATATCTCTTATGCGTTGTGCAGATGAAATAAAGTGCATTGAGCTGGTTGATATGGAACGGGGGGCGGGTCGGGTAGACCTCTTCCGTATCAGCACAATGAAGAGATTTAAGAGAGGGGCCAGAAGTGCGGGTTACAGTGGGATATCCCTCTGGTCTGGAAAGATGGGCTCACATCATTCGTATCCGGCTGATGCAGAGGGGACTCAGCGCAACCCGTTGCACAAGGTTGTGAGGAGGTGAGAGACCGACGCGAGTGCCATGTCGAACGGAGCAGTTGCTCGAAAGTGTGTGTTCGGTTGACTCGACAGGTGATTAGTAAAAGAAGGTGTGGGCAAGTCGATGGCGATGGGCGGCCTGCTCGGGTATAGTCCTGCGCCAATAGCGTGATCCAGTTCAGCTGACCTGTCGCGGCCCTGAGGGGGGCGGCAGATCGGCCCGGTGTAAGGAGTGTTATGAAGTTCAGTCCCCTGCTTGATGAGATGATGAAAGCCCTGCAGGTATTGCCTGGGGTGGGGCCCAAGTCTGCCCAACGGATGGCGTTTACCCTGCTGGAGCGCGAGCGCAGTGGTGGCTTGCGGCTGGCTCAGCTGCTTAGCCGGGCGCTGATCGAGATTGGCCACTGCAGCCACTGCCGCACCTTTACCGAGAACGATCTTTGCGAGATCTGCGCCAATCCCAAGCGTGAAGAGAGTGGCCTGCTCTGCGTCGTTGAGAGCCCGGCAGATGTGGCGGCGATCGAGCATACCGGTCAGTTCTCGGGTCGTTATTTTGTGCTGATGGGGCACCTGTCACCCCTTGATGGCATTGGCCCGGAAGAGTTGGGGCTGGAGATCCTGGAGCGACGTTTGCAAACGGAGTCGATTGGTGAGCTGATTTTGGCCACTAACCCCACCATCGAAGGGGATGCAACCGCTTGGTATATCGCCGATATGGCCCGCGCAGCCGGTATCAAGGTCAGCCGCATTGCCCATGGTGTACCGGTGGGCGGCGAATTGGAGCTGGTGGATGGTACTACGCTTTCTCATTCGCTGATGGGGCGTCAGCCGCTGAATTGAGTCTGCCTCTGCTCCCTCTGAGCGGTACTCCTCATGACAGCTTAACCCGCCAAGGCGGGTTTTTTTTGACTCAATAGGTGGCCTTTGGCGTTTTTTGGCGCAAAAAGCGCCATCTGCACTACCAAGATTTTTTTCCCCCTTGAAATGAGGAGTCACGGCCCCATCTTGTATCAGGAATATGTTCAACCCGAATTGCCTGAGGATAGTGTCGATGACCCAAAGCGTTCATGCCGAAACCCACGGTTTTCAGACTGAAGTCAAACAACTGCTGAGCCTGATGGCCCACAGCCTCTACTCCAACAAAGAAGTGTTCCTGCGCGAGCTGATCTCCAACGCCTCCGATGCGGCGGACAAGCTGCGTTTCAAGGCGCTTTCCGATGCCTCTTTGTTTGAAAACGACGGCCAGTTGCGCGTTCGCCTGGTGGTTGATAAAGAACAACGGACCCTGACCATCTCTGATAACGGCATTGGTATGAGCCGGGATCAGGTGATCGAGCATCTGGGCACCATCGCCAAGTCCGGTACCGCCGACTTTTTCAAAAACCTGTCCGGTGATCAAGGCCGCGACTCCCAGCTGATCGGTCAGTTCGGGGTTGGTTTCTACTCCGCTTTTATCGTTGCTGACAAGGTGACCGTGGTGTCCCGCGCTGCGGGTACCGAACAAGGTCAGGGCGTGCAGTGGGAATCAGAAGGGGAAGGCTCCTTCACCGTGGCTGACGTGACCAAAGCTGGTCGCGGTACCGACGTGATCCTGCACCTGCGTGAAGAAGAGGGCGAGTTCCTCGATGACTGGCGTCTGCGTAGCGTGGTTGCCAAGTATTCCGACCACATCAGTGTGCCGGTCGAGATGTACAAAGAGGGCACCCCGGATCGCGAAGAAGAGGGTGAGACCATAGTCGGTACCCCTGGCGAGTGGGAGCAGGTCAACCGTGCCACCGCACTGTGGACCCGCAGCCCGAAAGAGATCAAGGATGAGGAGTATCAGGAGTTCTACAAGCACGTCGCCCACGATTTTGAAGATCCCATGCTGTGGGGCCACAACCGGGTAGAGGGGGCGCAAGAGTATACCAGCCTGCTCTATATCCCGGCCCGGGCGCCGTTTGATCTCTACAACCGCGAACAGAAGCATGGTCTGAAGCTCTACGTGCAGCGCGTCTTTATCATGGACGACGCCGAGCAGTTTATGCCGACCTACCTGCGCTTCGTTAAAGGGGTGCTGGACTCCAACGATCTGCCGCTCAACGTCAGCCGCGAAATTTTGCAAGACAACAAGGTGACTGTCTCCCTGCGCAAGGCATGCTCCAAGCGGGTGCTGACCATGCTGGCCAAACTGGCCAAGGATGACAGCGAGAAGTACGCGACCTTCTGGAACGAGTTCGGTAACGTGCTCAAAGAGGGGCCGGCGGAAGATCACGCCAACCGTGAAGAGATTGCCAAGCTGCTGCGTTTTGCCAGCACGGCGGGCGAGGGCGAAGCCCAGACTGTCTCCCTCGAGGATTATGTTGGCCGGATGAAGGAAGGCCAGCAGAAGATTTATTTCATCACGGCCGACAGCTTCGCTGCCGCCAAAAACAGCCCGCACCTCGAGATCTTCCGCAAGAAGGGTGTCGAAGTGCTGCTGATGTCCGAGCGGGTCGATGAGTGGCTGATGAGCCACCTGACCGAGTTCGACGGCAAGCAGCTGGTCTCCGTCACCCGTGGCGAACTGGATCTGGGTGATCTGGAAGATGAGGCATCCAAGCAGGCGCAGGAGGAGGCCGAAAAGGCCAATGCCGGTCTGGTGGAGCGTGCCAAGCAGAGTTTGGGCGAAGCGGTAAAAGAGGTGCGTGTGACTCACCGTCTGACCGACTCACCCTCCTGCATCGTCACTGATGCCTATGGCATGAGCACCCAGATGATCAAGCTGATGCGTGCGGCTGGCCAGCCGGTACCGGAGCAGAAGTACATTCTGGAGCTCAACCCCGACCACGCGCTGGTGAAGAAGCTCGACACCATCCAGGATGAGGCGCTGTTTGGCGAGTGGGTCACCCTGCTGCACGAACAGGCTCAACTGGCCGATCAGGGTGGTCTTAATGACCCGGCGAGCTTTGTCTCCCGCATTAACCGGTTGTTGCTGCAAGCCTGATAACCCGTTGTGCTAACAGCAAAAGGCCACTGCATCTGCAGTGGCCTTTTTTGATCTGCGGTTGTCCCTATCTCGCTTGGAAGCAGCCGTTACGCTTATCTGCGGTATTCGTTGTTGTAGTTCTGGATCAGCCGGCGGGTGATGTCGTGCTGGGGATCGGCAAACACCCGCAAGGTCTTGCCGCGCTCCACCACCCGACCCTCATGCATTACCAGCACTTCGTCACTGATATGGCTGACGATGCCCAGATCGTTGGCCACCAGCACATAGCTCAGCCCCATGGTCTCCTGCATCTCCAGCAGCAGATTGATGATCTGGGAGCGCACCGAGATGTCGAGGGTAGAGAGCGCTTCGTCAGCCACCACGATTTTCGGATTGAGGATCAGCGCGCGAGCCAGCGCCACCCGCTGCTGTTGGCCCGCAGAGAGCATCTGGGGATAGAACAGGGCGTGATCCGGTAGCATGCCGACCATGCGCAGGGTCTGGATCACTTTCTCATTGCGCTCCTCATTACTCATCCCGGTATTAAGACGCAGCGGGGTCTCCAGGATCTGGCCAACCCGGATCTTGCGGTTGAGCGAGGTATTGGGGTCTTGAAAAATCATCCGCAGCAGTTTGCAGCGGGTCTGGTAGTCGCCATGCACCATCAGCTGGCCGTCGATGGCGATATCGCCGCTGGTGGGTTCGATCATCCCGGCCAGAATGCGGGCCAGGGTACTCTTGCCGGAGCCCGCCTCGCCGACGATGGCGAGGGTCTGGCCCACTTCGAGATCGAACGAGAGGGGCTTGATCGCCTCCACCGCCTGACGACGGAACAGACCGGTGCGGTTCTGGTAGGTTTTGCTAAGGCCTCTGACCTGCAACAGGGATGGCTCGATCACAGGCAGGGCTCCTTCATGGGGGCATTAACGATCATCATTTTTTCGGCTCCTCCATATTCAGCGGGAAGTGGCAGCTGAACTGATGACCTTTGATCTTTTGCATCAGTGGGGTCTGCACGCACTGCTTCTGGGCATAGGGACAACGTGGCCCCAGCCGGCAGCCGATGGGCAGGTGTTGCAGCGGGGGAATAATCCCGGGCAGGGTGTCGAGTCGTGACTTGTGACGCACCAGCTTGTCAAAGTCCGGGATCGATTTGAGCAGCGCGTCGGTATAGGGGTGACGCGGGCTTTCCAGGATCTGCTCCCGGGTGCCCACCTCGACCATTTGACCGCAATACATGATGTTGATGGTATCGGTCAGGTTGGCGATGGCGGCGATGTCGTTACTGATGATCAGGATGGTGGTGTTACCCAGCTTGTTCATCTTGTCCAGCAGTCGCAGGATCTGGGAGTGAGTGGTCGATTCCATGGCGCTGGTGGGCTCGTCGGCTACCAACAAGCGCGGTTTGTTGGCAATGGCCATGGCGATCATCACCTTTTGGCACATACCGTCAGAGAGTTCGTGGGGATAGGCGCGCATCACTTTGCGATGATCCTTGACCCCGACCCGGTGCAGCAGGGCGATGGCTTTTTTCTTGCGCCACTGGAAGCGCTGCCAGAACTTCCCTTCGTACGAATCGGTCGGGATTGCCTCTTCCAGCTGGGTGCCAATCTCTTCGGAAGGGTCGAGGCAACTGATGGGGTCTTGAAAGATCATGGCGATTTCGCGGCCCATGATACGGCGCCGCTCCTTGGGGGCCATGGTCAGCAGATCCATGTCGTTGAAGCGCATCCGGTCGGCGCGCACCGTCCAGTTGTCCTTCTCGATGCCGACGATCACCTTGGCGATCAGACTCTTGCCTGAGCCTGATTCACCTACCAGCCCACGGATCTCCCCCTCGGTCAGGGTCAGGCTCACCTTGTCTACCGCCTTGACCTTGCCTTGCGGGGTATCTATCTCGATGGTGAGATTACGAATATCGAGCAAGGGCATCAGCGGCGCTCCTCATTGCGGTGTGGCACAGGGGGTTGTATCAGCGGGATGCCGATAGAGCGGGTTTCGAACAAGGGCATCATCAATCATTGCCCTCTTTGAGTGCTTCACGGATCCCTTCACCCACCACGTTGGTGACCAACACACTAAACAGGATGGCGATGCCCGGCAGAGTCACGGTCCAGGGGGCGAGGTAGATAAGATCGCTCGAATCGGCCAGCATGGCGCCCCATTCCGGCTGGGGTGACTGAGCGCCGAGGCCAAGAAAGCCTACCGCCGAGATATCGAGGATGGCCGCCGACAGGGTGCGGGTGGTTTGGGCCACCAGGGTCTCGACGATATTGGGCAAAATAGCCAGGCGCATGATCCGGAAGGGGGGAGAGCCATCGAGTCGGCTGGCGGTGATGTACTCCTTTTGCATCTCGGTGTGCACCGCATTATAGGTGGCTCGAATAAAGGGCGGGATCAACGCCAGGGTAATGGCAATCAGAGTATTGCCAAGGCCCGGTCCCAGGATTGCGACCATGATGATGGCCATCAGCAGGGAGGGGATGGAGAGCAGGGTATCGAGCAGGTGGTGTAGCACGCTCGATTTGAGCCCCTTGCTCATGCCGCCGAGGATGCCGATAGCAGAGCCCACCACCATGGCAATCACCACCACCACCAGCGCATAGCCAAAGGTGAGGCGAGCCCCGACCACCAGCCGGGAGAGCATGTCGCGCCCCAGATCATCGGTGCCGAGAAAGTAGTCGATATTGCCGGTCGCCGCCCAGGAAGGGGCAAGCAACAAGTGCGCTGCATGCTGTTCATCGATACCGTAAGGCACCACCAGCGGCCCTACCAAGGTGATAAGCAGCAGCAGTAAAAAGCACCAGAGCCCTGCCATGGCGAGCGGGTTGCGGCTGTAGGAAGCCCACGTCTGCTCAAGGGGCGAGAGGATCTTGAGCTCGGGATAGATGTTTGATTTATCTTGCATAGGATACCTGGCTCCTGGTCACGCCATGAGCGCGTTCAATCTTGTTTGGCATACAACTCTTTGCGCCGTGCCGGATAGATAAGGGTGGTCAGCAACTCGGTACTGACGCTGATCAGGATCACAAAACTGGCGACCACCAGGGTTGCACCGCGAATGGCGGCATAATCCTGCAGGGCGATGCTGCTGATGAGCCAGCGGCCGATGCCGTGCCACTCGAACACCACCTCGGTGATCATGGCGGAGGTGAGCACGCTGCCCAGTTGCAGACCCAGCAGCGGCAGCACCGGTGGCAGGGCATTTTTCAGGCCGTGGCGCCAGACGATCTGCCACTTGGAGAGGCCACGGCTCGCCGCCGCCTTGATGTAGTTTTGCTTCATCACATCGATGAGGGAACTGCGCACATGGCGGATCACCTCGGTGGTGGGCACCACGGCCAGCACCAGTGACGGGAGAATGAGGTGGCGCAGGGCATCGTGCAGCGCCGCTTGCCGCCAGGGTTCGTTGCTCAGTAGCACATCAATCACCGCGATACCGGTGATCGACGGTACATCGTAGAGCAGGCTGAGTTGCCCCGAGGACGGCAACCAGCCGAGATCGAGGGAGAAGAGCATCACCGCCAGTAGCGCCAGCCAAAACACCGGCACCGCATAGCCGATGAGGCCTGCCGTCATGATGGAGATATCCAGCGTCTTGCCCTGTGACAGGGCTGCCAGGGTGCCGAGCGGAATGCCCACCAGCAGCGAGATGGCAAAGGCGGCCAGACAGAGGATCAGGGTCGCCGGGAAATAGTGGCGGATCTCGTCCAGCACCGGTAGCCCGGAGACGCTGGAGAGCCCCAGATCACCGGCGAAAATACGGCGCAGGAAGTCGGGATAACCACTCCAAAAGCTGAGTTGATTGCCGATCAGCCGATAGTCCAGCAGATAGGCGACGAAGGTCAGCGCCAGCAGGGTGATGAGCAGCAGGTTGAGACGGCGCAAGGTGTATAAAAGCATGCTTACTCCCTGTGAGCCTGGTTGAAGGAGGTACCACCGAAGGGCATCAGCATCAGCCCCTCGATGTCGCTGCGGCTGACCTGAGTGCGCAAGGCGTGGGCCAGCGGAATAAGGGGCAGCTGTTCGTTGAGCAGGGTCTGGGCGTAATAGTAGTTGCGCAGCCGGAAGGCGAGTTGGGGCGTGGTCACCGCATCATCCAGCAGCTGATCGAAGGCCGGGCTGCACCAGCGGCTGTAGTTGTTGCCGCGCTCTACCGCAGAGCAGCTCAGCAGCTGGCGGAAGAAGTTATCAGGATCGGCGTTGTCGGCAATCCAGCCGGAGAGCAGACTGTCGTACTGCCCCTGAGTGAGGCGACCTTCGATCACCTGCCACTCCCGTTGCACAATTTTGAGCTTGATGCCGACCTTGGCCAGATCACTGCGGATCAGCTGGGCGGTTTTGACCGCATCCGGGTTGTAGGGGCGGGCGTCCGGTTGCACCAGCACCTGCATCTCGAACCCATTCTCCAGTCCCGCCTCCTTGAGCAGCTGGCGCGCCCGTTTCAGATCAGGCTTGCGCTCGGGTAGGCTGGGGTTGTAACCCCATGAGAGGGGCGGCAGCAGGCTATTGGCGGGTAGACCGGTATCGAAATAGACCGCCTGCAACAAGTTGTCGGTATTGATGGCGCTGGCAATGGCCTGGCGCACCTTGATGTTGTTGAACGGTGGCTTGCGGGTATTGAGGGCCAAAAACGCCACGTTCATCCCCGACTGGACCGAGAGGTTGAGAGCCGGATGCTGCTTGATCACCGAGAGCTGGCTGGCAGACGGGGTGCTCATCACGTCACACTCGCCGGTCAATAGCTTGGCCAACCGCTTGGAGGATTTGGGGGCTATGTCGTAGACCAGCTGTTCAATCTTGGCATCGCCGCCCCAGTAACCCGGATGGCGCAGATAGCGAATGAGCTCGTTGTGGCGATACTCCTTGAAACTGAACGGGCCGGTGCCGATGGGGCGGGTGTCCAGCAGGGCTGGCGTGCCGGCCTTGAGCATCTGTTCAGCGTATTCGGCGGAGAGGATCACCGCATAGTCGCTGGCCAGGGTGGCGAGGAAGGAGGCGTTTGGTTGGTTCAGCTCGAACACCACCGTCTGTGGCCCCTTCTTGCTCACCCGCTTGATCAGCAAATCTTGCCCCAGGCTGTAGAAGTAGGGGTAATCGCCGCCAGAGACGTTGTGATAGGGGTGCTGTTCGTCAAGCTGGCGGGCATAGGTGAAGACCACGTCATCGGCATTGAAGGTGCGGGTGGGCTTGAACCAGGGGGTATGGTGAAAGGTCACCCCCTTGCGCAGGGTCAGGGTATAGGTGAGCCCATCCTCGCTGATATGCCAATCGGTGGCCAGTGCCGGCTCCAGCGCCAGGGTGTTGGGATTCACCTCCAGCAGGCGGTCGTAGAGCGGACGGGCAGTGGCATCCAGCGTCACACCGGAGTTGGAAACATGGGGATTGAAGGAGAGGGGAGATCCCTCAGCACAATAGATGAGTCCGGTTTTGGAGGCCTCGGGTTGCTTCTGGCAGCCGGTGAGCAGCACCAGCAGGCCGAGTAGCAAGGGGGTGAGCATTCTCATTGTTGAACCATGTTCTTATACGATGTGGGTACGCACGTTTTGATACAAATGTGCCAGCGCAAAGGCTGGCGTGTTGCGGGAGTCGTCATAAATCGGACTCCTTTTGCTCTTGTTCTGCCTCGTTATCATCATTGAGCAGCTGATACTTGCGTAGCATGCCACGGAACTGGTGATAGCTTAGGGCCAGCAGTTGAGCGGCTTTGCGCTGATTATACTGGGATTGCTGCATCGCTTGCTTGAGTAAATTAATCTCGAACTCCGCCACCGCCTGTTTCAGCTCAAGCGGCAAGCTCATCGCCGTGGCGATTGGCGCCTCACCCGACCCCTCTGGCAACTGCGGGTTACTCTTGGCACCGGGTCGCCAGGGGGAATCAAACGGGTTGATCACCAGAGTCGAGAGTGGCAGCTGGGGATTGCCCTGACGGTAGATGCTGCGCTCCACCACGTTCTTCAACTCCCGCACGTTGCCCGGCCAGTGGTAATCCTGCAGCAGCTGGGTCGCCTTGCGGGAGAACCCGGCAAACAGCGGATAACCCAGCTCCCGGGTCATGCTGTGGGCGAAGTGCTCCGCCAGCATCAGGATATCTTCCCGCCGCTCCCGCAAGGGGGGGAGGGTGATCACATCAAACGCGAGCCGGTCGAGCAGGTCGTGGCGAAACTGCCCCCTGTCGGCCAGCGCAGGGAGATCTTCGTTGGTGGCGCAGACCAGCCGCACATCCACCTTGAGGGGCTTGGCCCCACCCACCCGTTCGAACTCGCCATACTCGATGACCCGCAGCAGCTTCTCCTGCACCCGGGCGCTGGTGGTGGCCAGCTCATCAAGGAACAGGGTGCCGCCATCGGCCCGCTCGAAGCGGCCCTGATGGCGCTTGGCCGCACCGGTAAACGAACCTGCCTCGTGACCGAACAGCTCGGTCTCCAGCAGGCTCTCGCTCAAGGTGGCGCAGTTGATGGTGACAAAGCTTTGATCCCAGCGCGCCGAGAGATAATGTAGGCGGTGGGCGATCAGCTCCTTGCCCGTCCCCCGCTCACCGATGATCAGCACGGGTTTGCGCAGCGGGGCGAGCCGTGAGGCCTGCTCAATGATCTCGAGAAATGCGTTGGATTCCCCCAGCAGGCTTTCCGTGGCCGTGGTCATAGTGATCCCTGTAAGTTGTAAAAGCTGGTCAATCTTACCAAAAGTTGGTGAATCTTATCATCACTTGCACCAAGCATCTTGTAATTAGGTCTTTCAGCCCCATATAAATCAACAAGTTAAATTTCATTCCAGATTGGCACACAAGTTGCCATTGTCAATGGAGAAACAACGCCATGCCAACAACAGGAGTGCAACCATGAGTATTTTTTCCCGTCTGGCCGACATCATCAATTCCAACCTGACGACCCTGCTCGACAAGGCCGAAGATCCCCAGAAGATGGTGCGCCTGATCATCCAGGAGATGGAAGATGAGCTGGTCAAGGAGCGTTCCAATCTGGCCCGTTTCCTCGCCAGCCAGAAAGAGATTGGCCGTCAGGTCACCCGTCATCAGGAGCGGGTCGACGAGTGGCAAGCCAAGGCCGAGCTGGCCCTGACCAAGGGGCGTGAAGACTTGGCCCGCGCCGCCCTTATCGAGAAGAAGAAACAGACCGAGTTGTCAGAGACCCTCTACCGCGAACAGCAAGCGGTCGACTGTGGCATCGAGAAGCTGGGCGAGGAGATCCGCCAGCTCGAAGCCAAGCTGGAAGATGCCCGCGCTCGTCAAAAGGCGATGGCGATCCGCACCGAAGCGGTCAGCAGCCGTCTCAACGTGCAGAGCCAGGTAGCCCGTGGCGAGAGCCAGGCGGTGGTGAGCAAGTTCGAGCGGATGGAGCGTCGCATCGACGAAATGGAAGCGCGCGCCGATCTGGGTCAGTCCGACAAGGCACTGGCGCAGCAGTTTGCCGAGCTGGAAGTGGACGATCAGATCAGCCGCGAGCTGGAAGCGATGCGCCAGAAGCTGGGTCAGAGTGAGCACAAAAGCGAAGGCAAACAGGGGGAGTAACAGATGGAAGATCTGCTGGGTGTATTGATGGTTCCCATGGTGGTCTTTATGGTGGTGGTGGCCCCCATCTGGCTGGTGCTGCACTACCGTGCCAAGGGGCGGATTGGCGCCGGTCTCGCCGATAGCGAGCGGGAGCAACTGCAAGGGTTGCTCGGCCGTGCCGAGAAGATGCAGGAGCGAGTAGGCGCGCTGGAGTCGATCCTGGATGCAGAGGTTCCTGGTTGGAGGAACAAGGTATGAGCAATGTGAGTCGTGACGGACGTAACCTCTATCGCGATCCCCAGCGCGGCAAGATAGCCGGGGTCTGTGCCGGTTTGGCAGAGTACTTCGGGGTGGAGACCTGGATCGTGCGGCTGTTGGCCATCAGTGGCCTCATCTTCGCTGGGTTCATCACCTTCACCGCCTATATCGCCGCCTGGTTCTTGCTCGACAAAAAGCCGGTCACCCTCTATTCGCAAGAGGATGCCGACTTTGCCGAGGTGCGGATGAAAGCGCGCAGCTGGCAGGCGGGGGTCACTCCTCATCAGGCGCTGGGCCGTATCGCGCAGGAACTTGACGCGCTGGAGCCCAGAGTTCAGCGGATCGAGAAGCTGGTGACCTCCAGGGAGTTCACCCTGCAGCGGGAATTCAGCAAGCTGTAGTAGCCATCGTCAGTATCCATCGTCGATGGTGGAGCCTCCTGTGATGCTCCATCATTGACGCCACTCAGGCAGATTGAGCATTCCGATGCGGATAGCCAGTTTGCCTTGTCGCACGGCCGATCACGCCAGATGCAACCACCAAGGGAGAACGGATCAAGCCTTGATACTCAATAAACTGGAACAGAAGTTGACTCGCCTGCAACACAAGGCGAACGACGTGGTGAACCGGGTGCGGGATCGCCATATCCGGCTGGCGGTGACCGGCCTCTCTCGCAGCGGCAAAACCGCCTTTATCACGGCGCTGGTCAACCAGCTGGAACACGCGGCCATCGATGGCCGTTTGCCGTTGTGGGATGCCCTGCGTCAGGGGCGCATCCTCGGTGCCCGCCGGGTGCCGCAGCTCAATGCCCACATTCCCACCTTTGCCTACGAGCGTGGCCTCGACTCCCTGTTTGGCGATCCACCGGCCTGGCCCGAGCCCACCCGCGGCGTGGCCGAGGTGCGCCTCGAAATTCGCTATCGCACCCGTCATCCCCTGCGCAAGCATCTGGGGGAGATCTCCACCCTCTACGTGGATCTGGTGGACTACCCCGGGGAGTGGCTGCTTGACTTGCCGCTGCTTGAGATGAGCTACGAGCAGTGGAGTGAACAGGTGCGCGAGCAGCTGCGTCGCCCCGAGCTGCAAGCGCTCGCCGCCAGCTGGCTGACACCCGGGTGGCAGGCCGACCAGCGCTTCGAAGAGCGACCGGTGGCTGAGTTGGCCGAGCGCTACACCGCCTATCTGCACGCCTGCAAACAAGAGCTGGGATTGCACCTGATCCAGCCCGGCCGCTTCGTCTTGCCGGGGGAGTATGCCGGTGCCCCCATGCTGCAATTTGTCCCCTGGGTGTGGGAGATGCCCGCCAGCGAGTCCGCCGATGGCACCCTTTATGCCACCCTCAAACAGCGTTTCGAGCAGTACAAACAGCATCTGGTACAGGGTTTTTATGAGCAGCACTTTGCCGGTTTTGATCGCCAGATCGTGCTGGTGGATTGCCTGCAGCCCCTCAACGCCGGGGCGGCCAGCTTTGGTGACATGCAGCAGGCCATCGCCCGCATCATGGAGAGCTTTGCCTACGGCAAGAGCAACTGGTGGCGGCGACTCTTTTCGCCCCGTATCGACAAGCTGCTGTTTGTGGCGAGCAAGGCCGATCACGTCACCCCCGAACAGCATGCCCCCATGGTCTCCCTGCTCCAGCATCTGGTGCGCAGCGGCCGCGGGCAGGCCCGTTTTGAGGGGATCACCACCGAGTGTCTGGCGCTCGCCGCCATCAAGGCGACCGAAGTGGGCAAGGGGGTGGCCAATGGCCGCGAGTTCCCCGCCATCCGCGGCACCAGCCTGAGCGGTGAGCCGTTGCTGCTGTTCCCGGGTGAAGTGCCGCCCCATATTCCGCCTGCCCAGTGGTGGAACAGTCAGGGCTTTGATTTTCAGGCGTTTCGCCCCATGCCCATGAGCGCCCATCAGGCGCTGCCCCATATCCGGCTCGATGCGGCGCTGGAGTTTCTGCTCGGGGATCACCTCGAATAACGGTATGCGGCCTTGGCTCCTGAGCCGAAGGCCGCATACAGGAGACTGTTTTCAGGAGAACAAGGCGATGAACGATCAGATAAAAGAGCGGCCGCCGCTGCAGGGCAAGGTGATCCTTGAGCCTGCCTTGACGGTGGCCAGTGACGAGCGACCGCCCGCACCCGCCCAGCGACTGGAGGAGGCGAGCTTCGAGCGCCTCGACGAGCTGGACGAGCTCACCGAGGTGGAGAGCTCCCTCGTCATTAAACCGCGCCGCCGCCATCGGCTACTGGCGTGGGGGCTGGGGGCGGTCGGTTTACTCTCCTTGGGCCAATATGGCGCCTTTCTTTACGATCAATTTCTCACCACTCCGTTGTGGGGCAGCGCCTGGCTGGCGGCCTCGGCGCTGGTGGTGGCGGGCACCGCCAGCGTGGTGGGGCGCGAGTGGCTGCGACTGCGCACCCTCAAGCGGCGGCAGGATGTGCGCTCGCGAGCAGAAGATCTGCTGGCCCATCAGGGAGTCGGGCAGGGGCAAGCCTTTTGCGAAGGGTTGGCGGTCAAAAGTGGCGACAAGGGGCGCGAGGGGTATCAAACCTGGCTGGCCCAGCTCGACGAGAGCCACAGCGATCGGGAGGTGCTGACCCTCTACAGTCAGCTGGTACTGAGCGAGCGTGACAAGCTGGCGCAGGCGCGGGTGGCCAAATGGTCGGGGGAGGCTGCGGTGTTGGTGGCCCTGAGCCCGCTCGCCACCGTCGACATGATGCTGATGCTGTGGCGCAACCTGCGGATGATCGAGGATATCGCCGATGTCTACGCCATCGAACTCGGCTACTGGAGCCGCATTCGCCTGATCCGTCAGGTGTTTCGCAACATGCTCTACGCCGGTGCCAACGAGCTGGTGACCGAGGTGGGGATGGACTTGCTGGGCGCCGAGCTCACCGCCAAGCTCTCTGCCCGCGCCGCACAAGGGGTGGGGGCGGGGCTGCTCACCGCCCGCCTTGGCCTGCGCACCATAGAGGCGTGCCGCCCGCTGCCCTGGTGTGCGGATGAGAAACCCAAGCTTGGCGAGCTGCGCAAGCGGCTGATTGGCCAGCTGGCGGGGTATCTCAACAAACCTTGATGGTTGTTCCACATCAATAGCGGGTTGTCACAATTTATTTACAACTCTTTCAGGCAGCCGACGCATTGGTCGGCTGCTTTTTTTGTTGCCATTTCGTTACAGTGAAGCCGTGATGAAACGGCAAGGCGCCTCGATGTGGCGCCAGAGGATGGAACCGCTATGGCAACCTTTTACACCGCACACCAGCCGGATGCTGACGGGGTGATCCACTACAGCAACGAGGAGCATGGCACCTGGCAGATCCTGATCGAACGCCAGTTCGCCGCTCTCGATGGCAAGGGGTGTGACGAGTATCTGGCCGGTCTCGACAGACTGGGGCTGCCCCGTGATCGCATCCCCCAGCTGGCCGAGATCAATGCCGTCTTGCAGCCTGCGACCGGCTGGTCGGTAGCGGCGGTGCCTGCGCTCATCTCGTTCGATCGCTTCTTCGCCCTGCTGGCCAATCGCCAGTTTCCGGTGGCCACCTTTATCCGGCGGCGCGACGAGCTCGACTACCTGCAAGAGCCCGATATCTTTCACGAGATCTTCGGCCACTGCGCCATGCTGACCAATCCGGCATTCGCTCACTTTACCCACCTCTACGGCCAGTTGGGGCAGCAGGCGAGCAAAGAGCAGCGGGTCTTTCTGGCGCGGCTCTACTGGTTCACCGTGGAGTTTGGCCTCTTGGCGACACCTGACGGGCTGCGTATCTACGGCGGCGGCATTCTCTCCTCCATCGGCGAGACCGCCTATGCCCTCTCCGGTGAGCCGCTGCTGCAACCTTTCGATCTGCTGACCGTGCTGCGCACTCCGTATCGCATCGACATCATGCAGCCCACCTATTTTGTGCTGCCGAGTCTCGCGCATCTCTACCAGCTGACCGGGGAGGAGATCATGGCCGCTCTGGCCGAGGCCAGTCGGCTTGGACTCTATCCGCCGCGCTTTGAGGTTGTCGCTGGCAAGCAGGCGAGCTGACCAAAAGCAAACAACCCTATTTCATTTTCATTAATTTTTCATTAATTCAAGCAGGAGTAACCCATGTCCGAACTGGCCAGCCAGCAGTGTGAAGCGTGCCGCGCCGATGCCCCCAAGGTGAGCGATGAGGAGCTGCGCGAGTTGATGCAGCTTATTCCCGACTGGCAGCCGCTGGTGGTGGAGGGGGCGCTGCAACTGCGGCGGGAATTTACTTTTCGCAACTTCAAGGAGGCGCTCGCCTTTACCAACCGGCTGGGGGAACTGGCGGAGGCGGAGTTTCACCATCCGGCCATCCTGACCGAGTGGGGAAAGGTGACCGTCAGCTGGTGGACGCACAAGATCGGCGGCTTGCACCGCAACGACTTCATCATGGCTGCCCGTACCGACCAATTGTCCAGATAAGTTGAGAGCAGGTTGAGGCGGAGTATCCCCCTTCCTGCATTTCTGACCGAGTGGAGTAAGGTGACGGTCAGCTGGTGGACCCACAAGATCGGCGGCTTGCATCGCAACGACTTCATCATGGCAGCGCGAACCGATCAATTAATCAGCTGACGGTGTGTGCAAACCGTGACATATGTTGGCTTGGGCCTGCCTGCGAAAGCAGCGTAGGCCCGCATTTTTATGGGCTGGCGCTCGCACTGGGGGGATCGAGACTGTATTATCCGCTCATTCATAGAGTTAGCTAGGAAGTGTGTCCCGAATGCGTCTTGAAGTCAGCTGTGAAGACCGCCTGGGCCTGACCCGGGAACTGCTCGACCGTCTGGTGGAGCACAATATCGATCTGCGCGGCATCGAAATCGATACCTCAGGCATCATCTATCTCAACTTTCCCGAGCTGGAGTTCAGCGATTTTCAGCACCTGATGCCGGAGATCCGCCGCATTCCCGGTGTCTACGACGTCAAGACTATCCCCTACATGCCTTCCGAGCGTGAGCACCACGAGATTGAGGCGCTGCTCAAGGCGCTGCCGGATCTGGTCTTCTCCCTCGACAGCAAGGGCAAGGTGACCCAGGCCAACCAGTCGGCCCTCACCACCCTCGGCTTGCCGGTGGAGGAGGTGCGCGGCGTGGCACTCGGTTCGCTGGTCAAGGGTTTCTCTTTCACCCGCTGGCTGGAAGCGAGCGAGATCAAGCCGCAGACCTGCAAGCTCAGCTTCAATGGCGAAGAGTATCTGGCAGATCTGATGCCGCTGTTCGTGGCAGAAGCCCGCGGCAAACAGGCACTGGCTGGTGCCGTAGTGGTACTCAAGTCAGCCCGCCGGGTTGGCATGCACTTCAGCGCGCTCCATGCGGTGGAAGTAGAGGGCTTCGAGCACCTGCAGGCCGAGAGCCCCAAAATGAAAGAGGTGCTAGGTCAGGCTCGCAAACTGGCGATGCAGGATGCACCTTTGCTCATCGTCGGCGAGACCGGCACCGGCAAGGAGCTGCTAGCCCGCGCCTGCCATGCTGCCAGTCTGCGCTCCAGCCACCCCTTTATGGCCCTCAACTGTGCCGCCATGCCCGATAACGTGGCCGAGAGCGAGCTGTTTGGTTATGCCCCCGGCGCCTTTGGCAACAACACCGAGGGCAAGCGTGGCGTGCTGGAGCTGGCCAGTGGCGGCACCCTGATGCTGGACGAGATCGGCGACATGTCACCTCATCTGCAGACCAAGTTTTTGCGGGTGCTGCAGGATGGGGTATTCCGCCGGGTCGGTGACGAGCAGGAGGTGAAGGTCAATGTGCGTTTTATCTGCACCACCCAGAAGCAGTTGCTGGATCTGGTGCACGAGGGGACCTTCCGTGAAGATCTCTACTACCGTCTCAACGTGCTGAGTCTGGCGCTGCCCCCCCTGCGTGAGCGCAAGGCAGACATCATGGTGCTGGCCCAGCAGTTTGTCTCCCGCTTTGCCAGCGAATTGCAGCGGCCTCGCCCGCGCTTTACCCGCAACATGGCCGACTACCTGACCGCCTACCGCTGGCCGGGCAACGTGCGCCAGCTGCGCAACTGCCTCTATCGTGCCATGACGTTGCTGGAAGGGGATGAGCTGGGGCCGGAGCAGATTGACCTGCCGGTCACCGCCGACACAGTGCCGCTGATTGACGAGTGGTTCGAAGGGGACCTGGACGATGCGGTCAAGCGCTTCGAAAGCCAGTTGCTGGCAAGACTCTACCCCTCCTTTCCGTCAACCCGTCAGCTGGCCAAGCGCCTGGGTGTGTCGCACACCGCTATCGCCAATAAACTGCGAGAATATGGTATCAGCAAGAAGTGATCTGCGCCTTGATGCACGCCACCAAAGAGCCCGTCGCCAGACGGGCTCTTTCGTTTATTTATACGGCGGTGAGCAATGACAACAGAGGGAGCCTTGTCAGGCCATCACTCGCCAACTTACTATCAGCGTCTATATATCCGAACCGCAGTGCAGTTGCAGCGGTGTTGTTAAGGCGGCCAGTTTCTGATCATGTTGTTACGCTATTTCCCCCGTATCATTGCTTGTCTGGTGCCCGTGCTGGTAGCACTCGGGCTGCTGCTGCCCCGTGGCGGGTTGGCGGAAACAGTACGGCCGGCAACAGTGCAGTCGGAAACCGCAGCGGAGAGCCGGGCAACGGCGGTCAGGGAATTAGTGCTCGATCTGCTGAGCTACACCCGCTGGCCCGCCGAGCCTGCGGTGCTGCGCATGTGCGTGGCGGCGCCGACCGAATATGCCGGCCACCTTTTTACCATCAACCGTCAAGCTAATGGCCGCCGGGTACAGGTCAATCGCTACGAGGCGAACGATCCGGCTATCAGCAGTAACTGGGATGTGCTCTATCTGGGGGTACTCGACGAGCCGACCCGGATTGCGCTGTTTGCCCGCCTGCAGGGACACCCTGTGCTCAGCATCAGCGAATACAACCACGACTGCACCAGCAGTTCGGTGTTCTGCCTGCAGACCTCTCAAGACCAAGAGCGGATACGTTTTAAAGTTAATCTTGATGCGTTGGCGTTAAGTGGTGTGAAGGTGCACCCCGCTGTGCTCAAGTTGGCCCATGCCGGCCAGGAGGCCCCATGAGTCGACCGCCGATCGTGGCTCCCCGCCGTCTGACCCTGCGTCAGAGCTTGGGGCGAACCCATCTGGTGGCGGCCATCACCGCCGTCAGCGTAGCGGGACTGTTTTTGACTCTTGTCACCTTGCTGGTGGTGCGGTTGTACGCCGATCACAATCTGGAACTGGTGGCTCGCGCCATCAGCTACAGCGCCGAAGCGGCGGTAGTGTTTCATGATGAGGAGGCTGCGAGCGAGGCGCTGAGCGGCATTGTTGCCCATGAAGAAGTGGCCGAGGCCACCATCTTTCTGAACAATGGTCAGCAGTTTGCCAACTGGGTGCGTCCAAGAAGCAACCCGCTGGTGACACTGGAGGACTATCTGGCCCAACTGCTGATGCCGGGGCCGGTCAAGATCCCTATGTTGCGAGGGGGCGAGCAGATCGCCACCATCGAGCTGCGCGGTCATGGCGAGTATCTGTTGCTGTTCTTGCTCTCGGTGGTGCTGGTGATGGCGCTCTGTCTCGCCCTGAGTGCCATGTTGGCACTCCATGTGGCCGGGCGGATGCAGGTCACCATCACGTCACCCCTGCGCCAACTGGCGCTGGTGGCCCACTCGGTGCGCCGTCAACGCACCCTGGGGATGCGTGTGCCGCCGGCCGATATCGTCGAACTCAACGAGCTGGGGGATGACTTCAATGCCCTGCTGGATGAGCTGCAGGATTGGCAGGCCCATCAGGCCCGCGAAAATGCCAGTCTGCTGCATCAGGCGACCCACGATGCCCTGACCGGACTGCCCAATCGTGCCCTGTTTGAAGCGCGGCTCGGGCAGGCGATATCTGCGGGCGAGCAGGGGGGATTTGCGCTGCTCTATCTCGACTGCGATCGCTTCAAGCAGATCAACGATACCTTCGGCCACAATGGTGGCGACGATGTGCTGATCGCCCTCTCAAGACGGGTGCAACATCAGTTGCGTCCGGATGATCTGGTGTTTCGCCTCGGTGGCGACGAGTTTGCGGTGCTGGTTGGCCCGCTTCAGCGGCAGCATGAGGTGGAAGAGGTGATTGGCCGCATCCAGCAGGCGATGAGCAAACCGGTGGCGCTGCGTGACGGTCGTCAGCTGGTGGCCGGGGTAAGTGTCGGCTTTGCCATCTATCAGGTTGGCATGAGTGCCAGCGTGCTGTGTGATCAGGCCGATGCTGCTATGTATCTGGCGAAACGGGCGCGCCGCAGCGAACAGCAAACCATCGCCTGACGGGCAAGAATAACAACATAAACAAGGAGCAAACCATGAAGATCACCCACCTGTTGAAAGTCACCCTGCTGGGGTTGATGTTGTCGCTGCTGGCTGGTTGCCAGAGCGCGCCCAAGGGGCTGACCCCGGAGCAGATCGCCGTGCTCAAGGAGCAGGGTTTTTATCTGAGCGATGATGGCTGGACGCTGGATCTTGCTAATCGGGTGCTGTTTGCCAACAACGTGGGTGAGCTGACCCCTCAGACCCGTCAGGTGGTCGAAAAGTTGGGCAACACCCTGCTGGGGGTGGGCCTGGACAAGGCGCGGGTGGATGGCCACACCGACAACACCGGCGAGAGCAGCTACAACCAGCAGCTCTCTCTGACACGGGCCCAGTCAGTGGCGGATGTGCTGATCTCTGTGGGTATGAAGCCCGCCAATCTGGAGATCCATGGCCGCGGGGCGACCATGCCGATCGCCGATAACCACACCAGAGACGGCCGCGCCACCAATCGTCGGGTCGCTATCGTGATCAGCGATCAATAAACACAGTTCTATGCCGTTAACCATGACAAAAGAGCGCCTGAATAGGCGCTCTTTTGGATCGTGATAATAGCTATCGCACATTCATCCGGCTTGGAATTATTGTGAACGCGGTTGACCGTTATTGTCGTGATGGCTGCGCAGACGGATGTTGATCATCTCGACCAGCAGTGAGAAGGCCATGGCGAAGTAGATGTAACCCTTCGGAATATGCAGATCCATCCCCTCAGCCATCAGGGCAAAGCCCACCAGCGTCAGGAATGAGAGGGCCAGCATCTTGATGGTGGGGTGGGTATCCACAAAATCGCCGATGGACTTGGCGGCAAACATCATGATGAAGACGGCGATCATGATGGCCAACACCATTACCGGCACGTGATCGGCCATGCCGACCGCGGTGATCACCGAGTCGAGGCTGAATACGATATCCAGAATGGCGATCTGGATCAGGGTGCTGATAAAGCCTGAGGCCGCTTTGCTGACACTCTCCGGCTCGGCTGCCCCTTCCAGGGTGACGTGGATCTCGTGGGCACTCTTGCCGATGAGGAACAGGCCACCCAGCAGCAGGATCAGGTCGCGGCCGGAGATGGCTTCACCCAGCACGGTGAAGAGCGGCGCGGTGAGGCGCATCACCCAGGCCAGCGAGAGCAGCAGCAGGATCCGGGTACCCATGGCGAGCCCCAGACCCAGGACCCGCGCTTTTTGGCGCTGGGCCTCCGGTAGGCGACCCACCAGGATGGAGATAAAGATGATGTTGTCGATACCCAGCACGATCTCGAGCAGGGTAAGGGTGGCGAGAGCGACCCAGGCAGAGGGATCAAGAACCCATTCCAGCATGATTGAACCTTGGTTGAAAATTGGTTGAAAAATTGAAGCAGCGCATTCTAGCAGGGGGGCGGCGGCTTGTCCCTCTGGTGTAAAAAGATAAAAATGCCAACATCGCAAGGGAGGTAGGCATGTTTCGATTAGGGTTCATCATTAATCCGGTCGCCGGGATTGGCGGCGCAGTGGGCCTCAAGGGTAGTGATGGCATGGTTGCCGAGGCGCTGGCCCGTGGCGCAGAGCCCAAAGCGCAGGAGCGGGCGCGGCAAGCCTTGTTGCCACTGTGCGAGCTGAGCGCTCCGTTCGAACTGCTGACGGTGGCGGGAGAGATGGGGGAGACAGTAGCCCGCTCCTTGGGGCTGCCCTGTCGGGTCATCTATCGTTCGACCGCAGAGATGACCTCTGCCGACGATACCCGCCATGCGGCCGAGCTGATGCGCGAAGCGGGGGTCGATCTGCTGCTGTTTGCCGGTGGCGATGGCACCGCGCGGGATATCTGCGCGGCGGTCGGGGAGTCTTGTCATGTGCTTGGCATTCCGGCTGGCTGCAAGATCCACTCCGGGGTCTACGGGGTGACCCCGGCCGCCAGCGGGCGGGTGGTGGCACGGATGATCGCAGGGGAATTGCTTAGCCTGATCGATGCCGAGGTGCGTGACATCGACGAGGAGGCGTTTCGTGCCGGCAAGGTGCGGGCCCGCCACTACGGCCAGCTGAAGGTGCCCGGCGATCTGCGTTATGTGCAGGCGGTCAAACAGGGTGGCCGGGAGTCTGAAGAGCTGGTGCTGGCCGACTTGGCCGCCGGTGTGGTGGAGCAGATGGAGCCCGATACCCTCTATCTGATGGGCTCCGGCAGCACGGTGGCGGCCTGCATGGCTGAGCTGGGTCTGGAAAATAGCTTGCTCGGTGTGGATCTGGTGGAAAATGGCCGACTTATCGGGCAGGATCTCAGCGCCGTCGAGATCCTGACCCGGATCCGTGGCCGTCGCTGCCGACTGATCATTACCCTGATCGGCGGACAGGGACATCTGTTCGGGCGCGGAAATCAGCAATTGAGTCCTGAGGTGATTCGGTGTGTCGGGCTGGACAATATCCAGGTGCTGGCAACCAAAGCCAAGCTGGCTGCCCTCGCGGGCAGACCGCTGCTGGTGGACACCGATGATCCGCAATTGAACCGGGCGTTGCGTGGTTATCTGCAAATAACCACGGGATACAAGGATCAGGTCATCTACCCGGTGGCCAACCCGGAATAGGACGCCAAGGACGCTGCTGGCCTGGCGCCAGAGAGCCGCAGTCACCCGAATTGCGGTTCCACACCCCCGAATTATTTTCCCGGCAATTTTTTTGCCAGCCACTCTGGAAATGAGGCTGCGTTACATGACAATTCACGATTTTGAGCACAAGTTGTTGGGACTGATCGACAGCATGGTTGCCACCGCAACCGAAGATGAGCTGTTTGCCGGTGGTTACTTGCGAGGTCATATCTCGTTGGCAGTTGCCCGGGCCGAACTGGAAGGCAAGACGCTGGTACGAGATATCAAAAGCTATGTATTGCGCAGCCTCAACGAGGCGATCTTGCAAGGTGAGCTATCCGAAGAGGATGAGAAATTGGTGCAGGCGATGTGGATTCGTTTGCAACAAGATGCAGAAGCTTGATCGGATACACATTTCAAACTGAAGTTTGAGTTTATTCTTCCCTGAAGTTAGTGAAAGGTTAATAATAAGTTTCGCCTTTTGTTTCAGGGATTAAACTATGGCTTCCACACCCAGTATTGCTCAAAAACTGCCGCTCGAGATGCTCTATCACTGGGAGCGGCAGTGTCCTGATCGAACCTATCTACGTCAAACTATCAACCGCGAATACGTCGACTTCACCTGGGGTGAAGTGGCCGATGAAGCGCGGCGGATGGTGACGGCCTTACGTCACTTGGGTCTGGTTTCCGGTGACAAGGTAGCGCTGCTTTCCAAGAACTGCGCCCAATGGTTTATCGCCGATCTGGCGATGCAGATGGGGCAGTATGTGAGCGTGCCCATCTATCCGACAGCCAACGTCGACACCATCGAGTACGTGCTGCGCCACAGCGAGGCCAAAGCCATTTTCATTGGCAAGCTGGATGACTGGAAGAGTCAGGAGGCAGGCGTCCCTGCCGATCTGCTGCGCATCGCCTTCCCCTACGACACCATGCCAGCCAGCCATCAGTGGGATGACCTGCTGGAAGCCCACGAACCAATTTCTGACAGCCCGGTGCAGGCCCCTGACTCTCTGCTGAGTCTGGTCTACACCTCCGGCAGTACCGGCAAGCCGAAAGGGGCCATGCTGAGCGTCGAGCGCTACGCCTGGTCTTGCGAGAAGCTGGTGGAAACGGTGGGATTGTGCGCCACTGATCGCGGCTTCTCCTATCTGCCGCTGGCCCACATTACCGAGCGGGTCTATGTCTACGGCGGCAGCTTGTATGGCTGCGCCGAAATCGCCTTCCCCGAATCCCTCGACACCTTTATCGAAGACGTCAAACGCTGCCGTCCCACCGTCTTTATCTCGGTGCCGCGGCTGTGGGCGATGTTTCGCATCAAGATCCACGAGAAGCTGCCTCAGCAGAAACTGGAGTTGCTGCTCAAGATCCCGTTCATTTCGGGCCTCATCAAACGCAAGCTACAGAAGGGGTTGGGGCTGGATCAGGCCCGGGTGCTCGGCTGCGGCTCTGCGCCTGTCTCCCCTGCGCTGTTGCAGTGGTATCTGAGCATCGGCCTCAAGGTGACCGAAGCCTGGGGCATGACCGAGAACCACGCTTACTCCACCATCAATTATCCGTTCCGCGCCGACAAGATCGGCACCGTCGGCAAGGCGGGGCTCGGGGTGAACATCAAGATCTCCGACGAGGGGGAGATCCTCTGTCGCTGTGAAGGGATGATGCTGGGTTACTACAAGGATCCCGAGCACAGCGCTGAGGCCATCGATGCGGAAGGGTGGCTGCACACCGGCGATATGGGCAAGCTGGACCGGGAGGGTTACCTCACCATCACTGGCCGGATGAAGGACGTGTTCAAGACCGCCAAGGGCAAATATGTAGCGCCGGTGCCTATCGAGGGACTGCTGGGGCAAGAGCCCATCATAGAGCAGCTTTGCGTGATTGGTTATGGCATGCCCCAGCCCATCGCACTGGTACAGCTGGCCGAGAGCGCCATGAAGGGTAATCGGGAAGAGGTGAATGCCAAGTTGGAGGCGGCGCGGGTGCGGGTCAACGATCAGCTGGAATCCCATGCCAAAATTCGCGGCATTCTGGTGGTGAAGACCCCCTGGAATATCGAGAACGGCGTGTTGACCCCGACCATGAAGATCAAGCGTCACCTGCTGGAGCATAAATATGCTCGACTGGGGGATGACTGGTCATCCTCCCACGCGGTGGTCTGGGAGGAGTAAGGCTTCCTTTACTGCCGATAACAGCATCAAACAACCGCGGCCCGTTATGGGCCGCGGTTGTTTTTGGGGATTGTCACTCGCCACTGTTTTGCGGGCGTGTGACAAGTGCCCCTTGGGCTAGATCAGCGCCAGCGCGGCGGCCAGATCGGCGATCAGATCGTCGGCATCTTCCACCCCGATGCTGAAGCGGATCAGATCGTCATTGACCCCGGCGGCGAGACGGCTCGCCTCGTCCATGGCGGCGTGGGTGGTACTGGCCGGATGGCAGGCCAGACTCTCCAGATCGCCCAAACTCACCGCCTGCACGAACAGCTGCAGGTTGTCGAGCAGGGTGGCGCAGCGGGCAAAGCCTCCTTCAAGTTCAATACTCACCATGCCGCCAAAGCCACTGGCGAAGGCGCCGAGGGCATCGTGGCCCGGGTGGTTGGCAAGGCCCGGGTAGATCACCTTCTTCACCGCCGGATGGGCCGCCAGAAACTCGGCAACCTTCTGCGCATTGTGCAGGTGAGCATCCATCCGCAGCGGCAGGGTCTTGACCCCCCGTTGCAGCAGGTAGGCCTCCTGGGGGCCAATGGGGGAGCCAATATGCTTGAGGGCCACGGTGCGGATCGATTTCATCAAGGCGTGAGAGCCCGCCACCACCCCGGCAATGATGTCGCCGTGGCCCCCCAGATATTTGGTGCCGCTGTGCATCACCACATCGACCCCGAGCTCCAGCGGGCGCAGCAGGTAGGGGGTAAGGAAGGTGTTGTCACACACTGTGATGGCGCCCACTTTGCGGGCCGCTTCCACTACCAGTCGCGGATCCACCACCTTGAGGGTGGGGTTGGTCAGGGTTTCGAACAGTACCACCTTGGTGGCGGGGCGGATGTTGGCCAGCAGATCCTGATCGCTCTCGTAGGCGGTGACCTTGATACCAGCTCGGCTGAAAGTCTGCTTGAGGAAGGCATCGGTGCCGCCATAGAGCGGGCCGATATAGGCCACTTCATCGCCACTGTCGGCCAGTGCATACATGATGGCGCTCACCGCCGCCATGCCGCTCGCTACCACCAGCGCTTCATCGGCACCCTCCAGCGCAGCCAGTTTCTGCTCCAGCTCGGCGGTGGTGGGGTTGCCAAAGCGGCTGTATATAAAACCGGGGGCCTGACCGGCAAAGCGATCCTTGCCCGCCTGGGCGTTGAAGTAGCTGAAGGTGCTGCTCTGGTAGAGCGGGGTGGTGAGGGCGCCGGTCTGGGGATCGATCCGCTGGCCACTGTGTACGCTCATGGTCTTGAATTTCATCGTATTACTCCGTTCGGGCCAGCTGCTGGCCCTGATATTCCGCGTTTAAAATCGATATGAAGGGGCGCAACTGGCGTCCCTTCCGGTGACATATTCGTTCGGGCGATGTCCAGGATCCCGCTGGTTCAGGCGGGCTCCCGCTCCCGCTGCTCCTTCGACAGCTCCCTCGGCTGCGATGGCACGGCGTAGTTGCTGGCATAGGGAGCAGCATAGTGACGCGCCGCCACATCCGGGTGGGAGCGCAGCCGCCCCTTGAGCACGTTCTCCCCCACCTGATAGAAGAGCGGGTTGGCCGGGTCACTCTCCGGCCCTTGCGCCTGCGTTGCCAGCTCGGGGGAGAGGGTGAGCAGCGGCACGGTGGCATCGAGCCGCGCCGCCATAAAGAAGGCGCAGGAGAGGCGTGAAACCCCAGGCGGCGGGCTCACCACCCGATGCAGGGTCGCTTTGAGATAACCGTTGGAGGCAAGCTCCAGCAGCTCGCCGATATTGACCACCAGCGCCCCCGGCAGGGGCGGCGCAGGGGTCCAGCCGTCGGCCGTCTCGACCTCCAGCCCGGAGTGGTCATCCTGCATTACCAGGGTCAGGTAGCCGGGATCCTTGTGGGCGCCGACCCCCTGACTGCTGCTACCCGCCTCTTGCCCCGGGTAGTGAATGAGCTTCATGTGCTGGTAGGGGGCGCCGCGAATGCTGGCGTCAAACACTCCGGCCGGTTGCTCCAGCACCTCGGCAAAGGCGGCTAGCAGGGTGAGGGTGATACCGCTCAGCCGCTCCTGCCACGCCAGCAGATGGGCTTTCATCTCGGGCAGGGCGGTCGGCCACTGGTTGGGGCCGATCAACCGCTGCCAGGGTTCACGGATCTGTGACGAAGGCAGAGCCTGCACCTCGTTCATGATATCGAACTGCTCCCGCAGATCCGGCCGCTGGCGGGTCAGCTCGGCGCCGACCCGGTTGTAGCCGCGAAAGTGGGGGCTGTTGACCATCTGCACCGCCAGCTTCTCCTGCTCCGGCAGGGCAAAGAAGCGCTCTGCCAGCGCCAGGGTCTCCCGCTGCTCGGCGTCACTCAGACCGTGTCCTGTCAGATAGAAAAAGCCCACCTCGCGGGCAGCTGCTGCCAGTTTGGCCAGCATAGGGCGACGCGTGTCGGGCGCCCCGTTGAGGGCGGCCAGATCGATGATTGGCAGTGGTGAATGTTCCATGTGCACCTCCTCACTCTTTCGTTATCTTTTGCTCTGCCGCCAGAGTTGGCGGGCGCTGATGAGCGGCAAACGGGGTGGCGCGACAGCGTGGCATAGTGAGCCCGGGTGATTGCGCCATTTGGATGAGGGGGATGCTACTGTGCGGTTTAGAAAGACGGAAACAACAAATTATTCTTAGTTATATACAAAATTCGAAATTGAATTCGGGATTGAATTCGGAATTGCGTGGCCATGCTGTCTGTTAGACAAGGGCATGCCGTGTGAGTCGCAGCGGGGAGCCGTAGCCAACCCGCAGGAGCATCCCACACGGAAAAAGGGGGGGGGATAATACCAATCACATTAGAGATGCTTTCACCCCCAAACGAGGGCAGGAGTTCGACAGCTCGGCAACCCATCTTTTGACGGGGTGGGGCAAGCGCATGGCATCCATACCTTTGTGGGGCAGCTGACATGGATGGCGGCCATCACGCTGGGTTACCTGATCAGTATCGGTGCCCATGTGTGGATCAATCAGGGGAGGGTCTAAGCGATAGGGAGGTTGGCCCGGTGATGTTCCGGGCCAGCCGCGTTACTCACTGGGCGTTTTCAATACCCAGTAGCTCAGGGCCGATCCCACGCCACAGCAGGCGATGGCGATGGCCATGGGCAGTGGCGATTGGGGGGGATTGAGGTTAACCAGAATGCCGACCAGGGCGCCGATGCCAAAGCGCAAGGTGCCCGCCAGCGCGGAAGCTGTGCCCGCTGACTGGGGGAACTGCCCCATCAGGCCGGTCATGGCATTGGCGCCCACCAGACTGATGTGGCCGATAAAGAGCACCACCGGAATCACTATGCCCCACAGGCCGCCGGTCTGGCTCCAGGCGTTGTAGATCAGCAGGGCGCCCGCACAGGGCAGCACCAGCAGGCCGTATTGCAGCATCCGCTCAGAACCCACCCCTTTCACCAGTCGGCTATTGACGAAGGTGACCACCATCATCAGCAGGATATTGAGGCCAAACAGCCAGCCGTAGTGCTCGGTCGGCACCTTGAAGTATTCGATATAGACGTAGGGTGAGGCGCTGAGAAAAGCGAACATGCCTGAGCTGGAGAGGGCACCGCACAGGACGTAGCCCATGGCGCCGCGATGGGAGAGCACCCCCCAGTAGTTCTTGAGGATCTGGCCGAGATTAAGGGGCTGGCGGTGTTCGGGTTTGAGGGTTTCCTGAATTTTCCACTGCATCACCAAGGACACCAGCAGGCTGATCCCCACCAGCAGCCAGAAGATCACTCGCCAGCTGGTATGGGCGCTGATATAGCCGCCAATCACAGGGGCGACCAGCGGTGCCAGCGTCATCACCAGAATGACGAATGACATGGCGCGGGAAAACGCATCCTTCTCGAAAAGGTCGCGCAGCAGGGCATTGACCACCACAGATCCTGCTGCGCCGCCAGCCGCCTGCAACATCCGATAAGCCAGCAGCTCCGGCAGTGAATCTGCCATGGCACAACCCACAGATGCGATGGCAAACATGGTGAGCCCGATCAGGATCACCGGCTTGCGGCCGTAGCTGTCGGCCAGCGGGCCGTAGAAGAGCTGGCCGATGGCAAAGCCGCCTAAAAAGGCGCTGATGGTGAGCTGGGCCCCATCAATGCTGGTGGCCAAGTCCCGGGCAATGGCCGGGATAGCGGGCAGGTACATGTCCACCGCCAGCGGAGTCAGGCCTGCCAACGCGCCAAGCAGAATAAATAGAAAGCGGGGTGAGAGAGGGAGGGGATGTCTGTGGGGCATAAGTTATCCGGTCGTGAACTATGGCGGCAGAAGAAGAGCGGGAATTCTATCAGCTTTAGCGTCGCCGAGCATGGCGTTACTGCCCCCTCACCGGAGGGGGCAGGTGTTAGCCTTGGCGCTGGCGCCGCAGGGTGCGGATCTGACTGGCCAGCAGCAGGCTCCAGATCAACCAGGCGATGAGAGAGAGGCCGTAACCGAGCCGCTCCGGCCAGCGGGCGGTCAGGGTGAAGGTAACCTGATGGCGACCAGCAGGCACCCACACCTGTATCAGCCCATTGCGGGTGCTGCTGATGGTCAGTGGCAAGGTGTCATCCAGCCTGGCTTGCCAGCCCGGGTAGTCAAATTGGTGCAGGATCAGTTTGGCAGGGGCTGGCGCATCGACGGTCAGGACGATCTGCCGTGGCTGCCAGTTGAGGATCTGCCACGAGATCCCTTGCTGCTCTGTGGTGACTGCGGGTTGAAATTCATCTTTCCAGGCCAGCAGGGTCGGGGCAAACATGCCTTTTGGCACCTGCTTTGGCCGGTATTCGCGGGCGCTGCGTTTGCTGTCAAACTCCCCGTCCAGCGCGCTCTTTTGCGGCGCCTGGGTGAGCGGCGATTCATGCACATAGACAGCTTGCGAGAGCAGGGTGAGGGCCAGCACCGTCCACCAGAGCCATTGCCATGGTCGATAGGCGGGGACGCCCAGCGCCACTACCGCGACGGTGGCAATCACCAGCAGCAGATTGAGCCGCCAGGGAAACTGCACCAGCTGTAGCGGAGGCAGCAGGTGCCAGAGTGGCTCGCTCAAGGGGAGCATCATTAAAAAGCTGAGGGTGCCCAGGGTGCCCCAGATCAGCAGTTCCGGATGGCGTGGTTCGCGGGCGGCAGCCCATGCCACCAGTAGCAGGACGAGGGTGAGCAGGGTCAGCCAGGCCAGATGGCCGCGAAAACGCCAGTCACTACTACTTTCGGGCAGACGGTCAAGGAAATTGCGGTGAAACTCGAACATGCCAATGCGCATCTGACCCATGGAGATCCCCCCCTGATCCAGCAAGGCTGGCAGCAGCAGGCTGGCCATCGCCAGTCCCCAGAGTTGGCCCAGCAGGGTGGGCCAGAGGTGCAGGGTTATCTTGCTGCGCCAGGCCAACAGCAGGCTGCGCACTGTGAGCAACCCCAAAATGAGTAGGGTGCTCGGCAGATGGGAGAGGGTCAGCAAGGCCACTGCCAGTGCGAGCAACAGCAGGGCAAAAGGGGCTCGGCGGCAGAGGCGATCTTGGGCCAGCAGCGCCAGCGGTGCCCAGACAAAGGCCCAGCTCTCGGCCAGTGCAAAGCGGGCATAGATATCGATCGCCAGATGATAGGGCAGCGCCATGTAGAGCAGGCTGGCGGCCAGCGCGCGCCCTGACGTGGCAAAGGGGCGTAGCCAGAGATAAGCAAACAGCCCGGATAAACCGAGCGCCAGAGTGTTGCTCCAGAGCAGGGGGATCATGGCGTGATGGGCGAGGGGCTCGGGGCCAGCGAACAGGGCACTCACATAGTAGGGGAGTGGGGGATAAAAGAAGAATGCCGGGCTGCCGAAGGCACCGTTCATCTCCATCAGCCAGCGGGGATAGATCTCCCCTTGCCACAGTTGCACCGCAAAAAAATGACCAGATAGCAGATGGTGAAACAGATCGTGACCCTGACTGCCCCCACGTAGCCAAAATGGCAGCAATAGCAGGGCGGTTGCGGTCATCAGTGCCAGTGGAACCCATAGCCACTCTCTGGTCATACGCATAAGGAGACTCACTTGTTATGGATGCGCAGTGAGTGTAACCGAGTCGCAACCCTCTTTTTGAGTCATTTGGGTGAGTTTTGCGCTCTTTTTATGTTGTTTGTCATTGGTGATTCAACGGTCACCGGTGAGGGTATGGCAAGCCAGAGTCCGGGCTCGGCGGCAAAGCGCGGGGCAAACCAGTGCTGGCGCGCCGCAGTGGGCATCTCGCTCGCTGCGATGGGGCGGCGACTGAGGCGACAGGCTCCCTGAGAGAGCGCCAGCGCCGCATCTCCCTTATACCAGCCATCGGTCACCGGCAGGGCCGTGGTCTCCCGCAGCAGCCGCACTCCCCACTGGGTCACCAGCGCCGGGCAGGCTTTTTCTGCCAGCCTGGCTGCCTGCACCATGGCGGGCGGACGGGGCAGGGTGACGGTTGCCGCGAGCAGCAGCAATCCAGCCACCGCTGCTAGCCCCTCGCCACGGCGTGGCAGCCAGCCTGCCAGCAGCACGATACCGAGCAGGGTGATGGGTGCCAGATGGCGGGGATTGTCGGGATTTTGGCCAAACAGGGTCCAGAGCAGCAGGGCGAGCCAGTAGAGCGTCCAGAGCGGGGATAGGGCGGCAGGGTGGTCTTTTGATCTTGGCCAGATCGGCAGTACCAGCAAGGCTCCGACAGCCAGGGGCCCGAGCGGAGTCAGCTGCTTGTTGAGGGTGTGCGCCCAGCTGAGCAGCCGATCGCCGTGGGCCGCCGCCGTGTTGCCCCACAGGGTAAAGTGGCCGTCGGTAAAGCGCCGCCCCTCGCTGAAATAGGCCCAGCCATCGGCTTGCCAGACAAACAGCAGGCAGGCTAGCCCAACCAACGCGATGGGGAGCACAAACCTGACGCGCGTCTCCTGCTGCGCCATCCCCAGCCAGAGCGGCAGCAGCGCCAGCACGAAGTAGGAGGGGCGCAGCGCCAGCAGCAAGCCCAGTAACAGACCCGCCAGCGCGAATCTGCGCTGCTGCAAGGCCAGCAGCGCCCCGAGCCAGGCGGCGAGCGCGGGCCCATCCGAGAGGCCGGAGAGCGCCAGCGTAGGTGTAAGCGGCAGGGCCAGCACCAGCAGCCAGACCGGGGCGAGCAGGCTTGGCCGTTGCCACAATCTGACCGCCAGCAAGGTGGCGAGCGGCGCCAGCAAACTGCTACCGAGCAGGCTTGCCCACTGCACCGCGCGGGCCGGATCGTCCACCAGCAGATTGACAAGACGCGCCAGCCAGATAAAGGCGGGGTAGCCCGGAAAGTGGGGGGAGAACTCCAGCACGCTAAAGCGCGTCACCCCGTGGGCGAAATTGAGGGCGTCGTCGGAATCGAGTGCCACAGGGAAGGCCAGCAGCCAGCCGAGCCAAGCCAGTTGCAGCAGGAGCAGTAACAGGAGCAGTAAGTAGGGTCGATTAGCGAAGCGTAATCGGCCGTGGTGACGCCCCCCTTCTCCCCTTGCGGGAGAAGGGTTGGGGATGAGGGGGGCTGTCATCATCGATGAGAGGCCATCAAAGCGGCGCCAGCACGGCCATCAGCGCTTTTTCTGCATCGCTAAAGGCGGCGGCATCGGCGGGCTTGGCACCCACCCCGAATACCCCCGGGTTGCCGATGGCATCGAGCACCTTGGCTAGCGCCTGTTCGGCGGCCTTGCGATCCCCTTCGCTGAGGGAGGGGAGGATCAAGTCGAGGAAGCGCTTGCTCTTGACCACCAGCACCTTGGCGGTCTGGTAGTCGCCAAGATTCTGGCTGGCCCCTTCGAGGCGGCGCTCGATCTCCGCCTTGTAAGCGCGATTGAGCAGGGCGGCAGTGGTGGCGGCGTCTTTCCCCTTGATGGCGGCCGCCAGCGGCGCTTGCAGTTCCACCTTGTGGTGCTGCTCCAGATAGGTCAGCTCGTCGGCAATCTCGCTCAAGGTGGCGCTGGCATCTTTGCCGTCAGTGGCAGCGCCAAGCAGCGTCTCGCGGGCGTCGATCAGTGGCTCCTTGCCGGCGGCGGCATAGGAGTATGCCTGCGCCTGTTCGCTGAGGGTCAGTCCGCTGAACGTCAACAGCAGGGTGAGGGCGAGTAAACCCGGGCGGATGGTCATCCTGTTCTCCTTACTTATGCCAAGAGGTTATGCCAATGGCGCGGCCATTAGGCCACGCTCTGGGTTTCGATCACGGTATTTTCGTTGCGATGGTTAAAGATGGCGTGGCGTCTGTCCACCCCGTCGATCACCATGTCGGCGGCCATCATCCCCATCTCCATGGCTGTGTCGGTGAAGATGTAGCGGAATGTCCCCTGACGGCCGGTCATGATGAGGTTACTGATCGGCATCAGCGCCTTGATGGCTTCGTTGCGGCGAGTCTGATAGCCCAAATCCATCAGCGGATAGGCGTATTCGCTGCGCGCTTCAAAAGTTTCATCGCCAAGCTTGGTGGTATCGACCCCGAGGCTCGCGAGATCGGCGGTAACCCGACCGCGCAGATCAGAGAGCGGCGCCTGCCAGGTGGCATCCCCCGGATTGCAGGGGATCTCCAGCATCACCGAGGTCTGGCCCTGGGGCGCCATAAAGGGGCTGCGGCGGCGCGGCTCCTGCAGGCGGGTGGCCAGGATATGGGGGTCGGAGAGGTACTGCCAGGTGTTGTCCGACAGGTTCTCCTGTTTGAGCGGCATATTGACGAAGCGAAGCGACCGGTAGTGCAGATCGCACGGCAAGCCCAGATGCTGGCAGGTGAGTGGCAGCGGCAGGGTGGAGATCACCTGATCAAAGCGCTCGCTCTGCTCAACGTCATCTTGTTTCCAATAAACCCGTTCAATTCGGCCATCAGCCTGCTCAAGGCGGGTGATGGTGGTGCCGGTTTTGAGCAGGGCCCCCTCTGCCACCAGCCGCTCGCCCAGGGTGGTGAAGATCTGGCCGAAACCATACTTTGGATAACGATATTTGCGGGCATAGGTGCGCACCGAGAGGTTGCCGTTGCGCCTTGGCAGCAGGCGGCGAGCCACGTCTTTGAGATCAATCAAGCTGATGCGCTGACCAGCCCAGTCGGCGGAGAGCTTGTCCGGGTTGATGCCCCACAGTTTGCCGGTGTAGCCCTCGAAGAACTGGCGATAGAGGGTGCGGCCGAAGTGGCTCTGGATCCACTCGGCAAAGCTCGCCTTGGCGAAATCATCCGGCTTCTTGCTAAAGGGCAACAGCAGCAAGTCCTTCACCGCACCGGCCATCAGCGGCAGCGGGGCTGTCTTGAGCAGGTTGGTTAGATTGAGGGGGTAGTCATAGGTGCGCCCGCCAAAGCGGATCACGCTCTTGCGATCGGCGTGGAGCAGATCGTCCCCCATCAGCTCGTCGATAAAGGCGAGCAGCTCGGGGTTCTTGGTGATAAAACGGTGGCCGCCGTAGTCGAAGCGATACTCGCCATCGTGCCCCTTGAAGGTCTGGGTAGCACACATGCCGCCGACCACCGGCTCCTGCTCGAACAGGGTGACTGCAAAACCGGCGCGGCGCAGGCGCCAGGCAGCCATCAAACCGGCTGGGCCGGCACCCAGCACTGCAATGTGCTTCTTGTTGTTATCGCTCATGACGTTTTCCGAAACTGCTTGATAGATAGGGGAACCGCACCAGGGCGCGGCTCCCGAATGGTGTTGTTACCCCGTGGCCTTGCTACCACAGGGCGTGCGGGCTCAGCCCTTGCCAGTCGCGGCACTCACCTGTGGACGATAGCTGCGCTGCCAGAGGGTAACGAAAATCGCCAGATAGAGGGCCCAGGTCAGCAGCTGCAAGCCAGCGGGTGAGGCATTGTAGCCAAACAGGGCGCGCAGGAAGGTACCAAATACCCCCTGATCGTCGAGAATGTGGCTGATGTCGAACACCGGCGTGGTCCAGAAGGTGATGATATCTGCCGCCTGCAACATGTTGACGGCGGACGACAGCAGACCTGCGGCGATGATGATGATAAGCAGGCCGGTCCAGCGGAAGAAGGGAGCCAGCGCCACCTTGCGGGTGGAGCGCAGCAGTCCCCACACCAGCGCGATGGAGACCAGCAGCCCCGCCAGCGCGCCCATCAGGCCGGATTGCAGATCGACCCCTTGCCCGGAGTAGAGCAGGGCGGAGAAGAAGAGCACGGTTTCAAACCCTTCGCGCATCACCGCCAGAAAGGCAAGCAGCACCAGACCAAACAGGTTGCCGCCATCGATGGCCGCATCGATGCGCGCTGTCATGGCCCCCACCTGGGATTTGGCCTGTTTTTGCATCCAGATCGCCATATAGGTGAGCACCAGAGTGGCAAACATCAGGATCCCCGCCATCAAGAGGTGGTTGTAGCGCTCGCTCTCGAACTGGCTCACCACCACCTGGAACAGGAAGGCGACGACAAGTGAGGCGATAAGGCCAAGCCCCACCCCCAGATAGATGAACTTGTTGTTGCGACTCGCCCCCAGCTTGGCGAGGTAGGAGAGGCAGATGCCGACCAGCAGGAAGGCTTCCAGCCCCTCGCGCAGGGTAATAAGAAAACTTGCAAACATCAGGATTGAGGCTCCGTAGCGGGCGTGACGGGGAGAGGCTGCAAGGTAAGTTGCAGCCGATTGAGTAGCACTATGGGTGGCTCCGGCAAGCTGGGCTCGGCGGCGCGCACCGCATCATTGACCCACTTGGGGTAGGTGCGGAAATTGAGTTTGATATCGGCCTTGAAGGGCCCTTGGGCATCTGCGGGTAGCGGCCAGGCTTCATCGCGCCAGCCATCGGCCGGAATGCGGGTATCTTCCAGCAGTTTGGCGTAGCGCCAGAACTTGAGCCCCACCGGCTTGCCCTCGGCATCGCCGAACACTTTTCTGAACAGCCGCGCATCTTCTGGGACAGCGCCATCCACCGGCTGGCCGCTGGCAAGCACCACCTTGCCGCTGGCGTCGGTGACGGTCAGCTCCAGCCAGAGTTCACGGAAATCAGCTACGCCAGTGGGCAGGGCATGGCCCGCGCCGGTATTGGCGACCCGCACCACCAGCTGCTGACTATCGGCAGCCTGTTCGATACGGGCGGAGAGGGTAGCGCTGGAGCGCAAGAGCGCCAGACTCTCCTGTTCAAGGTCGGGATTGCGCAGCCCCACCAGCTGGTGCTGGGCGCCGGTAAAGTTGTGGCGATAGAGACGCGCTTTCATGGTGCCGTTTTCGGTGGACTGGCCCGCCACCGGCGCGCCGCCATTGCCCGGCTCCGGGTTCATATGGCAGTCGATGCAGGTGCGCCGTTTGGCGGGATCCTCCGCATTTGCGAAGCTGGATTTTTCCCACTCGTCCCAGGTGTTGACGATATTGGCGCCGGTACCTGGGGCAAACTCGTTGTGGCACGACTTGCACAGGGCTGCGTCGCGGTAGAAATCCTTCTGATAGGAGGCTTTGTGGGCCGCCGGGCGGGCGTTGATCTGCCGCTCGGCCAGCCAGTGCTGGAGGCTGCCGCCCGGGGCATCCTCGAACACATAGCTCTCGCGGTCTTTCAAATTCACGGTAAAGGCGCTGTTGCCGCCCGCATCTTCTACCTTGGTGATGCGATGACAGAGCACGCAGCCGGTCCCTTCCTCCACCACAGGTTCGCCCGCCTTGTGGGCGGCAATGAGTGAGGCGCCCCCCTGCTCGAACATGTGGGAGCCCTTGGGCAGATCCAGCTGGCCTGTCATCACCTGCTGGGGCATATGGCACCCCTGACACCACTGACCGAACGCTTCCCCTTCGGTTTCGCGGGCCAGCGCCTGCACCACCTTGTAGTAGGGGTGGGAGTTGCCCATCAGCCGGTGGTTGCTCTCGCTCCAATCTTTGAAGGCCTGTTGGTGGCAGTTCTGGCAGGAGGCGGAGTTGAGCCACTCCTTCGGGTGGGTAGTCGGCGCCTTGGCGGGATCGGTGCGCGGGGCATCGAGTCGCAGCCAGTTGGCGAGATAGGGGAGGTTGCCATCGGCGGTGACGAAGGCGTGCAGATCTTCCATCATCGCCTTCACCTCGGGCTGGGGCTTGGCGGGGTCAACTGCCTCGGCCCCATCGCGGGTGTCATGGCCCATGCCGCCCTGGGTCTGCTGGGTCATGCGCAGGTATTCGCCGACAAAATCCCCCGCCACCATGTTGGTGAGGTTGGCGTGGCCGTTGATGGCGTTGTCGCCGCTCTTTTGGCGATGTGCCGCCATCAGATAGCGGTTGGTGAAGTTGAACCCGTCCAGATGACAGGAATTGCAGCTCATCCAGTTGTCTCCCGCCATGGGGAAGCGTGAGTTGGACGCTGTGTTACCCAGGTTAAACAGCCGCTCGCCGCGCTGAAGCGGCTTGGGGCGCGGATCCGTCTCTACCAGCTTGGCGAAGTGGGGCACATCGACCGTGACTCGGGCAAACGGGCCGCTGCCGCCACTATTGAGGCGGGTGAGATCCTGCCCCATGGCGTTGTGCACCAGAATATGGTCACCGTCGATCAGCAAGTCCCGCGGATTCTGGCCCGGCAGGTGGCGCAAGAGCTGGGTCGCCTTGGCGCCCCCCTGAAACTTCTTGCGGCGGTGACGGTTGTTGTTGGACTTGCCGCTGCGGGAGAGGTCAAACACCAGCAGATCTTCCGAGCCAGCCAGGGTCAGATAGACCCGCTTGCCGTCGGCGGCAAATCGGGCTGCAAACGGGTTGGAGACGATCTGGCTGCGGTTGCCGACGCTTGGCAGATTGATCTGCAAAAAGAGCTGTTTTCTTTCATCGACTCGCTCTTTCTCCTCATCGAGATCGATGATGGAGACCGCCGGAAAGACGGTGCTCTGAAACTGGAAGGGGTGGTCAAAGCTCCACAGCACATGGGGCAGCCAGGCTTCGCTGCCATCGGGGGAGAGGGCGATGCCATCGAGCAGGCGCGGCAAGCCCTGCGAGTCGCTTGGCGTATCGCTATGGGTCTCGGCCAGGGTAATGAGCTTGGGCTTGGGAAGCGAAGCGTTCTTGGCGCCGTGGCCAAGCTTGGCGAGATCATAGATGGCGAGCTGGCCTGTCATGGCGTGAGTGAGCAGCAGGCGATCGTCGTTGGTCAGGGCCAGCCCGCGGGGTGTCTCGGTAGTGGCCACATCCAGTTGCAGCTTACCCTCGGTGTCGTAGGCTTGCAGACGAGCTGATTCGAACAACGTGACCCAGAACCACTGCCGCTTGGCATCGAAGATGACGCCGTAGGGTCTATGGCCGGTGGGGATCGCCTTTTCCAGATCGAGATCATCATCCAGCAGCAGCAGGCGATCGCCGCTGTAGTCGGTGACCAGCAGGGTGCCGTCATCGGCGCGGGCCAGCTGGCGCAGATCGCCCGCCAGCTGCACCTCTTTCAGGCGCTTGCCGCTATCGCGCTCAAGCAGGGTGACGGAACCTGCGCTCAGGTTGGCGGTGACGAGGCGCGGGGCGCTTCCCTCCTCATAGGCGAGCATCCCTGAACTCATCTGCTGGGCAAACGCGAAGGGGCTGGCCAGCAGCAGGACGAGTGCCAGCAGGGGTGACAAACATGCACAAAGAGATGACTTCAACATGGGATCAGGAGCGCCATTTCAAGATGGTCCAGCGCCAGGCGTGGCGCAGCACCAGAGGAGTTAACGCCAACGCGCTCAGCCAGTGGGCCCAGCTGGCGAGGTTGCCCATGGCATCGCCTGGAGTGCCGTGCAGCACCAGCAGCAGGCCGCTGGCCAGACAGATCAGCAGCAGGGCTTCAATAATCCGCCCCGTGGTGCGTAAAAAGGGTTTGTTGCTGCGGTTCAACAAGCTGCGATGGGAGAGCCAGAAGGCGCCAAACAGCAGGGGAAACAGGGTGAGCGAGAGCATCACATGCAAAAACAGATTCCAGCGTGCCAGCGACCAGAGCGGGGTCAGCGGCTCCCACAGCAGCAGGCCGGAGAAGAACATCAGATAGAGGGTGCCCTCGGCGGCCTGATGGTGGTAGGCCAGCCACTGCCAGAATTGTCGGGGTGAGAGGGAAAGGCTTGTCATAAAGGCTCCAGCACCCGGGCGGGGCAGCCCGGGGGGAGCAAGTTTATAACGCAGTAAGGGTAATGAAAAGAGTTATCAATTGTATTGCTGGTGAATCAAGGCTGAACAAGCACAGTGATCCAGCCCGACTATTTATGATCCGCCATCCGTTCGGTTACGGCATAGATGAGTGCGGCGACCGAGAAGGCGAGAAAGACGATGACTGACCACTTCATCTCCACTTCATTGGTGATGCCATCTTCGAGGAAGGCTTTGAGCACTTCTACCCCGGCGATGGTGACCAGCGAGTTGATGACAATGAGCTTGAGGGAGGCAAAGTTGATCTTGCTGAGCCAGTTGTCGCCGATGGCCTCGCGCTGCTCCTGAGTCTGGATAAATTGCACATAGCCGCAGACCGCCACCAGGATCAGCATCTGGGCCACCAGCACGAAGTCCACCAGAGTTAGCACGCCGGTGATGAGGTCCATATAGTGGATCTCGATGATGTTGATGCAGAGCAGATAGAGTTGCATGGCAAACTTCACCATCAGCAGGGCCACGCATACCAGAATGCAGACGTAGAAGGGGAACATCATCAACCGGCTGCCATTGAGCATGAAATTGAATCGACGCATGAGAACTCCGATGTTGGAAAAAGTGTGAGTATGACGTGAACAGCCAGCGAGGGATCACGCTTGTGGCGGCTCATTATGGCGTTAGCATCCTGCTTGCGCCCATAAAAAGTAAACGGGTTACCAATAAAAAGAGGGAGGCATAATGCCTCCCTCACTGTTGAGCCCTGATCCCGCTTGGGGGACTCACATGTTCTTAACTGACCGGGATCAGATTAAGAGGCTTATTCCCATTCGATGGTAGCGGGTGGCTTGCCGGAGATGTCGTACACCACGCGAGAGATACCGCTGATCTCGTTGATGATGCGGTTTGACACATGACCGAGGAAGTCATAGGGCAGATGGGCCCAGTGAGCGGTCATAAAGTCGATGGTCTCAACGGCGCGCAGGGCAATCACCCAGTCATATTTGCGGCCATCGCCCATCACGCCAACGGAGCGCACCGGCAGGAATACCGCAAATGCCTGGCTGACCTGATTGTACAGGTCGGCCTTGCGCAGCTCTTCGATGAAGACGGCATCGGCACGGCGCAGGATATCGCAGTACTCTTTCTTCACTTCACCCAGCACGCGAACACCCAGACCCGGGCCCGGGAACGGATGACGGTAGAGCATGTCGTAGGGCAGGCCCAGCTCCAGACCAACGCGGCGTACTTCATCTTTGAACAGTTCGCGCAGCGGCTCGACCAGACCCATCTTCATCTCTGCCGGCAGGCCGCCGACGTTGTGGTGAGACTTGATGACGTGGGCCTTGCCAGTGGCGCTGGCGGCAGATTCGATCACATCCGGGTAGATGGTGCCTTGTGCCAACCAACGGGCGTTTTTCAGCTTCTTGGCTTCGTCGTCGAACACTTCCACGAACACGCGACCGATGATCTTGCGCTTGGCTTCCGGCTCGGCTTCACCAGCCAGGGCAGAGAGGAAGCGCTCTTCAGCGGCAACCTTGATGATGTTGAGACCGAAGTGATCACCGAACATCTCCATCACCTGCTCACCTTCGTTCAGGCGCAGCAGACCGTTGTCGACGAACACGCAGGTGAGGCGATCACCGATGGCACGATGCACCAGCATGGCGACCACGGAGGAGTCGACACCACCGGAGAGACCGAGGATCACCTCATCGTCACCCACCTGCTCGCGGATACGGGCAACGGCGTCGTCGATGATGGTGGCCGGGGTCCAGAGGCATTCACAACCGCAGATATCTTTGACGAAGTGCTCCAGCATGCGGGCACCCTGACGGGTGTGGGTCACTTCCGGGTGGAACTGCACGCCGTAGAAACGCTTGGCTTCATTGGCCATGGCCGCATGGGGGCAGGTCGGGGTGCTGGCGATGGTGGCGAAGTCAGCCGGGATGTCGGTGACCTTGTCACCGTGGCTCATCCACACATCCAGCAGGGTGTTGCCGTTGTCAGCGATGGCATCTTCGATGTTGCGCAGCAGGGCGCTGGTCTTGCCAGAGTCGCCCAGCACTTCCACCTTGGCGTAACCGAATTCACGCTCGGTGGAGGATTGCACCTTGCCACCCAGCTGCTCGGCCATGGTCTGCATGCCGTAGCAGATGCCAAATACCGGTACACCGGCGTTGAACACATAATCGGGGGCGCGCGGGCTGCCCGCTTCGGTCACGGATTCCGGACCGCCGGAGAGGATGATGCCGTTGGGATTGAATTCGCGGATCTGCGCTTCGGTGACATCCCAAGCCCACAGTTCGCAGTAAACGCCGATTTCACGGACACGGCGGGCGATAAGCTGGGTGTACTGAGAACCGAAATCCAGGATAAGGATACGGTGTTCGTGAATATTTTTAATCATGTTATTCCTGCATCAGGCGGATGTTTAACAAAAATCACGGGGATAAAAACGGTGACAAAACGGGGCCGTAGCCCCGTCTTGATCAGCCCATCCGATAGTTGGGGGCTTCTTTGGTAATGGTCACATCGTGGACGTGGGACTCTTTCATCCCAGCGCCGGAGATGCGCACGAATTCAGCCTTGGTGCGCATGTCGTCGATGGTGGCACAGCCGGTCAAACCCATGGAGGAGCGCAGGCCGCCCATCTGCTGGTGGATGATCTCTTTGAGGCGGCCCTTGTATGGTACGCGACCTTCGATCCCTTCCGGCACCAGCTTGTCAGCGGCGTTATCGGTCTGGAAGTAGCGGTCGCTGGAGCCCTTGGACATGGCGCCCAGGGAGCCCATGCCACGGTAGGATTTGAAGGAGCGACCCTGATAGAGCTCGATTTCGCCCGGCGCCTCTTCAGTACCGGCAAACATGGAGCCCACCATGACGCAGCTGGCGCCAGCGGCGATGGCCTTGGCCACGTCACCAGAGAAACGGATGCCACCATCGGCAATCACCGGAATACCGGTGCCTTCCAACGCTTCAACGGCATCGGAGATTGCGGTGATCTGCGGCACACCCACACCGGTCACGATACGGGTAGTACAGATGGAGCCTGGGCCGATACCAACCTTGACCGCATTGACGCCAGCCGCGACCAGCGCCAGTGCGCCAGAGGCAGTGGCGACGTTGCCACCGATGATCTGCAACTCAGGATAGGCATCGCGGGTTGCCTTGATGCGGTCCAGCACACCCTGAGAGTGGCCATGAGAGGAGTCAATCAGCAGCACATCTACACCGGCTTCCACCAGCGCTGCAACGCGCTCTTCGTTACCGGCACCAGCACCCACAGCAGCACCCACCCGCAGACGACCCTTGTCGTCTTTACAGGCGTGCGGCTTGCGCTCAGCTTTCTGGAAGTCTTTAACGGTGATCATGCCCTTGAGTTTGAAGTCGGCGTTCACCACCAGCACTTTTTCGATACGGTGCTTTTGCATCAGGGCAACCACCTCTTCGCGAGGGGCTCCTTCACGCACGGTGACCAGGCGATCTTTCTGGGTCATGATCTGTTCGACGGTCTGGGAGAGATCAATCACGAAGCGCACGTCACGGCCGGTGATGATACCGACCAGCAAGTTGCCTTCGGTCACCACAGGGTAACCGGCGAAGCCGTTCTTGTGGCTCAGCTCCTTGACCTGGGCGATGGTCATGTCAGGGCGTACGGTGACGGGGTCAGAGACCACACCACTTTCGTACTTCTTGACCTTGCGCACTTCGGCAGCCTGCTGCTCGATGGACATGTTCTTGTGGATAAAGCCGATACCGCCTTCCTGGGCCAGTGCGATAGCCAGACGGGCATCGGTCACTGTGTCCATAGCAGCGGAAATCATAGGGATATTCAAGCTGATAGAGGAGGTCAGCTGGGTACGCAGATCGGCAGTATTGGGAAGAACATCGGAGTGGGCGGGAACCAACAATACATCATCGAAGGTCAACGCTTCTTTGGTAATCCTGAGCATGGCAATATCTCACCGTTGAGGAAGTGGGGGTGTAAAATATTGCCGACGAAGTTTACTGACCGATCGGGTGTTGGTAAAGAAGTTTTTTTGATTTTTTATGGTCTAGCCGCACTTTAGGTCGCCAACAGGCTAAAAACCCAAGATTATCCCTCCTGAAATGGCCGTTTTGATGCAAAAGAGTGAAGCAGGTGCTGTTTTATACAACATTGACATCGTCAGCAGGCATCCGCTACAAGTGTCCCGCCCCGAGGTCGACGCCAGCACATCCCCGGCTATCGGCATGGCACCATCGCCCCAACTGCGCTGGGTTGGCACAGATCCAGGCCACTCAGATGCAGATTGCCATCGCGGCTGGATGACTGTGCTCAGATCACATTTTCAACCCGTAACTTGACCATAAAACGACCACCTTCAGGTGGTCATACCACCAAAGCACCTCTGACCGGTGAACCGTGGCATTTTTTGGGTCCAGTGGTGGTTCCGTGATACGGACTGTGCATTTGCCGTCAGGCACATCATCAACCAGATCAAGGGGCTGGCAATCCTATGCCATCAGCGCTGCAGCCATCTCCCCATAACCCACTAATCGACAGTCACGGTACACGCCAAGGTCTGTCACTTGTGCAAAAAATGTAAAAATACGCCATTACAGACACTTTTTTGCGTTCAATCGTTTGCGTGAAAATTTACGTTTAACAGCGAGGGCTTGATGTCCTCTCTGACTCGTTGTTCTCGATCGGGGAAATCGATATGTTGCTCATTGATAGCAGTGACGGGTGCTCTGTCTGAAAGGTGGGGATCCCAATTCAGGCCTCTGGAAAATAAAGGTGAAGCTCTACCAATGGATATTTCCAGCCACAACAGGGATGACCATTTTTTATGATTTTCGACCGACCATCCGCAGCAAGGTGTTATCTCTATCCAGTAGGTGATGTTTTAACGCCCCGACAATATGCACCAGCAACAATGCCAGTATGATATATGGCAAATAAACATGAAGGGTGTGAGCAATATCCCTGATGGACTCACTGTATGGGATCACATTGTCTGGATCATTGAGATCTGGATTCATCGGAATAATAAACCAGCCAAATATCGCAACACCTCGTCCAGCCGCCGCAGAATAACAGAGACCGGAAATCGGGATCAGCAGGGTTGAAATAAGCAATCCCCAGTGGATTGCCTTGGCAGCCAACGCCTCGTACACGGGATATTGGCGCACCGGCGCAGGCCACCCTTTGCCAAGGCGGATCATGGCGCGTGGCAGGATCAAGACCAGTGCAATGACCCCCAGAGATTTATGCAGGGCGTAGAGATCCCATATTTCAAATTTCACCATCAGATAGCCCAGCAGGGTCAAGGCGATCATCAGCAAGGCGACCGACCAGTGCAGCAAACGGGTCGTCAGACTTAACGGGGTTGAGGGATCCATGATCTACTCCAAATAGGGGGTGAGCAAAAGGTATCAAGTCGTGGTGCCCTGAGTATCGAGGGACATCAACGACATTGAGGCAGGTCGCAAGATGACCCGATGTGGGCAATCGCGAACTATATTGTCTGCCACCATAGTGCCTGCCCAGAGGAGTAGCCGCGTTTCCAATCTTGCTTTTCCAATGCTGCCCCAGATAAGCCCCGCATCCCTTTTCCTCGGCGTGTCGGAATATGCAGGAGCCTCCTGTTTCGCTCCCTCCCTTCTTTCCGCTTCACCAGCACGGCCATATTTCTTGGCTTGTAGTGGCTCACAGAGTGAGGCAAAAAGTCCCTTTGAGCATCAGATGGTTCTGGCTATGACCGTATCTTCCGTGATGGTTGTGGTGAAACCAGTTGTTCATGGCATCGGCATTAATCCAGAAGGTGAGTTCGCCACGGTTAATCAGAGGCCTGTTGTATTGAGGCCAGTTGGTGATGGGGGGAAGCGACTTGCCCATGATGCTGATTTGAAGGAGAGGGTGGTGATCAGATCACCGGCTCCGAGTTCCATTAAAGCGGCATCGATTTGGGAAACGATGCCGCTTTAATGGCTTTTATCGGTTACGGCGCGGACTCCTTGACGATCCCCTCGACCCGCACCTGCAGGCTCCCTTGTGCCAGGGTGGTGAGGAGCTGGTCGCCACAGCTGACCTGATCGGCGCGGCTGATGACTTCGCCACGCGCAGTGCGGGTGATGGAGTAGCCGCGACCGAGAGTAGCGAGCGGGCTCACCCCGTCGAGGCGGGCGATGAGCATGGCAAGGCGGTGGCTGGCCAGATCCTGGCGTTTGGCAATCAGCGCATGAAGCCGCTCCTCGGCCAGCTGGTGGCGGCGCTTGCCAGCGGCCAGCAAGCGCTCCGGACTCTTGCCCTGCAGGCGCAGCTCAAGGTTGGTGAGCCGCCGCTCTCCCTGATGCAACCGCTGGCGCAATAGCTGCTGCAAACGGGTGGAGAGCTCGTCGAGGCGCTGGGATTGCTGCTCCAGCCGCCGTTTCGGATCCTGATGGTCGAGCCGCTTTTGCAGCAGGATGAAATCGTGGCGGGCGGCGGTCTGCTGGCGGCTCATCGCTTGCAGCAGTCGCTGTTTGAGGTGGGCGAGGCGCTGAATGCGGGCCTGATTGTCCGGCGCCACCAGCTCGGCGGCAGCCGACGGGGTAGGGGCGCGCAAATCGGCGGCAAAGTCGCTGATGGTGACATCCACCTCGTGGCCCACCGCGCTCACCACTGGTATAGCGGAGTGGGCAATGGCGCGCGCCACCGCCTCTTCGTTAAAGCACCAGAGATCTTCGAGGGAGCCACCGCCGCGCCCGACGATCAGCACATCTACCTCGGCGCGCTGGTTCGCTTTGGCGATCGCCGCGACGATCTGGCTGATGGCGGCGCTCCCCTGCACCTGAGTTGGGTAGATAAAGATGGGCAGATCCGGCGCACGCCGTTTAAGCACCGTCAGCATATCGTGCAGGGCGGCGCCGGTGGCGGAGGTGATGAGACCCACTGCGCGCGGTTCACGGGGTAGCGGCCGCTTGCGACTCTCGTCAAACAGCCCCTCGGCGCCGAGGCGGCGCTTGAGCTCTTCAAAACGCAGCGCTAACACGCCGTCGCCCGCGGGCTGCATCGACTCGATGATCAGCTGGTAGTCGCCGCGCGGCTCATAGAGAGAGACCCGCGCCTGCACCAGCACCTGCATGCCATCCTGCGGGCGAAACACCACCCGCCGGTTGTTGCCCTTGAACATGGCGCAGCGCACCTGCGCCCCCAGATCTTTGAGCGAAAAGTACCAGTGGCCAGAGCTTGGCATCGCCAGATTGGAGAGCTCGCCGGTCAGCCACACCAGCCCCAGATCCTGCTCCAGGATCATGCGCACGGCGCTGTTGAGGCGGGTGACGGTAAAGACCTGCTGCTCGCGGCCGCTTGCCGCACTGGATGGGGTAAATCGGTTCAATGGCGTACCTGTGGTCTGCCGCGGCGAGTCGCCGAGGGGGAAACAATGGTCGTTATCTTAACCTGAAACAGGGGCGGGGGTTAAGGTGCGTGGGCATGCACTGGGTGCGCCATGCACCAAGCGCAGCATGACGGGGCATTGGCGATGACCAGCGTTGCCGCTGAGCGTGCAAGGTATTGGCATCCTGTGGCTGATCTTGCAGCTTGATCAGGATGCCCGTTTCCCAGCTTTATCCCGAGCTTATCAGCGTCGGCGATAGAGACCCGGCTCCACCTCTTCATAGTGGCTGGTCAGGTATTGATAGAAGGCGAGATGGGAGGGGGAGCTGGGCTTTTTAAGCTCCTCGCTCACCCGATCCGGCTTGGCGATGATGAACTTGGGAGTCTGGCGCTGGATATCGGCCAGCACTCGCTCGCGCACGTCATAGGGCGGATTGACGTTGGCAAAGAAGAGGTAGGCGGATGCCGGCTGGCGATCGGTCCAGAGATAATATTGCGGCTGGATGCCATCGACCCAGATCTTGTCGCTCGGGCTGGTTTCGGCCTTGATGCGATCGATCCGTACCTGGGCGGCCGGATTGAAGGGGCGCCCCTTGAGGGTTCCTTCCCAGGCGTTGTTGATCATCAGCAGCAGCATGGCCAGCGTCGCCAGCCAGGGGGTGGCACTGCGCACATCCCAGGCCCGCCAGAGGGGAATGAGGATCAGCACCGGCAGCGCCCACAGCAGACTGGTACCGAGCACCTCGTTGACCCGCTCGAGGGACCACTCCTTGGTGCTCCAGCCAAAGGCGAGCTGCTGGGCCAGCAGCCAGCTGGCGGTCAAGACGACCAGCGAGATGCAGAGTAGGCCGATGGCATCAGCCTGCTGTTCGCTGCGATCCAGCAATACCGCCAGCGGCAGCACCGCCAGTTGCAGATAGAGCACGTCGTAGTGATCGAACACATGGCCGGAGACCGAGTTGGCGATCAGGGTAAACAGCACCCCAAACAGGGTCGCCAGCAGGGCGGGCAGATACCACTCCTGACGGCGGCTCAGCATCAGAATGATAAAGGCGGGCAGCAGCATGACCAGGCCGGTGCGCAGCAGGCCGACGGCGCCTACCATGGGGGAGAAGCCGTTGCCGTAGCTCCCTTCGAAGAAGATGTCGAAGGCGTAGTATTTGAAGGCCGCCAGCATATCATGTTGCTGGAAGTAGGCATAAAGCGGGCCACCAATCAGCGCCAGCCCCAGCAGGCTGGAGATGAGCAGCAAGATGGCGTCACGCCACTTCTCGTGCAGACACCAGTGGCAGAACAACACCAGATACCAGGCGCCCCAGAAGGCGCCGTTGTTGGTGCGCATCCAGGCGACGATGGCAAAGGTGAGGGCCGCCACCAGCGCGGGCCACCAGCGAAATCCCTTGTCCAGCAGCAGGGTGATGAAGGCCCACTGGGCGATGAGGGCGAGGTGGAAGGTCCAGTCCTCGGTCATGTTGCCGTAGTAGTAACGGGTGCCGTAGAGGGCCAGCACCGCCAGCATGGCGCCAAGGCGCGCCTTGAACGAGAGACCGAGCTGGGCAAAGGCTTGCCAGCTGGCCAGCAGTCCGAGCCAGCAGAGCACCCACTCCAGCGCCCAGATCCCGACAAATCCCCCCAGTCCATAGCCCAGCGCGTCGAGGGCGAAGATCATCGGTCCCTTGATGTCGATCATGTCGCGATAGAGCACACCCCCTTCGCTCCACATCTTGCCCATCACCGCGAACAGCGAGGCATCAAAGCCCGGCGCCATGGCGTGGAAGAGCGGGTTGCGCAGACAGAAGAGCAGCGCCAGCAGGGCGGTCAGCAGCACGATGGCTGGCTTGATACCCGGGTTGACGCGAGGAGGGGTGAAACGGATGGAGTGATTCATGAAGTCGCCTGTTCCTGCAGCTGGTCTTGAAAGCGGGCCTATCTTGCCGAGCTAGTGAGTGCGATGCAATGGGGCGGGCCCGTGTGGGGCAAATATTGTCGAAAAAGCCCGGTTCTTGAAGGGAACCGGGCGCTTGCTGCGGCAATATTGGCCGTCAGGGGCATGTGGCAACAGCCATCCACCTCCTACATCAGCCGATGTACTCAATCAGGGGCGGCTGTGCTTCCAGCGTGGGCAGATGACGAGCCCAGCGGATAAAGGCGTCGGCCAGGGTGATACCGAGCTCCTGATTGTGCTGGGTCAGGGTTCGGGTCAGCGCGGTGTAGCCCTCCTTGCCGGAGGCGGTATAGGCGCTCGATACCCCGCGATAGATTTGTTGCGCATCGACAAACTGCCACTGGCCGGGAGTGGGTTCCCACTCCAGTCGGGTGATGCGCTGACCCTTGGGCCGATCGGCCTGATAGGTGAAGCGCACCCCCGCGGTGTAGGGGAAGCTGCCGTTGCCATTGCCGATCACGCCGTTGTTGGTGGCGTTGTCGATGGCATTTTCCATTGCTTCCGCCAGCTCGTGACCGTGCACCCGATAGAGGGTGAGCGGAATGGCAAACGGCAGCAGGCGACCGGCAATGTCCGCTTCGCTCAAGGGGCCCGGCTCCAGCGAGCAGCGCACGCCACCGGCGTTGTGCAGGGCAAAGTCCACTTCACCCACCTGCTCACGTGCGGCAGTCAGCATGGCGCGGGCCACCAGCGGGGCGAGTTGGCTGCCGTGGGGCAGGGTGGCATCCGGCAGCCGCTGATGGGGCAGTGGCGCCTCCAGTCGGGTGACGATGCGTTGACTCATGGTTTCAATTTCCGGCCGATAGCGTTTGGCCAGATGTTGTTCAAGCTGTGGGTCCGGCTCGCAGAAGGTGAGCCCGACAGGTGGCGTGGAGGCAAATGGCCAGGGCTGCCAGGGGAGCCACTCCAGCTGTCCCTGGCTTTGTACGACGCGGCCCGCTTCATCGAAGGTGAGCTCGCATACGCCGAGACAGAGGGCGCTGTGGCCTGCGTGCAGGATAGCGACTCCGTTGTTCATCAGGGGATAGCTGCCTTCGCTTGGCAGACCGAGGGGGGCGAGATCCCCCAGCAGGCTGTGGGTGTGGCCGCCGATGATGAGGCTGAGCTCGGGGAAGCGCTCGGCCAGCAGCTTGTCCTGATCCAGTCCGAGGTGGCTCAGCAGCACGATATGCTGGATCCCTTCGCTCTTTATCTCCCGCAGCACCCGGGTGAGGGTCTCGCTAACCGCATGGAAGCGGGTGTGGGCATCCGGGTTGGCGATGGCAGCCATCTGGGCGAGGGTGATGCCGAGCAGTGCAAAGGGAACCCCGTCGATCACCCGGCGATGCCAGGGCTGATGAGCGTCGTAGAGGTGGGGGATATCCCACAACCCGAGGGTTGTGTCGGCTGGCTCCTGGCTGTTATCCAGATTGGCGGCCAGCACCGGAAAATCGAGCTGGCGCAAGAACTCCACCAGCGGGCCGTTGCCCAGATCGAACTCGTGGTTGCCGAGCACCATGGCATCGGGGGCCAGCATGGCGAGCAGGTCGGCGTTGGCACGCCCTTTGAAGCGGTTGAAATAGAGCGATCCCTGAAAGGAGTCACCACCGTGCAGAAACAGAAAACTCTGGCCGGCAGTTGCGGCCTGGGCACGCAGTTGGGTCAGTCGGGTTAGGATCCGGGCATAACCGCCGCACTGGGTACGCCACTGCTCTTCACCGACAGGGGAGAAGCTCATGGGCGCGCCATCGAAATGGGAGTGGCAATCACTGAAATGGGCAAGTTGAACCGTAATACTCATCTCGGTCCTCCTTAGGGGGAAAATGAGCACCGAGTCTACTGCAAAGGGGGGGGATGATACCAGCCCGGCAGGATGCCGGGCTGGTGAACGATCAGGCGGGCACCATGATCTGGGTGGCAATGATCACCACCAGCAGGCCGACCGCGACCGGCATACTGGTGCGCTTGACCACTTCGAACGGCGATAGCTTGCCCATCCCCGCACAGGCGACCACCACCCCGGAGACCGGCGAAATGGTACGACCCAGGTTGGAGGCTTGCAGCATCGGGATCACCAGATAGGCCGGGTTGATGCCAAGGCTGGTGGCCAGGTTGGGGATCAGCTCCACGAAGGCGTAGAAGGGGGCATTGCCCGAGCCGGTAGTGAAGGCGGCCAGGGTGGTGATCACCACCAGTGACAGCATCATGATCATGCCGCCCGAGCCGAGATCTTGCGCGTGGGTCAGTAGGGTGTCGATAAAGCCGATGGTCATCAGACCCTGGGCAAAGACACCGGCACCGACCAGCAGCATGACCACACCGGCGAAGGCATCCGCCATGTGACGCCAGCAGACCTGCAGCCCGTCCAGCAGCTCCTTGCCGTTGCGGATCCGCACCAGCTCCAGCAGGCTGGCCAGCACCATGCACATCACTATGATGGTGACGATATCCAGTTGCGGGCCCCATTTACCGTCAAATACCAGCACCCCGATGATGGGGGTAAACGGCAGGATGGCGTAGAAGGCGGGGGCTGTGGTGACCAGATCACCCGGGGCGACCGGCTCATTGTGCTCGCCAGACTTCTGATCCAGATAGCGCTGCCAGAAGAAGTGAGTCACCGCCATGCAGGCGATGGCAATCAGCGAGATGGGCAGGGTCAGCTTGAAGGCAAAATCCAGCAGCGGCATGTTGGCGGCCTGAGCAGCCATCACCACGTCACCGGAGGTCGGTGCCAGAATGATGGCGGCTGGCGAGGCGCACACGGCCGCAGCCGCGCCACGGGAGATCCCCATGTTGACCATCAGCGGGAACAGGGTGGCCATCAACAGCACGCCGAGGCCAGTGGCAGAGCTCACTGCTAGCGACATGGCGCAGGCAACCAGATAGGCGGCAACCAGCAGGATGTAGGGGGACTTGATGATGCCGAGCGGTTTGCTGGCCAGCTTGACCAGAATGGTGTTGGCGCCGATATGGCTCATGTAGCCGGCGAAGCCGCACAGCACCATGATCAGCATCCCCAGTCCACCGCCACGGTCATTGAGCAGGAAGCGGATGTATTCGAAGATATCGGTCGCGATGTAACCGGTGCTGACCACCTTGCTCGGCAGTACCGGCTTGCCCATCATGGCGGTGATGACCAGCAGCAGCAAGCCGCCGCTCAGCAGCACCCCGGTCGCGGAGTATCCTTTGAAAATGGCACGGCCCACCACCAGGGTGACCAGGGTGCCAACGATGAGTTCCAGCATACGTTGCCTTCTGATTGGATGAGAGTGGGGGGAGTCTATTCCTATAGGGGTAGGCTGGCGACTGGCAACCGGATGTTGTGTGAGCTAAATCAACGTTTAACCCCGTGAACAGCATTAAAGAAAGGTAAAGGCACTTTACCCAGCGGGTTTGGCTACCTACCCTTGCCAGCCTTGGTTGTCTTTTGAGGCTTTTATATGGCGATTGGTGATTTTACAGGCGTTAAACGCTGTCTTTTTCTGCTTGCGCTGCTATTTTCACCTACTTGCGTGTTTGCGGTAACCAATGACGGTTTTCATCAAACCGGTCCTCATCAGGCGGTCGCCATGCGGCGTCTCATGGCCCCCCACTCTTACGGCGTAGTGGTTGTAGCCGAGGGGAACACACCCCGTTTTGCCGCGCTGGCCTCCAAAACCACCGAAGCAAACTGCCTGGCCCGTCACGCCATCCGCGTAGATGGGGTCGCGCTGCTGGTCACTCCGCGATTCTATGCCAAAGAGGGAAAACGGGGTCTTTGCGAGCTGTGGCTCAACGAGGGAGCAGATCAGGACTTTTTTGCCAACCGTCTTAAAAATGATCATTTTATTCAGATAGATGGTCATGACATCAATGTGAAAAACTACCATCTCGACTGGCAACGCATCAGCCGTCATGCTCAATAAAAATACAGTTTTGGCCTTGTGCCATACTCTGCTCACGCAACCTGTGAGCGTGCTCTGATTTCTGGTCGCATCATGGTATTGCGCCGCCTCGTCGTCACACATAGGCTATACCCGTCATCTGTGTGGCGGTGGGTTTCACCAAGGTTGGTACTCCGCCCGTGCAATCAAGGAAGGTCGTCTGGCATGGTCAGCAAGGTTTATGGAGTAGTGGGGGTCGGGTTGTTGCTGTTGCCCCTGATGAGTCAGGCTCAGCCGAGCCGGCCGCAAGTGGTGCCAGAGTCCCGCATCAATGTCCGTTTTTATGAGGTCAATGCAACCAGCCCTGATCAACTTGCCCGTGCGATTGCCCAGAGTGCCCCCAAGGTGAATGGCAAACCTGTGCTCGGTAAGGCGAGTTATCAGGTGGATTGGCAGCTGGATACCGAGCAGTTGCCGGGGCGCTGCCAGCTCAATCGGGTGACGGTGACGACAAACGCCACCGTGTTGCTGCCCCGCTGGCGTCAGAGCGCGGACAGTAACGATCCTGCCCGTCAGCGCTGGGGACGGCTGCTTTCCAGCATGTTTGACTACGAATCCCGCTTCAAGGAGATGGTGCTGCAGGGGGCCAATCAGGTGGGCGGTGCGATTGCGGCGTTACCGGGCCATGCAGATTGTCAGGCGCTGCGCTACGCGGCGTGGGCGGCGGGCAGTGGTGAGCTGAACAAGGTCAAGGGACGGCTCGACGGATTCCAGCGTCAGACGGACTACGGCGAACAGCTAGGGGTACATTGGCCCAAGTGAGCCGTGTTTCGAGGCGCTGTTCCTGCCAAACCACCGCTATATAGCAAGAGTTAACCCATAAAGAGTTAACCAATAAAAACAATGCCAGTCAGTTAAGCCTGACTGGCATTGTTTTTATTGGCTTTTGTCACTCTGCACTGCTGTTGTGGTGAGCAACCGGTGACTTAGAGGTGCTAATCCTCTACACCCGGCAAGGGGAAGTGTGTGAGAGGACGGCGGGAGTGATCCCGCCTCCTCCTCGATTAGGAGGGCACAGGATCAGTTGTCACACAAATCACTGGGCATATCCTGCCGCAAGCGGGTCCACAGCTTGCCAGATTCGATACCGTACTGACGCACTGTCATGAACACGGCATCGTGATCTTTGGTCTCCGCCAGATTCAGTAGCGCCTTATAATAGGCATCCGCAGTTTCTCTGGTCTGCTTGTCAGAGAAGTAGTAACTGCCTACCCGGCTATACAATCCCTTGAAACCGTTGAGGATCAAGGCGTAGATCGGGTTACCGGAAGCAAATGCCAGCTGGTGATGCAGACGATAATCGAACTCGGCATAGGCTTGCGCATTTTTATCAACCGAGCCTGCACCACGCAGGATCTCTGCTGCCTGCTCCGGGTTATGACGGATCGCACCCCGAATGAAGATAGTGCAGATATGGGTACGGGCAGAGAGCAACTGTGCGACCAGCTCAGGTACCTTGTCTTGATCCAGACGGGCAAGGGTCTCCAGAATATTGAGACCAGAGGTTTCCCAAAAATTGTTTACCTTGGTTGGTTTACCATGCTGGATGGTCAACCAGCCATCACGGGCCAACCGCTGCAACACTTCACGCAACGTAGTGCGAGTCACCCCGATCAACTCGGATAATTCACGCTCGGCGGGCAGAATTGATCCGGGAGGAAAGCGATTGTTCCAGATGGACTCGATGATGTATTCCTCGGCAAACCCTGCTGGGCTCTGCGCTTTTATGACCATGGATTAACTCTGTTGTAGTACGCAAAAAGGCGGCTGAATCATATCAAAGCAAGGAAGTGTGGCAAGTATAAGGTCAGTCCTCTGCTCACATATGCCAAATATAGTGTGATGGCAGTGCTGTTTATCCCATAACAGAAGCCAGATGACGCCGCCCAGCGGTGGTCGCAAAACAACCATATGAAGAAATATTCATCCACTATTATTTATAAACAACCCATTTTTTGATTAAAATCACGAGTAATCAGATAGATAAAAGCCAATATCGAGCGGAACAGGCGACACTATCCTTCACTGCATAGAAGCAGATCCTAACAACAGAGTTGAGACCCATCATCATGCCAATAAGCCTAGGGCAGGCATTCGCCAAGAACTTCTTGGGCAATGCACCACAGTGGTATAAAAACGCCATTTTGCTATTTCTGGTGATCAATCCGATCGCTTTTCACCTCGATCCTTTCATGGCCGGCTGGCTACTGGTTGTTGAATTTATCTTCACTCTGGCCATGGCCCTGAAATGTTACCCTTTGCAACCCGGTGGCTTGCTGGCTATTGAAGCCGTGCTGATCGGCATGACCTCTGCAGAGCAAGTCAAACATGAACTGGTGGCCAACATTGAAGTGCTACTGCTGCTGGTCTTTATGGTGGCGGGCATCTACTTCATGAAGCAGTTACTGCTTTATGTCTTTACCAAGCTGCTGGTCGGGGTTCGTTCAAAAATCCTGCTCTCCCTCTCTTTCTGTCTGGTATCTGCCTTTCTGTCAGCCTTCCTTGATGCCCTGACGGTCATTGCCGTGGTGATCAGCGTCGCGACCGGCTTCTACGCCATCTACCACAAGGTGTCATCCGGCAAGGGTTTTGGTCATGAACATGACCACACCCATGACCAAGAGGTGGAAGAGGATCAGTATCAGACCCTCGAACAATTTCGTGCCTTTCTGCGCAGTCTGATGATGCATGCTGCCATTGGTACCGCACTGGGTGGCGTCTGCACCCTGGTCGGTGAGCCGCAAAACCTGATCATCGGCGAACAGGCTGGCTGGAACTTTGGTGAGTTTGCCATTCGCATGGCCCCCGTTTCTGTACCTGTCTTTATTTGTGGCCTGCTGACCTGCGTACTGGTGGAGAAGATGCAGTGGTTCGGCTATGGCGCCAAATTGCCCGACTCGGTACGCAAGATCATGGAGGAGTACAACCGCCATGAGAATGCCAAACGCACACCGCAAGACAAAGCCAAGTTGATGGTACAAGCCTTGATCGCGGTCTGGCTGATCGTCGGTCTGGCGCTCCATCTTGCCGCCGTGGGCTTGATTGGTTTATCAGTGATAGTGCTGGCGACCTCGCTCACAGGTATTACCGAAGAGCATGCCTTGGGTAAGGCCTTTGAAGAGGCTCTCCCCTTTACGGCACTGTTGGCGGTGTTTTTTAGCATAGTGGCAGTCATTATCGATCAACAGTTATTCAAACCGGTGATCCACTGGGTCCTGTCGGCCGAGCGGGATCAACAATTGGCGCTCTTCTATGTGGCGAACGGTCTGCTCTCCATGGTCAGTGACAACGTCTTCGTCGGCACCGTCTATATCAACGAAGTGAAAACAGCGCTGCTCAATGGTGCCATCGACCGCGCCCAGTTTGATCTGCTGGCGGTCGCCATCAATACAGGTACCAACTTGCCCTCTGTCGCCACCCCCAATGGCCAAGCTGCTTTCCTGTTCATGCTCACCTCGGCACTGGCACCGCTGCTGCGCCTCTCCTATGGCCGCATGGTCTGGATGGCTCTGCCCTACACCTTGGTACTGGGGGTGGTCGGGTTCTTCGCCGTTGAATTGCTGCTCGCCCCAACCACCGAGTGGTTCTATCAGCATGGATGGCTGGTGATGGAAAGTGCCCTGCCAGCGGTGCAGTCAGCGCTTCATTAATCCCATGTAACACAGCTCAAGGGCCCTCAGCGCCCTTTTTGCTGATGACAACCCCCTGGCCGCCGATCCCGGGGGTTGACCTTGATGCACCGTTGGGGCTCTTTTCTTTTCGGTCATGCTCTGCTCTAATTCAGCCACTATTTTTTCTGTGAGATCAATCAGATGATCGAGTTTCTCCGCCGTTTAGCAGCCAATCGACTGGCCTGGGGTCTGCTGGCAGCCTCCGCCCTGTTCCTTGAGCTGTGCGCCCTCTTCTTCCAGCATGTATTAGGCTTGCATCCTTGTGTGATGTGCGTGTACGAGCGGCTGGCAACACTGGGTGTGCTGGCGGCAGGTCTGCTCGGCATGGTGGCGCCAGAGAAGTGGTATGTTCGCTGGAGTGCTCTGCTGCTTTGGGGCTATAGCGCATTCCGTGGCCTGCAGCTGGCGCTACAGCATGTGGATTATCAGGTTAATCCCTCACCCTTTAATGTGTGCAGCCCTTATGCCGACTTTCCGAGTTGGGCACCGCTTGATCAGTGGATCCCCTGGTTGTTTATGCCACAAGGGGATTGCGCTGAAGTGACCTGGCAATTCTTGACGCTCTCCATGCCCCAGTGGCTCGTGATCATCTTTGCCGCCTACCTGTTGGTGTTTACCGTGGTAGCCATAGGAAATCTGGTGAAAGGGCGCTGCTGCAACTGATCATCACAGCCGCCTGAACATAGAAAGGGGTGCCATCTCGGCTAATGCCGAGCAGGTAAGGCGCCATTGAACGAGCCTTGTGATGTGTGAAAATCCGACACCCAGTAATGGGTGTCGGATTTTTTTATGTGTATCGAACTATCCCCGGGGTCGCATGCATCTGCCAGATGGCGGCGAGCCTGAAAGGGGACACGGTGGGTCATCTTTGGCAAGCGCGGGTAATGGATTGAATGGTGTAAAGAGAGGGCAAAACGTTGATCCAGCGCAAATGAACCCTGCATTTATCACTTTGGTGGCATAGGACCCAACCGCTTATTGAGTTCAAATAGTGGCATCAAGAGCGGAGCCAATATCCGCCAGAAGGAACACACCTTTCACCGGATGAAGGACAGAAAATGAGTTTTCTTGAACACACCATCTGGACAGTACTGGGATATGGGGTGATGCCCTTTATCTTTCTGAGCGGATTTGTGGCGGTGGCAGTAACCTGCTGTGTGCTGCTCAATGCGTTCGGGGTGCAGTCCGCCGAGAAGTGAGTCGCTTCTCATGACCGCCAAATGCCAGTCTTCGGACTGGCATTTGTTTTTTGAGTCTTTTAAAGCACTTATCTGTGCTGAGGTGGGGGAAACTTTGGCTGAGATGGTCGAACCTGACCGCTATTTTGATTACACTGGCGGCCGTATTTTCCATTCACACGTTTTTACTCAGGTGTTCAAGGTTATCTATGGCGCTCAAGGCTACCGTATTCAAGGCCCAAATCAGCTTGTCTGATATGGACCGCAATGTGTATCAGGATTTTTCTCTCACGCTGGCCCGCCACCCTTCCGAAACCGATGAGCGGATGATGATCCGCCTCGCTGCCTTTGCCTGGCATGCGGCCGAACGACTGGAGTTTACCAAAGGGCTGAGTGCTGATGATGAGCCCGAGCTCTGGCACAAGAATTACACCGACGAAATTGAACTTTGGATCGAGCTGGGGCAGCCCGACGAGAAGCGCCTCAAAAAGGCCTGCAACCGGTCCCGTCACGTGGTGCTCTATCTCTACGGCGGCCGTGGTACAGCCGTCTGGTGGAAGCAGAACCAGGGCAAACTGAGCCAGCACGACAACCTCAGCATCATCGAACTGTCAGATAGCCAGACCTTGCCGTTGACCGCCATGGTTGAGCGCACCATGCACCTGACCTGCACCATCTCTGAAGGCCAACTGTGGGTCAGCAATGGCACACTGGATGTGACGCTTGATCCGGTCGTGCTGATGGGCAAGCCGGCTCACGAGCTATAACGGAGTCTGGTCATGTTCAGCGCCCTGCTCAATATCGTCATTCCGGTGTTCGGGGTCGTGATGCTCGGGGCACTGTATGGGCGATGGCGACCGGGGGCGACGCTCGGTTATGTCAATCTGGCCAATATCGAATTGTTTACTCCGGCGCTGGTCTTCTCCGCGCTGGTCAAGTATCCGCTGGCGTTGGGGGCTCATCTACCGCTGATTGCGGCGGGGGCGCTGGTTATTCTGTTACCCGGTCTGCTGCTCGCTCTGCTCAGGTTCAAGGGGATTGAGCGGGCTGCGCTGATCCTGCCCGCCATGTTCCGCAATACCGGCAACCTCGGTATTCCCCTGATGGTGCTTGCCTTTGGTGAGCAGCAGCTCGGGGCCATCGTGATCCTGTTTGTGCTCTCCAACCTGCTCCACTTCTCGGTCGGCATGTTTATCCTCTCGGCCAACACCTCCCGCTGGCTCTGGTTGCGCAGCCCTGTGCTGTGGGCCGCGCTGGCCGGTTTGCTGGTGGCCAACCTGCATATCACGCTGCCGGAGTATGTGGTGACCACGGCCTCCTTGCTTGGTCAGATCTCGGTGCCCTTGATGCTGTTTGCGTTAGGCATTCGCCTGATGGAAGGGAAGCTTGATCACCTTGGTCTTGCACTCAAGTGCAACCTGCTCTATCTGCTGGCGGGTGGATTGTCGCTGCTGCTGGCGATCTGGCTGTTGCCACTCAAAACAGAGTGGATCCCGCTGTTGATGTTGTCGGTCTCGCTGCCGCCAGCCGTGCTTAATTACATGCTCTGCGAGCAGTACCACTGTCAGCCGGACAAGGTGGCCAGTATCGTGCTTGGTGGCAATGCCCTCTCGGTGCTGGTGATCCCGCTGGCGGTCTGGCTGGCGCTCCATTTGCCAAGCTGAACAACCCTGGCTCGGGGAGCCTTCTCCCGTGTTTGCGTTATTCCATAAATGCATTAATGGTGCAGATATTGCTGTGTTCGCCGTTGAGATGAGAATGGAGAGCGAACAATGATCATTGGTGCAGCCCGATATCAATTAATGCAACCTGCGTTGGGGGCGACCCGGACGAGCGAATATGCCGAACCGCAGCAGAAAAGTATCCAACTTGCGGACGACAAGGTGACGTTGAATTCGAGTCGTGATGGTTTTTCTGCGACCTATGAACGCCCCGCGCTAGCTCGCAAGGATCCGGATCGAAGTCTGACCCAGATCGCGTGGGATAACCTGCTGGCACAACGTATCGGCCTTAGCAGGGAAAAACTCGACGAGCTCGCAGAGAAGAAGAAAGAGATTGAGGGCAGTACCGAGCTGTCTGACGAAGAGAAGCAACGGTTGCTGGCAGATCTCGACAAGCAGAAGGAGGAGCTTATCAAGGAGGCCAGCGAGCGGCGTCAGGCGCGTGGAGACGAAGAGCGCCAATCCAATCCAGACTCAGGCTCACCCAGTTAAAAATTGCTATTGGCGGCAACAGGTTGCCGGCTGCCAGGCAGCCCTTTGCCGTTTATAACGCACCATCTTCTTTCCCCGGACCTGCCTGCACATAGTGCGAGCTGTAGCGACACGCCATTTCCCTTTTCGTGATCCCCCCCGAAGTAGTTGCTCCTGATATCCCTTAGTATCTGGCCAGCATGACTCCCCTTAGAGGGAGCTCAATAAGAAAAGGAATGATGGATGAGCTCCGTGAGCAACCAATGTCTGTTGATGCAGATCCAGCCGACCATCTTGCGTTTTGCCAAGATGCTGGCGAGTGTGCTGCAGCTTGAGGTCGAGATTGTGGATGCCGATATGGTGCGGGTGGCTGGCACCGGGCCCTATGGCAAGTTCTTCGGTCGTCAGCTGGAGGGGGATTCCCGCCTGCTGCGCTATGTGATTGATAACCAGCGGGAGAAGATCGTTACCCACACCAGCGATGATCCGGTGTGTGACGGTTGTACCTGCAAGGAGAGCTGCCGTGAGCGCGCTTTCCTCGGGGTGCCGATCATGGTGGACGAGCGCTGCATCGGGGTGATCAGTCTGGTGGCGTTCAACGCCGAGCAGCAGGCTCGCCTTAACAACAATTTGCAGGATGTGTGCGACTATGTGCGCCATATCTCGGCCATCTTCGTGGCCAAGCTACTCGATTCGCGCGGGCTGTCGGACGGGGTCAACAAGGTGTTCCTCAATCTGATGACCAACATGGATCAGGGTTGCCTGCTGCTCGATGACAAGAGTCAGCTGCTCTACGCCAACGAGGCAGCGCTCCATCACCTGGGTTGCCAGCAGGAGCAACTGCAGGGACGCGAGCTGGGGATCCGCCCGCTCACCTTCTCCCAGCAGGGGCTGAGCGGCCATCTGCAGCACATCATTACCTTTGAAGCTCGTCAGGAGCTGATCATCGGTCAGTTGCACCATGTGCAGGGCCAGCAGCTCTTTCTGATGGCCTTTCACCAGTCCCACTCCGGTCTGGTTCCGGAGCCGGATCCGGACACGCGGATTGATCAGCTCATCGGCGAGAGCAAGCCGATCCGCACCCTCAAGCGATTGCTACACCGCATCGCCCTGAGTCCCTCCAGCGTGCTTATTTGCGGCGAGAGCGGCACCGGTAAAGAGGTGGTGGCCCGTGCCGTCCATCGCTTGAGCCCGCGTCAGGACAAGCCATTCATCGCCATCAACTGCGCCGCCATTCCTGAACAACTGCTGGAGAGCGAGCTGTTTGGCTACGTCAAGGGCTCGTTTACCGGCGCCTCCAGCGGCGGCAAGCAGGGCCTTATTCAGGCGGCCCATCAGGGCACCCTGTTCCTCGACGAGATTGGCGATATGCCACTCACCATGCAGGCCAAGCTGCTGCGGGTGCTGGAACTGCGGGAGGTGACCCCCATCGGGGCCAGCCGACCGGTGCCGGTGGATATTCGCATCATTGCCGCCACCCATCAGCATCTTGAGCAGTGCATCGCCGAAGGGAAGTTTCGCGAAGACCTGTTTTATCGCATCAACGTTATCCCGCTCAATCTGCCGCCGCTGCGGGAGCGGGAAGGGGACGTGGAGCTGCTGACCCACTACTTCCTCAACCTCCACACCAGCCGGATCGGCATTGTTTATCCCGGGCTGGCGCCCGAGGTAATGGCGCTGCTCAAGGGGTATCGCTGGCCGGGCAACGTGCGCGAGCTCAGTAACCTTATCGAATATCTTGTCAACGTCAGCCAGGCGGGCGAGGTGATCGACGCCAGCCTGCTGCCCCCCAATATCATCCGCAATCAGGAGCCCCATCCCGTCACGGCCCAGTCGATCCCGTTAACCAATCTGGATGCGGCATTCCATGTGCCTGCCACAGCAGCGCTCGCGGAGATGCCGGAGAAGCTGCCTGAGCCCGTTCCGGGTGAGAGTGGCCTTGAGAGCATGGAGAAACAGATGATTGAAGAGACTCTGCAGCGGCTGGGTAACAAAAAACTGGCCGCCCAGGCACTGGGGATTGGGATTGCTACCCTCTATCGCAAGATAAAGAAGTACGAGATTGCCGTGCAGAGCTGAGGATCTGGCGGCGTGTATCCGGCCCGTGTCATGTGAGTGATGACACGGGCTTTTTCTTGGTGCTCGGGGTGACCTGTTGCGTCTGGTGCAGCTGCCGTCAAATAACCACTTTAGGCAATCTGGGATTGTAAATTTTTCTATGTAAGTGGTTTTTAGTTACTGTTCTAGCCGCTCGCCGAACAGGAGCATAAATTGGCTCATCGCCTGCTGCCTGTCCCGTATCGGCATGGTCCATTGTTACTTGACCACTTACAGTCACCTATGACATTGCGATCATGTAGCGATGTGATGGTGGCAGCCTAATCAGTCACTGCGGGTGGACAGGTCTACTCTGGCTCGGTCTGGCCTTTTTGGCGATAGCAATGTCCATGCATAGGCAATGGCCACAGCCTTGGCAGGGCCTGCGTTAGGGGGACGCGCTTTTTTGCTAGAGCAGCAGGTTAGGTGAAGGCTGGCAGCAGCGCATGGCGCTCTTTAGAGTTCGTGGGCGTGGAATCCCTTGCGATAGCGGGTTTCGCAGCGCGGGCAGCGTTGCAGGGTTGGATCCTGCTCCAGCTGTTCGATGGCCAGTTGCTCTTCACAATCGGAGCAGAGGCCATAGAGGCCGAGATCCATCTGGCAGAGTGCCGCGTCGATCCGCTTGAGCCGTACCACGCTCAACTCGACCTTGGGCAGATCCAGCCGACTGGTGAGTTCAACCAGCTGATCGGGTTCGCAGTGATCCACTTTTTCTGCCCAATCGTCATGGCGAGAGGCTTTGAGCTGACCGATCAGCGTTTCTCGTACTTGTGCCCAGTCGAACAGCAGGCGATTACGCCAGACTGCCAACTGTGCTTGCGTCATTTCACACACATTATCCCCCAGAGACAAACCACAGATGCGAGGCAGTATAGGGAAGCGATAAGATTATCAGGATGATATGCGTCAAGTTAAACGTGGTTAGCCATGGCTTTTAGCTGCTTGCAGCAGGGCATCACGGATGGGCGCCGTCTCTTTGAGTACCCGCAGATCCTGAAATAACAGATCCGCTTCGGGATATTCCCGTTTGAGATAGCTGAACCACTGTTTGATGCGGCTGGGGTAGTAGTCAGCCTTCTCACTGGCCAGATCCTGCTCGGTGTAGCTCACCATCAGCTGCAGCACGTCGGCCCAGCTCATGTGCGGGCAGCCGGTTTTCATCACGTTGGCCAAATTGGGCAGGGAGATAGCACCGCGCCCGACCATCAGGGCATCGCAACCGGAGACGCTGGCACAGGCGAGGGCATCTTTATGATCCCAGATTTCGCCGTTGGCGGTGACGGGAATGGGTAGGGCGCGGCGGATGGCGTCTACATACTCCCAGTGAGCAGGAGCCTTGTACCCTTCACGCTTGGTGCGGGCATGGACGGCCAGCTCGTTGGCGCCCCCCTGAAAGACCGCCTGGGCGTTCTCCAGATAGAGCTCCTTGTCATCGTAACCGAGGCGGATTTTGGCGCTCACCGGCAGGTGGGCGGGCACCGCCTCGCGCACCGCCTTGACGATGCGATAGATGGTCTCGGGCTCTTTGAGCAGCACGGCGCCGCCCTTGCTTTTATTGACCGTGGGGGCGGGGCAGCCGAAGTTGAGATCGACGCCGGGGGAGCCCAGTTCGATGGCGCGCACGGCGTTTTCGGCCAGCCACTCGGGGTGCTGACCCAGCAGTTGAACCCGTACCGGGGTGCCTGCACGGGTCTTGCCATCCTGCTTGAGCTCGGGGCAGAGGCGGTAGAACACCTTGGCAGGCAGCAGCTGATCGACCACCCGAATAAACTCGCTCACGCAGAGATCGTACTCATTGACGGAGGTGAGTACCTCCCGCATCAGGTGATCCAGCACCCCCTGCATGGGGGCCAAAATTACGCGCATAACTGCTTCCGAAGACAAGGGTAAAAAAGAGCGCAGATTGTAGTGGGATTGATGCCCGCTGTCAGCTATCACCCAAATGCTGTTACGCTATGTGAAGACCCATAAAGCGAGGTTCGGCAGTGAAGCGTTGGTTTTTGATGGCTCTCGGGTGGTTGGCATTTGCCACCGGTATCGTTGGTATTGTGTTGCCGCTACTGCCGACCACCCCCTTTATGTTGCTGGCTGCCGCCCTGTTTGCCCGCTCATCCCCGCGTTTTCATCGCTGGTTGCTGACCCACCGCTGGTTCGGCCCGCCCATTGTCGATTGGCAGCAATATCGCGGTATTCGTCGCCATGCCCGGCGACGCGCCATTATCTTCATTTTGCTCACATTTTCGGTATCGCTGGCGGTGGTGCCGCTGCTGTGGGTCAAGGGGCTGCTGGTGGTCATAATGGTGATCCTGCTCACCTGGTTAATGCGTCTGCCGGTGCTGGAGCCGGTTGCAATGGAGAAGTGAAGTCCCTAAGCTATTGCAGCAATAATGCTATGGAGTCGGCCTGTCATTTTTGCGTGACAGGCTTTTTTATTTCCCGCAGAAGGGAATTGAGAAAAATGGCCACCCCTGGGTCAAAAAAATAAGCGGTCAACACATGAATCCGGAAACCCTGAAGTTTATTGAAGCGAGCATCAAGACCATTCCCGACTATCCGAAGCCGGGTATTTTGTTTCGCGACATCACCAGCCTGATCGAGAATGCAGAGGCTTTCAAAGCCACCATCGATCTGCTGGCAGCGCATTACCGTGGTCAAGGGATCACCAAAATTGTCGGCACCGAGGCCCGTGGCTTCATTTTCGGTGCACCCGTTGCCTTCGCCATGGGACTGGGCTTCGTGCCGGTACGCAAACCGGGCAAGCTGCCGCGCGCAGTGATCGAGGAGTCCTATGCCCTCGAGTACGGTACCGACACCCTGCAACTGCACACCGATGCCATCGTGCCCGGTGACAAGGTGCTGGTAGTGGACGATCTGCTGGCGACCGGCGGTACCGTCGATGCGACCGTCAAGCTGATCCGCCGTGCCGGTGGTGACGTGGCTGACGCTGCGTTCATTATCTCCCTGCCGTCTCTGGGTGGTGATGCTCGTTTGACCGCGGCAGGCATCAAGGTGCTCTCACTGGTCGAATTGGCTGGCGAGTAATGCCTCTTCGGCCCGATCCTCTGCATCGGGCCTGCGTTGAACCGGTGCCCTTGCGGGCATCGGTTTGAAAATCCAGCGATCCCTCCCGCTCTGACCGATAGCCGATACAGCCAGCCCGCCATTTGTGTTAGCATCCGGCCTCAATGCCTTGTTTTCCCTGCATGATGGATTTATGAGCTATCAGGTTCTGGCGCGTAAATGGCGCCCCCATACGTTTGAACAAGTGGTAGGCCAGCACCATGTGCTGACCGCCTTGACCAACGCCCTGGATCAGGGACGGCTGCATCACGCCTATCTGCTGAGCGGGACCCGCGGGGTCGGCAAAACCACCATCGCCCGCATTCTGGCCAAGAGCCTCAACTGCGAGCAGGGGATCAGCAGCCACCCGTGCGGCGTCTGCGATACCTGCCGCGAGATCGATCAGGGCAACTTTGTCGACCTGCTGGAGATTGACGCGGCGTCGCGCACCAAGGTGGAAGATACCCGCGAGCTGCTCGACAACGTGCAGTACCGTCCGGCCCGTGGCCGCTTCAAGGTCTACCTCATCGATGAAGTGCACATGTTGTCGCGCCACAGCTTCAACGCGCTGCTGAAAACCCTGGAAGAGCCGCCCCCCTATGTGAAGTTTCTGCTGGCCACCACGGATCCGCAGAAGCTGCCGATTACCATCCTCTCGCGCTGCCTGCAGTTTCATCTGAAGAGTCTGGATCAGACCCAGATCGCCAAGCAGCTCGAATGGGTGCTGGATCAGGAGGGTCAGCCCTTCGAGCCACGCGCTCTGCTGGCACTGGCCAAAGCCGCCGACGGCAGTATGCGCGATGCCCTGAGCCTGACCGATCAGGCGCTGGCCCACGGCAACGGCAGCGTGCGCCTCGAGAGCGTGCTGGCGATGCTGGGGACGCTCGATCACCGCCACCTGCACCAGCTGCTGGAAGCCATTTTGCGGCAAGATGCCCCCGCGACCATGGCCAAGATCACCGAGATTGCCACCCTGGGCCCCGATTTTGATCAGCTCCACGCCGAGCTGGAGGGGTTGCTCCATCGCATCGCCATGGCGCAGCTGCTGCCTGCCAGTGTGCAGGAGCAGGGGGCGGATGCCGATTCCCTGCTGCAACTGGCCAAGGCGATGAGCCCGGAAGAGGTGCAGCTCTGCTACCAGATTGTGCTGGGTGGTCGTAAAGATCTGCCCTGGGCCCCCGATGGCCGTACCGCGCTGGAGATGACCTGCCTGCGGATGCTCGCCTTCTCGCCAAGGCGCGATGCCCTGCATCCGGCCAGCCTCACCGCACTGCCCCCGTCAATGACGAGCAGTGCAGCGAGCAGCGCCACGCCGGTAGCCTCCTTGCCGGGAAAGCGCCCGGCCGCTGAATCGGCCGCACTGGCACCGATCAGCGGCGCCGTGCCCGCACCGCTAGCCAGTCCTCCCGTTGCCAACAGTGCTGCGCCAGCGGCTGATGCCTCCCTGCCTGCGATGGCGTCCGCGATGATGGATGACATCGGCAACACCGCCGACAGCGAGGAGGCGGCGCAAGCCGCCGAGCTGTTCAGCCAGCAGGATGAGCTGCTGCGCGAAGCTGCTGGCATGGGGTATCAATCTGAGCCTGCTCTGCCAAATTCACAGCTTGATGTGCCTGCGCACTCTGCCGCACAGCCCGCTGATGATGGTGCTCCTGCCGCAGCCGATACGGCCTATTCCCGTGGCGGGACGCTGACCACCTCCTTCGAGCCTGCAGCCGAGCCCGCGCTCGAGCCGATAGCCGAACCGACAGCCGAGCCGGTTGCCGCTGCTGAAGCCGTTTCTGCGGTATCGAGCATGCAGAGCCTGCTTGGCAAGCGAAACATGCTGCGTAGCCGTCAGCGTGGTCAGGATGCCCCGGTGGCTCCCGCACCGCGTGCGGTACCGGTTGCGCCAGCGCGCCCTGTAGCGCCCGCTGCCGCACCGGTCGTCGCTCCACAACCTGCGCCGTTCAGCCAACCGGTCGGGCAGGGGATGGCGGCGATGGGTCACTATGATGATCTGCCGCCGCTGGATCTCTATGGTGACGGTGATGAGCCGCAGGGTGACAACGGGGAATACGAAGAGTACCTCAATCAGGGCTTTACGGAGCAGGCTCCGGCGATGAGCCACGCTCCCGTCAAGGCACCGGCCCAGCCAACCGATCTGCCTCCCTGGGATCTGGAGGGGCAGCCGAGCTATCGGCCCGGTGAGCGCGCCGCCGTGGCTCCTGTTGTTGCGTCAGCGCCGCAGTCTGTTGCTGCTGTGCCGGTAGCCGCTATGGTGAGCGCCCCGGTGGTGGAGAGCCTCCCTTCTCAACCGGTGCTGGAGACCATCGACTGGGATGAGATTGAGAGCGACGAGGAGCCGCAAGAGGGTGAAGTGAGCCGCCTGATGCCCTCATCCCTGCTCAACAACTGTGGTGATGCCTGGTCCGAGCTGATTGCCCATACCCAGGTTGGCGGGCGACTGCGCCAGCTTGCCATCAACTCGGTGATGAAACAGGAAGGGGATAAGGTGTTGCTGACCCTCAAGCCGGAGCAACGCCATCTGGTGAGCGACAAGGCGCGCGCCGATCTGGCCGAGATCATCGGCCCGGCACTGGGGCAACCGGTGCAGGTGGAGGTGACCCTCGGCGTGGTGCCAGATCAGGAGACCCCCCTTGAGATCGAACACCGCCTCTATATTGGGGTGCGCGAACAGGTAGCGCGGGATCTGGATCAGGATCCTAACGTACAGTTTTTAGTTCAGCGGTTTGGTGCCGTGCTCCACCACGAGAGCATCGAGCCCCTCAACCGCTAAATTCCGTGGCCGGGAGTTCGCTCCCGGTTGAAAAGCAGTTTGGCTGTCCCCATCTAGGACAGACAAGCCCACAGCCCGGCGCTGGATGCCGGATTTCAAGACGAGAGACGACATATGTTTGGTAAAGGTGGAATGGGGAACCTGATGAAACAGGCCCAACAGATGCAAGAGCGCATGCAGAAGGCGCAAGAGCAACTGGCTCAGATGGAAGTGACCGGTGAAGCTGGCGCAGGTATGGTCAAGGTCACCATGACCGGTAGCCACAGCGTCCGTCGTATCGAGATCGATCCTTCACTGATGGAAGATGACAAGGAGCTGCTGGAAGATCTGGTTGCCGCTGCTTGTAACGATGCCGTACGTCGTGTGGAAGAGCAGAACAAGACCAAGATGGGTGAATTGACCGGCGGCATGCAGTTGCCACCTGGCTTCAAGATGCCGTTCTAAGGCGCCTCTCTTCGCGCATTCTTGATCCCTTTGTGCAGGCCGTTCGGGCCAACTTGAGAGGGATGGCAGAGAGACAAAAAACGCAGTTGCTATCGCCCAGGCGATGCAGCTGCGTTTTTATTTGTGCCCCGTTATTTGTCTGACTGGCCTGCTTTTCCTCACATACCGGCGACCTTGCCGGAAAACCCTATCCACTTCATGTTCTCTTCACATCGGGGTGGAGAATGGGTGACTCGTTCAAGATGAAACAAAGGTGGGCTCGATAATGATGACCATGATGATGCGTATTGGGGCCGTGCTGGCTGCCATGGGCTTGGCCTGTTTTGTGGCCTTCGAGCTGATTGGCTCGACGGTGGATGAGAACGGCCTGCTGCATGAACCCTTCGCCCTGATCCCCATCGGTTTTCTGTGTGTGGCCGTGGGTGTCTTGCTGGCGCTGCCGAGATTGATCCGCACTTTTGTGGGTCGCTGTCGCCACCGTGTGGGCAAATAGCGCCATAGCCCGCTGCACCTCGGGGAAGGCCGCCGCTGTTTGTCGATACCCGCTATCGGATATCCCGGTTTGGCGTGGGCGGGTAGGATCGGCATAATGGCGGCTTGCTGTATTGAGGAGATTGTATGAAATATATCGGAGCCCACGTCAGTGCGGCCGGCGGGGTGGAGAATACCATCGCCCGCGCCCAGGCCATCGGGGCCAACGCGTTTGCCCTCTTTACCAAGAATCAGCGTCAGTGGCAGGCGGCCCCTTTGTCGGATGCCACCATCCGCGCCTTCAAGGCGGCCTGTGACAAGGCAGGTTTTCTGCCAGAGCAGATCCTGCCCCACGACAGCTACCTCATCAATCTGGGTCACCCGGATCCCGATGCTCTTGCCAAATCCCGTGACGCGTTTCTAGATGAGATGAAACGCTGCGAGCAGCTGGGGCTTTGTTATCTGAACTTCCACCCCGGCAGCCATCTCAAGCAAATTCCCGAAGCGGCCAGCCTCAAGCTGGTGAGCGAGTCCATCAACTGGGCGCTGGAGCGCAGTGCAGGGGTGACGGCGGTGATCGAGAACACCGCCGGGCAGGGGACCAACCTCGGCTGGTCGTTCGAGCACCTTGCCACCATCATCGAGGGGGTGGAGGACAAGAGTCGGGTCGGGATCTGTTTCGATACCTGCCACGCCTTTGCCGCTGGCTACGATCTGCGCACCGCCGAGAGCTGCGCCGCCGTGTTTGCCGAGTTCGACCGCACGGTGGGTTTCCAGTATCTCAAGGGGATGCATATCAACGGCGCCAAGTGCACCTTCGGTAGCCGGGTCGATCGCCACCACAGCCTGCGGGAGGGCAATCTGGGGGAGGCGGTATTCCACCACATCATGAATGATGATCGCTTCGATCGCATTCCGCTGATCCTCGAGACCATTGACGAGGCCATCTGGGGCGAGGAGATCAGCTGGTTGCGCAGCCTGGCGAAGTGATAGTCAGCGAGCGAGTCAAAGAGAGGGAGCCGTGGCTCCCTCTCTGCTTTTTGCGTTTCTGCCGTTGGCGTGCTGCTCTGCCATCGACGAGTTGGCCGGCGTTACTCCGGGCTGATCACCTCGGCATCGTTCACCTGAGCCCGGCAGAAGTTAATAAAGTGGCGCAGGGAGGCGGAGTGATACTTCTGCTTGTGCCAGATGAGGGAGAGCTGGCGCGGGAAACGGCGGCTGAGGGGCAGGGCGATCAGCCGACCATCTTTGAGCCGATCAGAGACTGCAAGGCGGGAGATAAAGGAGATCCCCAGCCCCTTTTCCACTGCCAGCATCACCGCCTCCAGGGTATTTAGCTCCAGCCCCGCCTGCCAGTTGGGCAGCTCGGGCTGCACCTGCTGGATAAACTGCTCACGGCTACCCGATTGTGGTTCACGCAGTACCCAGGTTTCGCCCCCCAGTCGGGAGAGGGGGATCGCCACCTGATTGGCGAGGGGATGGCCGGGCGGGGCCACCACCAGCATCTCGTCTTGCAACCAGTTCTCGCTGATGAGGTCGGGGTGGTGGTTTTCCCCTTCGATCAGTGCCAGATCCAGTTCGAAGTTGGCCAACGCATGGCAAAGCAGGTGGGTGTTGGTGATGGTCACCTTGGGGGGCAGCCCCAGCTCCTGCTTGCTGCTGGCGAGCAGAGTCGGCAGCAGATAGTTGCCAATGGTCTGACTGGCCCCCAAGCGCAGTTGACCGCTTGGCTCGGCATCGGGGCTAAACAGGTTCTCGATATCCTGGATCCGGGTCAGCAGCTCTTCGGCTGCAGGCTGTAGCAGCCGCCCTTCGTTGTTGAGCTGCAATCTGGGGTGAATGCGGTCAAACAGCGGGGTAGCGAGCTGGCGCTCCAGCTCCTGCAATGACTGGGATACGGCCCCTTTGCTCAGGAATAGCTCGTTGGCGGCAAGACCGAGGTTGCCGTAGCGGGCAATGGTGGCGAACACTTTTAACTGCTGCAGGGTCAGTTTCATGGTGTTTGGTATTCCTGAATGATTGATTTAATTCATTTAGATATCGTAAACGATAAGGGGCCATTATCCTATCGCCATAGTCATCAATAGAAAGGTGTCATCATGATCGCAAGAACCCGTAAATCACTGGCTGCCGCCCCGACTCCCATGGCGGGTCTGGCCCTTGGCATCGCCAGTCTCGGTTGGTGTTGGGAGAATGCCGGTCACTTCGATGGCCGCATGCAACTGCTGGGCGCCGCTGTTGCGGCCGTGCTGCTGGTGATCCTGACCTTCAAGTTTCTGCTCCACCCCCGCCTGCTGTTGCAGGATCTTGCTCACCCGGTGGTGGGCAGCGTGGTGCCGACCTATGCCATGGGCACCATGGTGGTCTCAAAAGCGCTGGGTATGATTGCACCGCAAGCGGGCGAGGCTCTCTGGCTGTTCGCCGTGGCGGTTCACCTGCTGTTTCTGGCCACCTTTATCTGGCATCGTGCCAAAGAGTTTGAAATCCACCACATGGTGCCGAGCTGGTTCGTACCGCCGGTGGGGATCATCGTGGCTGATGTTGCCTTCCCGGGCGGTCAGTTTGCCGCGCTGGCTAACGGTCTGCTCTGGTTCGGGATCATCTGCTACGGCTTGATGTTGCCGCTGATGCTCTATCGCCTGATCTTCAGCCATGAAGTGCCGGATGCAGCCAAACCGACCATCGCCATTCTGGCGGCTCCTGCCAGCCTCTCTCTGGCCGGTTACCTGACCGTCAGTCTTGACCCTTCCTTGCTGCTGGTGGCTGTGCTGCTGGGGATCGCTCTGCTGATGACCGGTATTATCTATCTGGCCTTCATCAAACTGCTGCGTCTGCCCTTTTCACCGGGTTATGCCGCCTTTACCTTCCCGCTGGTGATTGGTGCCACCGCCCTGTTCAAAGTGGCCCATCTGGTTGAAGGCTTCGATCAAGCTGCCCACTATGTGGAGCAGATCAGACTGTTGGCCCACTTCGAGCTGGGGGTCGCTACCGTCATCGTCGGTTATGTGGCACTGCGTTACCTGATGTTTTTTCTGCCGCAGCGTGACAGCGCAATGAACAACGGCATGGCAGGCCAGGGGGCTCACCGGTAAATCTGAAATGGTGAAACCGGGAATGGTTAAGCAGTGCGCTCAGAGAGCGACGGGATAAGCGACCAGTCATATGATGGATGGCCAAAGAGCCACCACCCTGGTTGTGTAACGAGCAAAATGCCCCACAGTATGGGGCATTTTTTATGGTTTCTTGATGTGGCGCCGGTGTTGGGTCGCTCGCCATGGAATTAACTGGTATTACCTGTCAGGACGACTACAATACAGCACCACTTTTTTCGCTCGATCCTGAATCATGTCTGCCCAAGACCCCGTATTTGACTCCTCCTTTGAAGCCCGCTTTTTACATCCCCGTTACTGGTTTAGCTGGCTGGCCCTCGGCGTGCTGATGTTGCTGGCGTTTGTGCCGGTCCGGTTGCGTGACCGTCTGGCAGATATGCTGGCACCGCTGGTGTTTCGCCTTTCGAAAAAGCAGGTCTACATCGCCAGAACCAATCTGGAGATCTGCTTCCCCCAGAAGAGCCCGGAGGAGCGGGATGCCATTGCGTTGACCTCGATCCGCGTTGGACTCAAGAGTCTGCTGGGGTTTGGCGAGTTCACCATGCGTAGCCAGCGTTATCTGATGAGCCGGATGCAGGTGAGCGGTTGGGAACACATCGAGGTGGAGCGGGCTGCCGGTCGTCCGGTGATCCTGGTGGTGCCCCACACCTGGCCGGTGGATGCAGCCGGTTACTGCTTCACCCAGCGCGGGGTGCCCATGTGCACCATGATGAAGCGGGCACGCAATCCGGTATTTGACTGGCACCTCAACCGGGCTCGGGCCAAAAACGGCTGCCGCGTCTATGAGCGCAGCGCCGGGATCAAAGCGGTGATCAAGACCATCCGTCGAGGCCGTAGTTTCTTCTACCTGCCTGATCAGGACCATGGCCGCGAGAAGAGCATCTTTGCTCCCTTCTTTGATTGCCAAAAAGCAACCTTGCCTGCCTTGCCCCGTCTGGTGCAGGTCAGCGGTGTCAAGGCGGTGCCATTGCTCGCTTGCTACGATGAAGAGCATCACTGCTACCGGTTGGAGATCGATCCCCCGTTTGACAACTATCCCACCGATGATGTGATGGCAGACACTTGCCGGATGAATGACATGGTGCAGCAGCAGCTGACTCGCCATCCGGGTCAGTACATGTGGTTCCTCAAGATCTTTGATACCCGTGAAGATCAAGAGGGGTCGGATGGCCGTTACGAAGAGGGTATCCAGCGGATCCGCAAGGGGTTGCCACCACAGGGCTAATCCGTGCACTGTGCTATCTGACATGGCCCCAAGCGGGCCATTTCTTATGATAACTAGTCTGATCAGTGCCTTGCAGGTCGGCGGCCAGCCTCCTCAGGGTAGAAAAAAATGTCAGAATAATTACAATATCCGTTTGTTTTTTTATGACGTGATGGCCGTTATGTCTGCATTCGAACCGCTATTTGATACCTCATTTCATATCCGCTTGCTGCATCCCAAATGGTGGGGCAGCTGGTGTGCCTTGGGCCTCTTGTCCCTGTTAGCGTTCACTCCAGCCCGCTTAAGGGATCGCTTTGCTGATCTGGTCTCACCGACTGTGCTGCGATTTTCGAAAAAGCAGGCCTATATCATCGATACCAATCTCAAGATCTGTTTTCCCGAGCTGGATGCGGCTGATAGGCAGGTATTGCTGCTCAAATCGATCAGGGTCGGTCTCAAGACCTTTATGGGCTTTGGCGAGCTGAGTTGGCGCAGCAAGGCGCGCCTGATCCGCCGTATCAAGGTGAGCGGTTGGGAGCATATACAAGCAGAGCAGGAGGCGGGCCGTCCCCTGATTCTGGTGGTGCCTCACACCTGGGCGGTCGATATGATAGGCCGCTATTTTTCCATGATGGGCATAGAGATGTGCACCATGATGAAGAGTCCGAAAGATCAGGTATTCGACTGGTACATCAACCGCGAACGGGCCAAGGGCGGCAAGGTGTACGAGCGCAGTGTCGGCATCAAGCCGGCAATCAAGGCGATCCGCCGTGGCGCCAGTTTTTTCTACCTGCCGGATCAGGATCATGGTCGCGAGGCGAGCGTCTTTGTGCCATTTTTTACGCGTCCGAAAGCGACCCTGCCTGCCTTGCCCAAACTGGTGAAGCTGACCGGAGCCAAAGCCGTGCCTATTTGTGCCAGTTATGACGAGGATGAGGGGTGCTACCTGCTGGAGATAGAGCCGCCGTTTGACCCGTATCCCACCACGGATCTGCTGGCTGATATCAATGAAATGAACCGCATGGTGGAGCGACAGGTTGCTCGCCATCCAGAGCAGTACATGTGGTTTTTGAAAATTTTCGAAACGCTGGAGCATCCGCACAGGGATAGCGGTCTCTATGAAGAGGGGATCCAGCGGATCCGCCAGGGGCTTCCCCCTGAGCCGTGAGCCAGGGGCTGCAATCTTATCGTGACGTGATCGATCGCTGGATGATGGTGGGTTGCACAGGTAGCTCGATGTGATGTTTTTTTAGGCGTGCGGGTGGACAAAAATAGGGCAAACAGGGGATAAAAGGGTGTCATATGAAAGGGATAGGCAGGTGAGCGTGCGCGGAGCTATCTTCCGGAGCGGAAATAGGGTAAAAGGGCGGCCATGAAAATTCCAAATCGAATCCAACCTCTGGTTGATGACGGCCTGGTCGATGAGGTCGTCAGCCGGTTGATGAGCGGCAAAGAAGCCGACGTCTATGTGGTGCGCTGCGGCGATGCGATCCGCTGCGCCAAAGTGTATAAAGAGGCCTCCAAGCGCAGCTTCAAACAGGCGGTGGTCTATCAGGAAGGGCGCAAGGTGCGCAACAGCCGTAGTGCCCGCGCCATGGAGAAGGGCTCCAAATACGGTCGCAAGCAGCATGAAGAGGTGTGGCAGAACACCGAGGTCGATGCCCTGTTCAAGCTGGCCGCGGCCGGTGTACGGGTGCCACAGCCTTATGTCTGCCTCGACGGCGTTCTGCTGATGGAGCTCATCACCGATGAGGATGGCAATGTTGCGCCACGCCTCAACGATGTGGCGCTCTCCCCCGAGCAGGCGGTTATCGATCACCACAAGGTGATCCGCTACGTGGTACGGATGCTCTGCGCCGGTCTTATCCACGGCGATCTCTCGGAGTTTAACGTGCTGGTGGACGAGCATGGTCCCGTCATCATCGATCTGCCTCAGGTGGTGGATGCTGCCGCTAACAACCAGGCCAAGGCGATGCTGGAGCGGGATGTCAACAACATGCGCAACTACTACGGCATGTATGCCCCCGAGTTGCTGAAAACCCGTTACGCCAAGGAGATGTGGGCGCTGTTTGAAGATGGCAATCTCACCCCTGAAACCGAGTTGACCGGCCTGTTTGAAGAGAGCACCGAAGCGGTCGATATCGATGCCGTGCTGCACGAAATCGAGAGCGCCGAAGAAGAGGCCTATGCCCGTCAGGCCCGGATGAACGCCGAACAGGAAGACAGCTACTAACAGCTTCTCTTCCCCATAAAAAGAGCGCCTTCGAGGCGCTCTTTTTATTGCTATATCGGCTGTGGTGGCAGCGGTCGGGTGGTAGCGTTATTCCTGCAACTGATCGCTTGTTGCTGTTGCCAATAGATCTGCGGCTGTCGGGCGTGGCCGGGGGGCTAGCTGGTACATCTCCAGCCAGCGGCGATCCCCCGGATGGAAGCGCCGCCCCAGCAACACGCCACCTGCCGCTGTAATCACCTTGCGGGAGGCCAGATTCTCTTCGCCACAGCTGATCAGCACCGGCGCCGCCAGCACTTGCTGTATCCAGTGCAGCAAGGCAGAGGCAGCCCCTTCGCCACGGCGGGTGGGACGGGTCTCGTAGCCGATATGGCCCAACCATTGCCGGGTTGCCTCATTGTCACCGTGACGCAGGCGCAAGGTGGCGAGGATCTCCTCTCCATCAAGGGCAAAATAAGTGGTGGTAGGCAGGTATCCGCTGGGCAGATGATGTCCAGCGGCGTGATCCAGCAGGCTCTGTAGCCAGCCGTCCGGGTCAAATTGCGCCACCTGATAGAGCGGCATCCCCGCTTCGGCACACTCGACCACATATTGGTGATAGGCCGGGGCATCCGTCAGTCGGGCCGGGCGGCATTCGAAAAGGGTCGGCTCTGGCTGGTCTGGCGCCTTGAAGGTTGAGTCGGTCATTTAATCTGCTGCTACGACCGGTAGTGCCATCACAGTGGCCTGCCGCCCGAGATGGGCTAATAGACGGCGCACGTCGTCGAGGCGGATGATCAGGGTGGCGGTGTTGACCAGCGGATGGCACTGTACCTGCTCGGCCTGCCAGATACTTTCATCCACCACCAGCTCTACGGCCTGTTCGCTATCGCGCACCATGGCGAGCAGGGTCACCGAGCCTGGGGTGAGCCCGAGCACCGCATCGAGCCGCTCTGGGGAGCCAAAGCTCAGCCGCTTGACGCCAAGCTTTGCCGCCAGCGCCTTGAGATCGACTCGGCTCTCCTCCGGACTCACCACCAGAAACAGCCGCTCGCTTTTCGGGTCGCGCAAAAAGAGGTTCTTGGTCTTGGCGGCGGGCAGATCGGGCAGCAGCCTGCTCGCCTCCTCGCAGGTAAACACGGGGGGATGATCGACACGCTGGTAGGGGATGGTCAGCTGATCCAGCAGGGAATAGATTGCCACAAAGACTCCTTTCGTCAGTAACGCGCGGTAAGAAGCGCAGTCATAGCGCGGGAATAGCGCAGTCATAACCGGGTGGACGGGAATGATGACGGCATCGAGCTTACCAGTTTGCCTCCCGCCCCGCAGCTTGCGTGACGATTGCGAGTAGGCACTGTATGAACGTACAATAGTCCCATTCTCGGACAGCCTCTTTACGCTTCATGACTGCAACCCAGCCCACCGTACCCGCCACCCCACCGCTCGACGGTTTTATCCTGACCCGCCACGGTCGGGACGTGCGCGGCCGCAACGGGCACGCTGCCACCACCGAAATCGTGATGTGGCTCTGGAGCGCGCAGGGGCCGGTGCGGGTGGTGGTGCCGGGGCAGGAGCCTGTGTTCTTTTTGCCACAGAGCCACATGGCAGAGGCCGCCGAGCTGTTCAAAGGCGCCGGGGTGAGCGGGCGGTTTCGCCGCCTGCCGATGCACACCTTCGACGGTCGCCCTGTGGTGGGCTGCTATTTTGCCACCCTGAGCGCCTTTCACCGCGCCATCGAGCTGCTGCTCATTCGCGGGCTGGAGCACTTCGAGGCGGATATCCGGCTGCCGGAGCGTTTTCTGATGGAGCGCTTCATTACCGCTGGCGTGCGTTTCGATGGCCGGGCGGTGAAGAGGGGGGGCAAGCAGGGCTACTGGGAGGTCAACGAGGCACGCTGCGCGCCGCAGGCGGTGACGCCCACCCTCTCTTGGGTATCGCTGGACGTGGAGTGCGCCATGGACGGGGCCCTCTTCTCGGTCGGTCTTTATAGCGAGCAGGATGCGCGGGTCATCATGATCGGCACTCCGGAAGCGGATGCCGACAGCTGGGGCACCCAGGTCGAGTGGGTGGTGGATGAAAGTACCCTGCTCGGCGCGCTGGAGAGCTGGTTCAGCCTGCACGACCCCGATCTGGTGATTGGCTGGAACGTGGTCAACTTCGACTTTCGCCTGCTGCTGCGCCGCGCCGAGCTCAACAAGCGGCGGCTGCGGCTCGGGCGGGGGCGCGAGCTCTGCTTCTGGCGCTCGTCACGAAACGATCCCCAGACCGGCAACGTCATTATTCCTGGGCGAATGGTGCTCGACGGCATCGACACCCTCAAAAGCGCGACCTGGCAGTTTGCCAGCTACAGCCTGGATGCGGTGGCGAGCGAATTGCTTGGCCGTGGCAAGGATATCGAGGATGTGGCCAATCGGGGGGAGAAGATCACCGAGCTGTTTCACTCCGACAAGGAGGCGCTGGCCCGCTACAACCTGGAAGATTGCAAGCTGGTGTGGGAGATCTTCGACTACTGCCACCTCATCCCCTTTGCCATCGAGCGTGCTTCCCTTACCGGTCTGGAGCTCGACCGAGTGGGGGGCTCGGTGGCGGCCTTTACCAACCTCTATCTGCCGCGGCTTCACCGCGGTGGCTATGTGGCGCCCAATCTGCCTGCCGATGGCGGACTGGCGAGCCCGGGCGGCTATGTGATGGACTCCAAGCCCGGTCTCTATCGCCATGTGCTGGTGCTCGATTTCAAGAGCCTCTATCCCAGCATCATCCGCACCTTCTGCATCGACCCCATGGGGCTGGTGGAGGGGTTGCAACATCCCGATCACGCCATTCCTGGCTTTCGCGGCGCCCTGTTTTCCCGCGAGCGGCACTTCTTGCCGGATCTGATTGCCACCCTGTGGGCGGCGCGGGATAGGGCCAAGGGGGCCAGCAACAAGGCGCTCTCCCAGGCCATCAAGATCATCATGAACTCTTTTTATGGGGTGCTGGGCTCGGGGGGCTGCCGCTTCTACGATCCCAGGCTTGCCTCATCCATCACCCTGCGTGGTCACAGCATCATGCAGCAGACCCGCGAGTGGATTGAGGCGAAGGGGTTCGAGGTGATCTATGGCGATACCGACTCTACCTTTGTCCATCTGGGCAGGGAGACCAACCCGCAGCAGGCCGAGCAGATTGGCCGCGAGCTGGCCGCCATGATCAACGACAACTGGACAGCGCTGATCAAGGACGAGTTCGACCTGCCGAGCTATCTGGAGATCGAATACGAAACCCACTACCGCCGCTTTCTGATGCCGACCATCCGCGGCTTGGAGAAGGGGAGCAAGAAGCGCTATGCCGGGCTGGTAGGCGAGGGCGAAAGGGCACATCTGGTGTTCAAAGGGTTGGAGACGGTGCGCACCGACTGGACCATGCTGGCCAAGCAATTCCAGACCCGCCTCTATGAGCTGGTGTTTCACGATGAAGACCCCAGCGGCTATGTGCGCACCATGGTGGATGAGACCCGTGCCGGTCGCCACGACGATCTGCTTATCTACCGCAAACGGCTGCGCCAGAAGCTGGAGGAGTATCAGAAGAATGTGCCACCCCATGTGCGGGCGGCGCGGCTGGCCGATGAGGAGAACCTGCGCCGAGGTTTTCCCCAGCGCTATCAGCATCGGGGTACCATCGCCTATCTGATGACGCTGGGCGGCCCGGAACCGCTGGAGTACCGGCGCAGCGCTATCGACTACGAGCACTACATCGACAAGCAGTTGCGGCCCATCGCCGACGCCATCCTGCCCTTTATCGGCGAGTCATTCGACCGGATCTGCGGTCAGCAGCTGGATCTTTTCTGATTGGATCATGATGCCCCTTTACTTCTCTTTAATACTGGATAAAAATACAGTTATAAATCATGGAGAAGTACCCTATGCGTCTTGAAATCATCATCGATAGAAAACACCAGATCCCGACCTTGACCATGGAGGCGCTGCGTCAGGAGCTGCTCAAGCAGCTTGGTGAGAAGTTTCCCGACATCCACGTGCGGGTTGCCCCCGGCAGCGCCATGGCCCTGACCGTCAGCCGTGCCAGTAAAGAAGACAAAGAGCTGGCTGAAGCCATGGTGCAGGAAGTGTGGGAGAACGCCGAGAGCTGGATGCCGGAAGAGAACGTCCCGTCCTGATGCGGGTGGCGCCTGAGCGCAGATGAGGGTTGTTACTCCATCATGCGGCTTAGGCGCCATTTTTTCTGCGAGATTTGCCAAGATACCTCCCGGTTGCCTATTTAGGGCAGGAGTTAAAAAGGCATATACAGAAAAACCGGCACAAGGCCGGTTTCAAATTGTGCAATCACTGCACGCTGTCAGTCATTCTGACGGTCTGGACGAGGTTAGAAAAGGGATGGCTAACCACGAAACAGATAATAATGGGGTGGCTGATGGGGCTCGAACCCACGACAACCGGAATCACAATCCGGGACTCTACCAACTGAGCTACAGCCACCACTGAACTTTTTTACCATTTGTGTTTATCAGGAAGATCGAGGCAATAAATAACGAGTGCGTGATAAGTCACTGTATCCGTCGTTATTGCACTGATTTCAAACACATCTCAAATGGTGCGCCCTGCAGGATTCGAACCTGCGACCCACGGCTTAGAAGGCCGTTGCTCTATCCGACTGAGCTAAGGGCGCTCTGTATCGACCTGCTGCAGCAGCAAGTCGATGAACATGGTCGGTGATAAAGGATTCGAACCTTTGACCCTCTGGTCCCAAACCAGATGCGCTACCGGACTGCGCTAATCACCGAAAAACCCTGACCAGCATATCGACAAGAGATGTACTGGGCAACGGGCGGGCATCATAGCCAAGCGTACCGGCTAGCGTCAATGACTTTTTCCCCTAGTAAATTCAAGTGCCTACTTATTGCCCGCTACAGGCCTGACGAGCGTCTGCCGCTAACATCCCGGCTAAAAAAATGCGACAATGCGCGGCAGTTGAACAGAGGGTGAGTGGAGAACGATGTCTGCCAAAATCATAGATGGAAAACAGGTTGCGCAAACGATTCGTAGCCAGGTCGCGGCGCAAGTGCAACAGCGGCTGGCGGCAGGGAAACGGGCTCCCGGGCTGGCAGTCATTCTGGTGGGGGCTGACCCCGCCTCTCAGGTCTATGTCGGCAGCAAACGCCGGGCGTGCGAAGAGGTTGGTTTTCTCTCCTGCTCTTATGATCTGAGTGCGGCCGCGAGTCAGGAAGATCTGCTGGCGTTGATCGATAAGCTGAATGCCGACAGCCAGGTAGACGGCATTCTTGTTCAGTTGCCGTTACCGGGTCACTTCGATACCACTCAAGTGCTGGAGCGGATCAATCCTGACAAGGATGTTGACGGTTTCCACCCTTATAATGTGGGTCGGCTGGCTCAGCGTATTCCAGCGCTGCGCCCCTGTACCCCGAAAGGGATCATGACGCTCATTGAGACGACCGGCGTGAAGACCCATGGCCTGCATGCGGTCGTGGTGGGCGCTTCCAATATCGTTGGTCGCCCCATGACCCTGGAGTTGTTGTTGGCGGGCTGTACTACCACTACTTGTCACCGCTTTACCCGGGATCTGGAAGATCAGGTGCGCCGTGCCGATCTGCTGGTGGTCGCGGTAGGCAAGCCCAACTTCATTCCCGGTGAGTGGGTAAAGCCGGGGGCGTTGGTGATCGATGTGGGTATCAACCGTCTGGCGGATGGTTCTTTGGTTGGCGATGTGGAGTTTGAGACGGCCCGCAGCCATGCAGCCTTCATCACACCGGTACCCGGTGGCGTGGGCCCCATGACAGTGGCCAGCCTGATGGAAAACACCCTGATTGCCTGCAGCGAATATCATGACTGATCATGGCTGGCGATAACCCTGTGATCCCGTGAGGATGCAGGATGCGCCAGAAATCTGACAATAAAAAACCGGTTGCTCAAAGAGGAACCGGTTTTTTATTTATCCAACGGGTGTTATTTACATATTTTGTGCTTCGTTTGGCACAATAAGAGAGGCGTGATTCCCTTTCGGCCCCTGTTGCAGCTCAAAATTGACGGCCTGACCTGCTTTCAAGGTCTTGTAGCCCTCCATCTTAATGGTGGAGTAGTGAGCGAAGATATCTTCACCGCCTCCTTCCGGACAGATAAACCCAAATCCTTTTGCGTTGTTAAACCACTTAACTGTGCCGGTTGCCATACTTCTACATCCTTTTATTGATTACCCAGAAGTCGTTGAGTAACCTGCGCCAGCCCATTATAACTAGGGACATGAGCCCGTAGCAGACGGGCACAGATTAGCAAGTAATCAATTTAGTCTAAGTTTTGAGCGAGTCAAGGAGTTGTTAACAGCTGATGTGATCTGGTTAACAAGTCTATTGACAACCTTGTGTTAGACGGTAGTAATCTAGAGGTACCAAAGCGCGATTATGAGCAAGCAGAAAGAACTCTTTGCTAATGAAGAACTAGCAGAGGCAGAGAAAACCAAACTGCAGCCGCCATCCATGTATAAAGTTGTGTTAAACAACGATGACTATACGCCAATGGAATTTGTGGTAGAGGTGCTGCAAAAGTTCTTTGGTATGGATTTGGACAAGGCGACTCAGGTCATGCTGAGCGTGCATTATAGTGGTAAAGGGGTCTGTGGCATGTTTACTGCAGAAATAGCTGAAACCAAGGTAGTCCAAGTCAACACCTATTCACGTAACAACGAACATCCACTGCTATGTACTATGGAAAAGGCTTGAATTCGATGAGTTGATGGCGAGTGTGACACCACATTGCTGCTGTACTAGGGGAGGTGCCTATGTTGAATAAAGATCTAGAAAAGACGCTGAACGAGGCTTTCAAACTGGCCCGTGATGAGCGCCATGAATTCATGACTGTCGAGCACCTGTTGTTAGCCCTTCTGGATAACAGTTCAGCTCATGAAGCGCTGAGCTCCTGTGGTGCCGATATCGAGCTGATGCGCAAGGAGATCCGCGCATTCATCACCCAAACAACCCCGCTTATCCCTCGCGATGACGAAGATCGTGAAACTCAGCCAACCCTGGGCTTTCAGCGTGTGCTGCAACGCGCAGTGTTCCATGTGCAATCGTCTGGCAATACCGAAGTCAGCGGTGCCAACGTGTTGGTCGCCATCTTCAGTGAGCAAGAGTCTCAAGCTGCCTATTTTCTGAAAAAATCCGAGATAAGCCGCCTTGATGTGGTCAATTTCCTCTCCCATGGGGTGCGCAAGGATAGCAAACCGGATATCAGCAGTAACAATAATCCCGAGTCTGATGACGATGTCTCGGCTGCCCAGATAGAAAGCTTTGCCACCAACCTCAACCAGCTGGTGCTGGAGGGACGCATTGATCCGCTGATTGGTCGTGACCAGGAGCTCAGTCGGACTATCCAGGTGCTCTGCCGTCGCCGCAAGAACAACCCACTGCTGGTGGGTGAAGCGGGCGTGGGCAAGACTGCCATTGCCGAAGGGTTGGCCTACCGGATCGTCAAGGGCGATGTGCCCGAGGTGATAGCCGGTAGCACCATCTATTCGCTGGATATGGGTTCTCTGCTAGCTGGCACCAAGTATCGCGGCGACTTCGAGAAGCGCCTCAAGGTACTGCTCAAGCAGATTGAGCGTCAGGAAGGTGCCATTCTCTTCATTGACGAGATCCATACCATCATTGGTGCCGGAGCGGCATCCGGTGGGCAGTTGGATGCGGCTAACCTTATCAAGCCGTTACTTTCCAATGGTTTGCTGCGCTGTGTGGGGTCAACCACTTATCAGGAATATGCTCAGGTCTTTGAAAAAGATCGTGCATTAGCGCGTCGCTTCCAGAAGATCGATGTTGTCGAGCCGACGGTGGATGACACCACCCGCATTCTGATGGGCCTTAAAAGTCGCTATGAAGCACACCATGGGGTGCGTTACACCGCCAAGGCGATCCGTGCGGCTGCCGAGCTTTCCGCCAAGTACATTAACGATCGCCACCTGCCTGACAAAGCGATCGATGTGATCGATGAGGCCGGCGCTGGCCAACGGTTACTGCCAGCGAGCAAACGCAAGAAAGTGATCAATGTGCAGGAGATTGAGTCCATTGTGGCCAAGATTGCCCGCATTCCAGAGAAATCAGTCTCCTCCTCTGACAAAGAGGTGCTGAAACACCTGGAGCGTAACCTCAAAATGGTGGTCTTTGGTCAGGACAAGGCTATCGAAGTGCTGGCTGACGCGATCCGCTTGTCACGCTCGGGTCTTGGCAATGAACGTCGTCCGGTAGGTTGCTTCCTGTTTGCAGGCCCTACCGGTGTCGGTAAAACAGAGGTGACCCAACAGTTGGGCAAAGCATTGGGTGTCGAGATGCTGCGCTTTGATATGTCCGAGTACATGGAGCGTCATACTGTTTCACGACTGATCGGTGCGCCACCCGGCTACGTCGGTTTTGAGCAGGGCGGTTTGCTGACAGATGCGGTGATCAAGCATCCCCACTCGGTGGTGTTGCTCGACGAAATTGAGAAAGCACACCCCGATGTGTTTAACCTGCTGCTGCAGGTGATGGACAACGGCACCCTGACCGATAACAACGGGCGTAAGGCAGATTTCCGTAACGTCATTCTGGTGATGACCACTAACGCCGGTGTGCAGGAGACCCAGCGCAAATCGATAGGCTTCCAGCAACAGGATTTGAGCCACGATGCCATGGCGGTGATCAACAAGACGTTCAGTCCGGAGTTTCGTAACCGACTTGATCACTCTATCTGGTTTAACCACCTGGATATGGCGGTGATCCACCAAGTGGTCGACAAGTTCATTGTTGAGTTGCAGGTGCAGCTGGATGCGAAGGGGGTTTCTCTCGAGGTGTCTGAGCGAGCCCGTCATTGGTTGGCAGAGAAGGGATATGACAGAGCCATGGGCGCCAGACCGATGGGTCGGGTTATCCAGGAGCACCTCAAGAAACCCCTGGCCAACGAGATCCTGTTCGGTTCATTAGTTGACGGGGGGATTGTGAAGGTTGAGTTGGTAAATGACAGCCTCAGCTTTGATTTTCAGGTCAATGTTGAAGCTGTTTCCCACTAAGCGTCAGTGATCAGAAAACGACAAAAAACCCCAACCGATAAGGTTGGGGTTTTTTGCTGAATTCCTGGCTTAGCGAGAGCGGAAAACAATACGTCCCTTGGAGAGATCGTAGGGTGTCAGTGCTACCGTTACTTTGTCTCCAGTCAGGATACGAATGTAGTTTTTGCGCATCTTGCCTGAAATATGAGCGATAACCACGTGACCATTCTCCAGTTCCACACGGAACATGGTATTGGGCAGGGTTTCGAGAATAGTGCCCTGCATCTCAATACTGTCTTCTTTAGCCATTGAATCCTCTTGATAAGCCACAACAAAAAACCGCTGGATCATGCCGGATTTAAGGCTATGTGTAAAGTTTACTCGGGCTTGGTGTCGATATTTTTCCATTCCCCCTGAATTAACAGCTCGTGTGGCAGGTAATTACGCTTGTAATTCATCTTGCGGCACGCCTCCACCAGATAGCCGAGATAGAGCCAGCTCCGTCCGGTACGCCTGGCCAGATCGAGCTGACAGAGGATGGCAAAGGTGCCCAAGGAGCGATCGGCGTAGTCCGGGTCGAAGAAGGTGTACATGGCGCTCATGGAGTGGGGCAGCAAATCTGTGGTGGCCACGCCGATAAGGCGGCCCTCCTTGCGCATCTCCAGATAGAGTGGTGGCATCCAGTCACAATGGAGAAAGCCGCGGTACTGGTTGCGGTTGGGGGGATACATGCTGCCATCATGGTGGCGTTCGCGAATATAGCGTTCGTAGAGCTGGTAATACTCGGGCTTGTCATCGTAACTCAGGACAAGTTCGATATCCCTGTTGAGCTGGCGGATCCGCTTCTGGCCGCGGCTCGGACGAAATTGTTCGCTGTGAATACGCAGAGATTGGCAGGCGTGACATGCGGAACAGTGGGGACGATAGATGTCGTTGCCACTGCGGCGAAAACCGGCAGTCAACAAGCGCTCGTAGCCGTTGGCATTGAGCAGGTTGTGATCCATGAGCACTAGCAACTGCTCCTGTTCATGGTCCAGATAACTGCAGGGATGCTTGGGGGTCAGCCCTACTTTGAGGATCACTTCTTCAGTCATAAGCTGATCTCTCCCTCTTGCCAGCAGGAAGCCAATAGTGGTTGCTGGCCAAGGCGCGCCAGCTCGGCCAGAAAGCGCGACCTTGGCCACTCCTCGATACCCAGGGTGGCCAGAAACGGGTTCTGCATCTGGCAATCGATGAGGGCACCTCGATGGCGGGCAAAGTGGCGGCAGAGTGCCACCATCGCCAGCTTGGCGCCGTTATCAATCCGGCTGAACATGGATTCCCCGCAAAACAGTCTGCCGATAGAGAGGCCATATAGCCCCGCTTGCAGCTCTCCCTCCTGCCAGATTTCGATGGAGTGGGCATGGCCCAGCCGGTGCAATTGTTGATAGGCCTCGATCATCGGTGAGCTGATCCAGGTGCCATCAGCGGTGCGACGAGGGGCGGCGCAGGCGGTGATTACCTCATTAAAGGCGCGATTGACGGAAATATCGAATGGGGTGCGGCGGATAATCTTCTGCAATGTCCGCCCCACATGGAGTTGGTCGGGGCGGATCACCCCGCGAGGATCCGGTGACCACCACAGGGTCGGTTGGTGGGGTTCATTCCACGGGAAGATCCCCTTGTGGTAAGCTGCCAGCAATCTGGCCGGGGAGAGATCTCCGCCGATCGCCAGCAAGCCGTTGGGCTCTTCCAGCGCATGGCTGGGGTCGGGAAACCAGCAAAGCTCATCATCCAGTTGGGTAAGATAGCGAGACATAAGGCAACGAGGTTCATAGATGAAGGCCATTATCCTGATAGTATCCAGCTTGCTCTGCTTTGTCACGGCGCCCGCCGGGGCGGAAGTTTACCAGCGCAATACCGCGCGGCCGGTCAATCAGGTGGTGTTTGGCCAGGTCGAAACGGTGCGCAATATTACCCAGCGTCAAATACTGGAGTCAGAGCACTCTGGCTGGAAGACGTTGGGCGGTGCTGTGCTCGGTGGTCTGCTTGGCAACCAGTTTGGTGGCGGTCATGGTCGTGAAATCGCCACCGCCGTCGGGGCGCTGGCGGGGGCTGCGGCCGCGCAGCAATACCAGTCAGGGGGAACTGTGGTGGAAAACAAGTTGGTGGAGCTGCTGATCCGCAACGAGCAAAATGCCCTTATCAACGTGATCCAGGATTATGATCCCGCCATGGTCTTTGCCAATGGAGACAAGGTGCGCGTTCTCTATTTCGATGATGGGGTGCGGGTTGACAAGAGCTACTGATGCTCGTATTGCATGATACAGTTACGGCCAGCATGTTTGGCTTTATAGAGCAACTGGTCGGCATGGCTCAGCAAGACGCCCAGCTCGTCCGACTCCATATTGGTGACACCAAAGCTGATGGTGATGGAAAAAAAGGTCTCTTCGAATGCGATGGCTAATTCTGATATCGCTAGCCTGAATTGTTCTAGTTGGTTAATGAGGCCATAAAAATCGGGGCGCTTGCTCAAAATACAGAACTCTTCTCCCCCCAGGCGGGCAACCAGATCCCCTTTAAAGAACTCGCCGAGTTGCTGAGCGACCAACTTCAGGACGTTGTCACCGACATGGTGACCATAGTGATCGTTCACCCGCTTGAAATGATCAATATCGAGCAGACATGCCGTTAGCTTCGGCTGCTCTTGCAACCATTTATTGCCATTCTCGAACAGAAAGCGACGGTTGTAGAGGTTGGTCAGGTAATCACGGTTGGCGGTGTCGCGGATGGTATCCATCAGCTCCAGGGTTTCGAGATTATGCCCAACACGGCAGTAGAGCTCTTCTGGCGTAAAAGGTTTACTTAAAAAGTCGTTAGCCCCCAGTTTAATAAAGCGGGCCGAGAGGGTTTTATCTTCTGAACTGGAGAGACCAAGAATGGCCAGTGACTGCTTGTCAAACTGGTCTCGCAGCCTGCGTACCAACTCAATACCATCCATATGTGGCATCAGGTAGTCGGTGACAATCAGGCGAATGGCTGGGTGCTCTTTGAGCAGGTCAAGGGCCTGTTGACCCGATTCGGCTTCCCATACGGTGAGTAACTGACGGCGCAAATGGTTTGCAATGTAATGGCGGGAGAGTATGGAATCATCCACCACCATGACTTCGAGGTGACGGTTATTGGAGAGGCGGCGCACCATACTGACAGTGTATTGCGCGCTGAATCGTGAGTCCTTGATGATGTAATCCAGAGCCCCCTGTTCTAACCAGTACTTGCGTGACTCTTCGTTAAGGTTGGCGGTGAGAATAATGACGGGAACATGGCGGGCCAGCAATTCTCTGGCAGCTTCTCCGTTGGGGGCATCTGGCAGTGTCAAATCGACGAGCGCAATAAAATAGTCTTGATGGGGTTTGGCCAGGCACTCTGCCAGGGTATAGACAGCATCAAGCTCCAGATTAAGGCTCTTTCGAATTGCCTGAGCCAGCATGCGGCTGATGGTCTGGCTATCTTCCACCAGGAGGATCTTGGTCATTGCGCTTATTCCCTGCGATGGTTAGGTTTTTAGAGCAAAAGGTATACCAGAGTATACCTTTTGTGCAGTCATTAACGTGTGGTGACAGAGTGTTATTGGGCGTCGAGGTAGCGTTCGGCATCGAGTGCCGCCATGCAGCCAGTACCGGCAGAGGTGATGGCCTGACGGTAGTTGTGATCGGCCACGTCACCGGCGGCAAACACCCCTTCAATGCTGGTCTGGGTAGCAAAACCATCCAGTCCGCCACGAACGATCAGATAGCCGTTTTTCATCTCCAGCTGACCGTCGAAGATCTGGGTGTTGGGCTGATGACCGATGGCGATGAAAACCCCCATCAATGGCAACTCGCTGGTGCTGTTGTCCTGAGTGCTGCGCAGACGCACCCCGGTGACGCCCATCTGGTCGCCCAGCACTTCATCCAGGGTCTGGTGGGTGTGCAACACGATGTTGCCGCTCGCGACCTTGTCGTGCAGACGCTTGATCAGGATCTTCTCGGCACGGAACTCGTCGCGGCGGTGAATGAGGTGCACTTTCTTGGCGATGTTGGCCAGATACAGCGCCTCTTCGACAGCGGTGTTGCCGCCGCCGATCACTGCCACTTCCTGATTGCGGTAGAAGAAACCGTCACAGGTGGCACAGGCAGAAACACCGCGGCCCTTGAAGGCCTCTTCGGAGGGCAGGCCCAGATACTTGGCGGAGGCGCCGGTGGCGATGATCAGCGCATCGCAGGTGTATTCGCCGTTGTCGCCCTTGAGGCGGAACGGGCGCTGGGTCAGTTCGACACTGTTAATGTGATCAAACAGGATGCGGGTATCGAACTTCTCTGCATGCTCTTTCATGCGTTCCATCAGCGCCGGGCCGGTCAGACCTTCCGGATCGCCTGGCCAGTTTTCCACTTCGGTGGTGGTGGTCAGCTGACCACCTTGCTGCATGCCGGTGATGAGCAGGGGATTGAGGTTGGCGCGGGCGGCGTAGACGGCTGCGGTGTAACCGGCCGGGCCGGAGCCCAGGATCAGCAATTTGCTGTGAGTGACTTGGCTCATGATGTAATTTCCGGGATGTGATGAGTTTGCGCGATTGTAGGTAATTCGTGATCTGCGGTCAAAGGCTGGTGAGTCGATTGCACTAATCGTGTGCGCAAGGGTGACAGCGCGAAATAAAGGGATAAAAAAACCGCCCATCGCGGGCGGATTTTTACTCATCAATACTGGCGCAGGCCAGCAGAGATCAGTTCAACAGGGTCAGTGCATCCGTATAGGCAAGGCCATGAGCCACGGCTACCTCCTTGCAAGTCAGCTTGCCATTCATCACGTTGAGGCCATGACGCAGGTGTACGTCTGACAACAGGGCGTCGCGGTAGCCTTGCTGAGCCAATTTAATGATGAAGGGGAGGGTGGCATTGTTGAGGGCCACGGTCGAGGTTCGGGCAACGGCCCCCGGCATGTTGGCGACACAGTAGTGCACCACCTCATCGATGATATAGGTCGGGTCCTGATGGGTGGTGGCGTGGGAGGTCTCCACACAGCCGCCCTGATCGATGGCCACATCGACGATGGCAGAGCCCGGCTTCATGCGCGCAATGTGGTCACGGCTGACAAGTTTTGGCGCAGTGGCACCCGGCACCAATACACCGCCGATGACCAGATCCGCTGCCAGCAGATGGCGCTCCAGGGTCTCGCTATTGGAGTAGACCACCTTGGCTGCTCCCTGAAACTCGTTGTCGAGACGACGCAGGGTATCGATGTTGTTGTCGAGGATGGTGACATCCGCGCGCAGGCCGATGGCCATGCGGGCCGCATTGGAGCCTACCACCCCGCCGCCGATGATCACCACCTTGGCCGGTTCGACACCGGGTACACCGCCGAGTAACACGCCGCTTCCGCCGCGGGATTTTTCCAGTGCCTGGGCGCCAGCCTGAATAGACATGCGTCCAGCGACTTCTGACATCGGAGCCAGCAGGGGCAGGCCGCCACGGCTGTCAGTGACGGTTTCATAGGCAATACAGATAGCGCCGCTTTGCAGCAGGGCTTCGGTCTGGGGCAAGTCTGGCGCCAGATGCAGGTAGGTGAACAGGGTTTGACCCGGACGCAGCATGGCACATTCGACCGGCTGAGGTTCCTTGACCTTGACGATCATCTCGGCTTTGGCGAAAACCTCTGCGGCAGAGGCCAAAATTTCGGCACCAACAGCAATATAATCTGTATCGCTGAAGCCAATGCCGTTTCCGGCACCGCTTTGGACGAAAACAGTATGGTTTCGTGCTGTCAGTTCACGTACACTGGCCGGAACCATGCCTACGCGGTATTCATGGTTTTTTATCTCTTTAGGTACACCGATAATCATGCTATCCCTCGTCTATCGATTGGTGTTTCATGTTGCCAAAATGTTAACCAACATTTGCGCCTAGTATATTCAGGTATTGACAGGATTTGTGACCATAATTATAAAATGACTGGTGATTCTTACCAAAAAATAGCCAAAGGATGGAATAAAATGATGGAAGCTAAGAGTCGGCTAAAGGATTTGGACAGGATTGACCGCAACATTCTCAATGAACTGCAAAAGGATGGCAGGATTTCGAATGTTGAGTTGTCCAAACGAGTTGGCCTAAGTCCTACACCGTGTCTGGAACGGGTTCGTCGCCTTGAGCGACAAGGTTATATCGAAGGATATGCCGCTATTCTGAACCCTCATTATCTGGATGCATCTCTGCTGGTGTTTGTCGAGATAACCCTTAATCGCGGGGCGCCCGATGTATTTGAACAGTTTAACAAGGCTGTTCAGGTGCTCGAAGAGATCCAGGAGTGTCATCTGGTCTCCGGTGATTTCGACTATCTGCTCAAGACCCGAGTCAGCGACATGTCGGCCTACCGACGCCTGTTGGGTGAAACCCTGCTGCGTCTGCCCGGTGTCAACGACACCCGCACCTATGTGGTGATGGAAGAGGTCAAGCAGAGCTGTCGTCTGGTGATCAGCACCCGATAAAGCAGGTTATGCCGTGGTGTATTGTCCATATGAGGCACCATGACAGTCAGAAACGAGCGGCCGGTCCGCTCGTTTCTTCTTGTAAAGAGAAGTGCAAATATAGCCCCGTCCCATCAGGCATTGGCTGACAATCGGTGGGCTTTTCGGGGATACTAGGCCCCCTATTTCCTGCATTACATGTTTTCAGAAAGGAGCCGGAGTTTGGCCGATAAAAAGCTGTTTACTCCTTTATCAGGTACACAACGGATCTTCGAAGCCGTCTTGATCGCCATCACCCTGATGGCCGCGTATCTTCTGCTTGCCCTGTTGTCCTATCATCCCGCCGATCCCGGCTGGTCCCAGACCTCCTGGCAGGGGGAGGTGAAGAACCTCTCCGGCAGCGCCGGAGCCTGGCTCGCCGACATCACCATGTTCACCTTCGGTGCTTTTTCCTATCTGGTGCCGCCGCTGGTGGTATTGCTGGGCTGGAGCTTGTTCTGGCGCCCCAGCCGCTTGCTTGAGGTGGATTACCTCACCCTGGGGGTGCGGATCATCGGCTTTATCCTGACCGTGCTTGGCATGTCGGCCATTGCCAGCATGAACTTCAACGATATGCAGAATTTCTCCGCCGGTGGTCTGGTGGGGGATGTGATCGCCTCTGCGGTGGTGCCGCTGTTTGGCGGTGTCGGGGCCAACCTGATGCTGCTCTGCTTCGTGGCAACCGGCATTACCCTGTTTACCGGCTGGTCCTGGCTCACCATTGTCGAGCGGATCGGTGCGACCTGCACCGGTTCGGTCAGCGCGATTTACCACTTCCCGACCACCCTCGGCCGCTGGTTGACTGGCGGCTGGCGTCAACCCCGCAACGAGGGGCCGGATCCCTTGCTGGAAGGCGGGGTAGGGACCATAGAGTTTGATGACGAGGACGATGAGCCCCACAGCAGCTGGACTCGTCGACCCAAGGCCAAAGATCAGAAGGCGGCCGCTGAAGAGTGGCTGCCGGAGCTGGACGACGACACCTTCGAGTTCGATCCGCAATTTGATGATGAAGATGACGAGCCAGCCCCTGCTGCCAAGCCCAAGCGTGCGGTGGCTGCCGCCAATGGTCGCCGTCAGCCGGTACTGGCTGTGGCCGATGATGACGATGAGGATGAGCTGGATCTGCCTTGGGCGGAGGGGAACGAAGATGCCCCTGCACCCGCCGTCGTCACACCGGGCAAACCCAAGCGCCGCCCTCAGCCAGCTATGGCTCCTTTGCCAAGCATCGAGCTGCTCGACCGCCCGCCTGCCAAGACCCAGATGATGAGCAAGGACGAGCTGGATCGTATGGCCCGTCTGGTTGAGGCCAAGCTGGCCGATTACAACGTGCAGGCCAAGGTGGTTGGCGTCTATCCAGGCCCGGTCATCACCCGTTTCGAGCTGGATCTGGCGCCAGGCATGAAGGCGAGCAAGATCACCAACCTGTCGCGGGATTTGGCCCGTTCCCTCTCGGCCAGCAGTGTGCGGGTGGTGGAAGTGATCCCGGGCAAGACCTTCGTCGGTATCGAACTGCCCAACCGGGTGCGCCAGACGGTCTACCTGCGCGAAACCCTCGACTGCGATGCATTTCGCGATAGCCATCACCCTCTTTCCATGGGCTTGGGTCAGGACATCGCAGGGGAGCCGGTAGTGGTGAACCTGGCCAAGATGCCCCACCTGCTGGTGGCCGGTACTACAGGTTCCGGTAAGTCGGTGGGGGTCAATACCATGATCATCTCGATGCTCTATAAGTCATCCCCCGATGATCTGCGCTTTATCATGATCGATCCCAAGATGCTGGAACTCTCGGTCTACGAAGGGATCCCCCATCTGCTGACCGAGGTGGTCACCGACATGAAGGACGCTGCCAACGCCCTGCGCTGGTGCGTGGGCGAGATGGAGCGCCGTTACAAGCTGATGTCGGCAGTCGGGGTGCGTAACCTCAAGGGCTACAACGACAAGGTGTTGGCAGCGGCCGCCGCAGGTGAGCCTTTGCGTGATCCGCTGTGGCGTCCGGGTGACTCCATGGATCAGATAGCGCCGGAGCTGGAGAAGCTGCCCCACATCGTGGTGGTGGTGGATGAATTTGCCGACATGATGATGATCGTCGGCAAGAAGGTGGAAGAGCTGATTGCCCGGATCGCCCAGAAGGCACGAGCGGCCGGTATTCACCTTATTCTGGCGACCCAGCGCCCGTCGGTGGATGTCATTACCGGTCTTATCAAGGCCAACATCCCGACCCGCATCTCGTTCCAGGTATCGAGCAAGATCGATTCCCGCACCATTATCGATCAGGGCGGTGCTGAATCTCTGCTCGGTATGGGCGACATGCTCTACATGCCGGCCGGTACCTCCAACCCGACCCGGGTGCACGGCGCCTTTGTCGATGACCACGAGGTGCACAAGGTAGTGGCAGACTGGAAACTGCGCGGCGAGCCAAATTATATCGAGGAGATCCTCGCCGGTGAAAGCAGTGAGGGTGGCAGCAGCGAGTTTGGCGGCGGTGGCGATGAAGAGCTCGACCCCTTGTTCGACGAAGCGGTCGCCTTTGTGGTGGAGTCACGTCGTGGCTCGACCTCCAGCGTCCAGCGCAAGTTCAAAATAGGTTACAACCGGGCGGCCCGTCTCATCGAGCAGATGGAGAATCAGGGCATCGTCAGCTCACCGGGTGGCAATGGTCAGCGCGACGTGCTGGCACCGCCACCGGTGCGGGACTAAGCCTCACCGTTTCATACAATCCCTGGCCATGCCCTCCACGGGCGTGGCCTTTTATCGAGAGCGTCTTTATGAAGAGCGTGATGAAAAAACAACTGTTGATGGGTACCGTGCTGCTGATGGCCAGTAGCCAGGTGTGGGCCGATGCGGCCAGCGACCTCAAGCAAAAGCTGGCAGATGTCAGCCTCTTCTCCGCCAAGTTTGCCCAGACCGTCTATGACAGCAAGGGCAAGGAGCTGCAAAAGGCCAGCGGCGATCTGTTGGTGCAGCGTCCCAATCGTTTCAACTGGCACACCACCTCACCGGACGAGAGCCTGATCGTGGCCGATGGTCAGGATGTGTGGGTCTATGATCCCTTCGTCGAGCAGGTTACCGCTCTCAAGCTGAAGGATGCGGTACTCAATACCCCCTTCATTCTGATCGCCGGTAATGACGACAAGTTTTGGAAGAACTATGACGTGACCCAGCAAGGGGATGTCTATACCGTCACCAGCCGTAACAAGGACGAGCTGATCGCCTCCTTCCGCGTCACCTTCGATCGGGCCAACAACATCAGCCGTTTCGATGTGAAAGAGGCGCAAGGGCAGTGGAGCGAATTCACCCTGAGTAGTTTCAACCGCAAGCCGCTGCTCAAGGGCAACGAATTTGTGTTCAAGATCCCGAAGGGGGTCGAGCTGGACGACCAGCGCTAATGCGCACACGGTCGTTGGATTGCTCGCCACTGCGTCTGCCAAAGGCGGGTGGCGTGACGCTGGGTGGTCAATACAGATGAGTAACCTCTCATTGGATTTCTCGTCGGACCGTTTTTCCATGGCGCTATCCGTGATACTGAACGGTCAATACAGATGAGCAACTTGTCGCTGGATTTCTCATCGGACTTTCGTCCGCTGGCGGCCCGGATGCGGCCGCAAAACCTCGACCAGTATATCGGTCAGCAACATATCCTGGGGGCTGACAAGCCCCTGCGCAAAGCGATCCTGGCGGGGCACTGCCACTCGATGATCCTGTGGGGGCCGCCCGGTACCGGCAAGACCACCCTGGCGGAGCTGATGGCCCATTACTGCCAAGCGGAAGTGGAGCGGCTCTCTGCGGTCACCTCCGGCATCAAGGAGATCCGCGCCGCCATCGACAAGGCGAAGGAGAACAGCTGGCGCGGGGTACGCACCATACTGTTCGTGGATGAAGTGCACCGCTTCAACAAGAGCCAGCAGGATGTGTTCCTGCCTCACATCGAAGATGGCACCATCACCTTTATCGGTGCCACCACCGAAAATCCCTCGTTCGAACTCAATAACGCACTGCTCTCCCGGGCCCGGGTCTATCTGCTCAAGCGGCTGGAAGAGCGCGACATCCTCGCCATGATCGATCAGGCGATGCAGGATCCCCGTGGTCTCAATGATCCGGCGCTCACCTTTGCCCCCGGCGTCAAAGAGGCGCTGGCCAAGGCGGTGGAGGGAGACGGGCGCAAATCCCTCAACTATCTGGAGCTGTTGGCCGACATGGCCGAGCAAGATAGCAGTGGTCACAAGCAAATTGACAGCGCCCTGCTCGCCGCCGTGGTGGGGGAGCATGTGGCCCGCTTCGACAAGGGGGGGGATCACTTCTACGACCTCATCTCGGCGGTGCACAAGTCCATTCGCGGCTCGGCGCCGGATGCGGCGCTCTACTGGTATGCCCGCATGGTGAGCGCCGGTTGCGATCCGCTCTATATTGCCCGCCGCTTGCTGGCGATTGCCTCGGAAGATGTGGGCAATGCCGATCCCCGTGCCATGCAGGTCGCCCTGTCGGCATGGGATTGCTTCCATCGGATCGGTCCAGCGGAAGGGGAGCGCGCCATCGCCCAGGCGATCGTCTATCTCGCCTGCGCCCCGAAGAGCAATGCGGTCTATACCGCCTGGAAGGCGGCACTTAATGATGCCAAAAACCTCCCTGACTTCGAGGTGCCGCCCCATCTTCGCAACGCACCCACCAAGCTGATGAGCGAGCTGGGCTACGGCGCCGAGTATCGCTATGCCCATGACGAACCGGGCGCCTATGCCGCGGGTGAGGACTATCTCCCACCAGAACTGGCTGGCAAGCAGTACTACCAGCCCACCGATCGCGGCCTTGAAAAGCAGATCGGTCAAAAGCTCGATTATCTTCATGAGCTGGATCGGCAGAGCCCGCAGCAACGGGGCAAATAGCCCCTTTGTTACCTCGCATGGCTGAAAATTGGTCAGGCGTTTGAATATGCAGGACGGTGTGTGTGCCAACGTCGGTAAAAACGACACAAATAGTCCCTGTTCGGGCGGGGGGGCGGTCTGCTACACTGCCCATCCGACCCCGTTTGTCTTGGCCTCGCGCCATCTTCCTGATTTCGAAGGCCTGATTGTTAAGGCCCGATCCTGAAGACGATTGGGGTGCGCCAACCGATGTTAACTTCCGGATCTGTTTCCCAGCCCGTCATGATGACTCAGGCCCAGATCCCATTTTAAAAAAAGTAGGTAAACCATGCTGGATCCCAAATATCTGCGCAGCGATATCGAAGAGGCTGCCGCTCGTCTGGCGACACGTGGCTACGTTCTGGACGTAGTGGCTGTCAATGCTCTGGAAGAGAAACGCAAGGATCTGCAGTCCCGCACTCAGGAGCTGCAGGCCGAGCGCAACGCCCGCTCCAAATCCATCGGTGAAGCTGCCCGTCGTGGTGAAGATGTTGCCCCGCTCAAGGCTGAAGTGACCAAGATCAACGACGAGCTGGAGACCAGCAAGGTCGAGCTGGATACCCTGCTGGCCCAGCTGAAAGCCATTGCTGATGCGATCCCGAACCTGCCGAGCGAGACCACCCCGGTTGGCCGTGACGAGAATGACAACGTGGAAGCACGTCGCTGGGGTACCCCGCGCGAGTTCAGCTTCCCGGTACGCGACCATATCGATCTGGGCGAAGCGGCCAAGGGCGTTGACTTCAAGAATGGCGTCAAGCTCTCCGGTACCCGTTTCGTGGTGATGAAGGGTCAGATTGCCCGTCTGCACCGCGCCCTGGCCCAGTTCATGCTGGACCTGCACACCCTGCAGCACGGTTATACCGAGTGCTACGTGCCTTATCTGGTGAACCCGGACAGCCTCTATGGCACCGGTCAGTTGCCAAAATTTGCTCAAGACCTGTTTAATACCGGTATCGAGGGCGAAGGGGAAGAAGAGGGCAAGGTGCGCAAGTTCTCGCTGATCCCGACCTCTGAAGTGCCGCTCACCAACATGGCCCGTGACGAGATTTTTGACGCGCAAGAGCTGCCGATCAAGATGACCGCTCACAGCCCCTGCTTCCGTTCTGAAGCCGGTTCCTACGGTCGTGATACCCGTGGCCTCATCCGTATGCACCAGTTCGACAAGGTCGAGATGGTTCAGCTGGTTCACCCGGAGCAATCCTGGGAAGCGCTGGAAGAGATGGTCGGCCACGCCGAGAAGGTACTGCAACTGCTGGAGCTGCCGTATCGCGTGATGGCGCTCTCTACCGGTGACATGGGCTTCTGCGCCTCCAAGACCTACGATCTGGAAGTGTGGCTGCCGGCCCAGAACACCTACCGCGAGATCTCCTCTGTCTCCAACTGCACCGACTTCCAGGCGCGCCGCATGCAGGCTCGCGTGCGCATCGACGGCAAGCCGCAGCTGCTGCACACCTTGAACGGTTCCGGTCTGGCGGTGGGTCGTACTCTGGTTGCCGTGATGGAGAACTACCAGCAGGAAGATGGCCGCATCGCCATCCCGGCTGCGCTGCAATCCTACATGGGTGGCCTGACCCACATCGGGTAAGCTCACGCCGCTGACCACAACGCCATGGCATTGCCATGGCGTTGTGCATTCTGGCGCCGATCAACCGTTTTAGTGCTGAAAAAATGCGGCTGTTCGGCACTGCTTTGAACAGTTAACACAATTTTATCAAGCAATGCGCAATCGTTTTTGTTAGACTGCGCCGCAATTTCGCAGGACATCTTTTTCTATGGTCTGGATTGATTACACCATCATCGGCATCGTCGGTTTTTCTGCTCTCATCAGCCTGGTGCGCGGCTTCGTCAAGGAGGCCATGTCTCTCGTCACCTGGTTTATCGCCTTCTTTATTGCCAGCCATTTCTATCCCGATCTCGCCGTCTATTTCACTTCGTTCTCCGATGCCATGGTGCGCAATGGGCTGGCTATTGCGGCCTTGTTCGTCGCGACCCTGATCCTGGGGGGAGTGGTGAACTACGTAGTGGGGTTGCTGGTTGAAAAAACCGGGCTCTCTGGCACCGATCGGGTGCTGGGGGTCTGCTTCGGTGCAATTCGCGGGGTACTGATTGTCAGTGCCCTGTTGTTTTTTATGGATACCTTCACCAGCCTCTCCCAGAGCGACTGGTGGGTGGCGTCCAAACTGGTGCCGGAGTTCAAACCGGTGATCCAGTGGTTTTTCGGGTTCATGTTGAACTCATCAAGCTTTCTTCAACAGGTACAGTGACTTCGAGGTAGCAAAGACATGTGCGGTATTGTCGGTATAGTTGGCACCACCCCCGTCAATCAGGCCCTCTACGACGCCTTGACGGTGTTGCAGCACAGGGGACAGGATGCCGCCGGGATCGTGACCATTGATAGTGGAAACTTCCGGCAACGCAAGGCCAATGGCCTGGTGAAGGATGTGTTTGAAGTGCGGCATATGCAGCGTCTGCAGGGGAACATCGGCATAGGTCATGTCAGATACCCCACCGCAGGCAGTTCCAGTGCCGCGGAAGCCCAACCTTTTTATGTGAACTCTCCCTACGGCATGGTGCTGGCCCATAACGGCAACCTCACCAACGCCAAGGATCTCAAAGAGCAGCAGTTCAAGGTCGCCCGCCGTCACATCAATACCACCTCTGATTCGGAAGTGTTGTTGAATGTGCTGGCCCACGAGCTGGATCTCTGTGACAAGATGGCTCTGCGTCCCGAAGATATCTTCGCTGCGGTGCGCAGAACCCATCAGCAGATCCGCGGCGCTTATGCGGTGGTCTTGCTGGTGATTGGTCATGGCCTGATTGGCTTTCGCGATCCCAACGGCATCCGCCCGCTGATCCTCGGTCGTCGTCAGGACGAGCAAGGGCATCTGGAGTACATGCTGGCGTCCGAGAGCGTGGCACTCGATGCCATCGGTTTCGAGACGGTGCGGGATATTGCACCGGGTGAAGCCATCTACATCACCGAGCAGGGGCAGCTCTTCTCCGAGCAGTGTGCGGAGAATCCGCAGATGAGTACCTGCATCTTCGAATATGTCTACTTTGCTCGTCCTGACTCGTGCATCGACAAGGTGTCAGTGTATGCCGCTCGTCTCAACATGGGTCGCAAGCTGGGTCAGAAGATTGCCCGCGAATGGGAAGATCTCGACGTCGATGTGGTTATCCCCATCCCCGAGACCTCCTGTGACGTGGCACTGGAAATAGCCCACACCCTCAACCTGCCATATCGTCAGGGCTTCGTTAAGAACCGCTACATCGGCCGTACCTTCATCATGCCGGGCCAGACCCAGCGCAAGAAGTCGGTACGTCGCAAGCTCAATGCCATTGGTTCCGAATTCAAGGGCAAGAAGGTATTGCTGGTGGATGACTCCATCGTACGTGGTACCACCTCCGAGCAGATCATCCAGATGGCCCGTGAAGCGGGTGCCGCCAAGGTCTACTTCGCCTCGGCGGCGCCGGAGATCCGTTTCCCCAACGTCTATGGCATTGACATGCCCACCGCCAACGAGCTGATCGCCCATGGCCGTGAAGTGGAAGAGGTGTGCGCGCTGATTGGTGCCGACGGCCTGATTTTCCAGGATCTGGAAGATCTGGAAGAGGCAGTGCGGGAGCTCAACCCGGATCTGCGCCACTTTGAGACATCGGTGTTCAACGGCCATTACGTCACCTCCGACGTGGACCAATCCTATCTGGATCACCTCAATGCCCTGCGCAACGATGACACCAAAGCGGTGCGTGAGTGGCAGGAAGGCACCAGCAATCTGGAAATTTTTAACGAAGGAAGTTAAACGTTTTCGCTGGCGGTGCTTGAGATGAGATGGGGGCTAAGGCCCCCATTGTTATGTCTGCTCGGTGGGGATGGCAAAAGTAGTGCACATGAGATTGAAAAGTAAGCACTTATTTTGTTGGATATGGGCATGTCAGGCCGGATCCGTTAGCATAGAGGCCAACCTGTATGACCGATACGCTTTTAACCGACGAGAGTTGTGATGGACGATCTGCTAGCCCCTGTGCGCCAGTTTCTGCAGTGCGAGACCCCGGATGAGTGGGTCGAGATGGCGCGGGATCCGGCCCGTTTGCCGACCCTGCTCATCGATCACGCCAACTGCGAGACCAAGGCCGCGCTCACTGCCCACAGTCTGGTGCGCCGCTACTGCCTGCCCAAGGGCAAGCGTCATCTGCTGCCCAAACTGGAGTTCTATCGCGAGCTGGATGCCATCCCGGAGAAGGCCGAGATCCTGGGAAAACGCAGCATGGGAGAGTCTGATCGCACCGTCTTTGCCGAGCTGGAACGCAATCCGTTGCTGTTTCCCATGGTGCGGCTCATTCAGGAGGAGCTGCATCATTTCGAGCAGGTGCTGGAGATCATGCAGGCCCGCGGCATCGAATACGGGCCGGTGACGGCCTCCCGTTATGCCCGCCAGCTGATGCAGCATGTGCGCACCCATGAACCGGCCACCATTGTCGACAAGATGATCATCGGCGCCTACATCGAGGCGCGCTCCTGCGAGCGGTTTGCCAAGCTGGCCCCCCATCTGGATGAAGAGCTGAGCCGCTTCTATATCTCTTTACTGCGCTCCGAGGCGCGCCACTATCAGGATTACCTGAACCTGGCCGAACAGTATGCGGGGGAGGATATCAGCGAGCGGGTGGCCTTCTTTGGCAAGCTCGAAGCCGAGCTTATCTGCTCATCGGATCCGCAGTTCCGGTTCCATAGCGGTCTGCCTGTCACATCTGACAGTTGTTGACGCACAGGGGGCACACTACGATTGCCCTGTTCCTACTACGAGCGACAAGTAGTTATTTTTGAGCGCAATTCCCGGCCCTGAGCCGGGATTTTTTTATCGCGAGCCTGCTGACAGCCAATTGGCTCACTCTGCGTAAACCCTCATTATTTTTGCGCATCTTCCTTACGGTGAAATCCTGTTCGGTCAGCGGGCAATAATGGTGAGAAACTGCTCACTCAGGCGGCTCGAGCTTGTAGAAACGGGCGAAACCGTGTACTTTTTTGCCTTCGCAATATTTGAATAACCAATCAATAGGAGCGTGTATGCGCATTGTTCTGTTGGGGGCTCCGGGCGCCGGCAAAGGTACTCAGGCTCAGTTCATCATGGAAAACCACGGTATTCCCCAGATCTCCACCGGCGACATGCTGCGTGCGGCGATCAAAGCGGGCACCGAGCTCGGTCTGAAAGCCAAAGCTGTGATGGACGCAGGTCAGCTGGTCTCTGACGACATCATTATCGGTCTGGTCAAAGAGCGCATCGCTCAGCCGGACTGCGCCAAAGGCTTCCTGTTGGACGGTTTCCCGCGCACCATTCCCCAGGCGCAAGCCATGAAGGACGCCGGTGTCGTGGTTGATTTCGTGCTGGAGTTCGATGTGCCGGACGAAGAGATCGTCAAGCGCATGAGCGGCCGTCGCGTTCACTCCGGCTCCGGCCGTACCTACCACGTGGTGTTCAACCCGCCGAAAGTGGAAGGCAAGGATGACGTGACCGGTGAAGATCTGGTGATCCGCGCCGACGACGAAGAGACCACAGTACGCAAGCGTCTGGATGTATATCATCAGCAGACCGCGCCGCTGATCGGTTTCTACGGCAAAGAGGCGGAAGCGGGCCACACCCGTTACGTCAAGATCGACGGCACCCAGCCGGTTGATCTGGTCAGCAAGCAGCTTGCCACCATTCTGGGCTGATCTTTGCTGCCGGCACTGTTTCCCGTGCCATCAGATAAATAAAGAGAAGGGCCCTGTCGGGCCCTTTTTGCATAATGACAGATAGACAGGAAGCCAACGTGACCACGAAAACCGGAATATTGCTGGTCAATCTGGGTACCCCAGCCGCACCGACCACCGCTGCCGTCAAAGCGTTCCTCAGCCAGTTCCTGCACGATCCCCGTGTGGTGGACCTGCCCCGTTACCTCTGGTGCCCGCTGCTCCACTTCATCATCTTGCCGACGCGCTCGCCCAAAGTGGCCAAGCTCTATCAGCAGGTGTGGACCGAGCAGGGCTCGCCGCTGATGGTGATAAGCAAGCAGCAGCGCGCCGCACTGGAGCAGGAGCTCAAGCGGGAGGGCGTTGAGGTGCCGGTGGAGCTGGCGATGACCTATGGTTCTCCGTCAGTGAATGATGGCTGGCAGGCGCTCAAGGCCAAAGGGGTCAACCGGGTGATCCTGTTGCCGCTCTATCCGCAATATTCGGTCAGTACCACCGCCTCGGTCTTTGATGCCTGGGGCAAGGCAATGAAGAAAGAGCGCAATCTGCCGGTGGTACGGCTCATTCGTGATTATCACGCCCATCCCGAATACATACAGGCGCTGGCCATGAGTGTGCGCCGTCACTGGGAGCAGCACGGTCAGGGTGATCACCTGCTGATGTCGTTCCACGGCATTCCCGAGCGCTACGAGAACGAAGGGGACCCCTATGGTCACCAGTGTCGCCATACCGCCAGCTTGCTGGCCGAGGCGCTCGGGCTGGAGGCCGGGCAGTGGACGGCCAGTTTCCAGTCCCGCTTTGGCAAGGAGGAGTGGCTCAAGCCTTACACAGACGTGACCATCGAAGGGTTGCCTGCGAGCGGGATCAAGCGGCTCGATGTGATCTGCCCGGCGTTTTCCGCTGATTGCCTGGAAACCCTGGAAGAGATCCAGGTGCAGAACCGGGAGATTTTCATGGAAGCGGGTGGCGAACAATTTGAATATATTCCGGCACTCAACAGCGATCAGGCCCATATCAGGATGATGGTCTCTCTGATCTGCCGCGAGCTGGCCTGAGTGCACCTTGTAATAGCAGGAGTGACAAGATGATCCATATCACGCTGATTTATGCAGGCCTGCTGGGGTTGCTGTTTTTGGGGCTCTCTTTTTGGGTGGTCAGACGCCGCGCCCAGTTCGGGGTGATGATAGGGCAGGGGGAGGCTCCCGAGCTGCTGGCGGCGATCCGTGCTCATGGCAACTTCGCCGAGTATGTACCGCTGACCCTGCTGCTGATGGCGCTGTGTGAGCTTGCCGGTGCGGATGCGCTCTGGTTGCATGCCGGCGGTGCCATGTTGCTGGTCGGCCGCATCCTCCATGCCATCGGTATCCAGATCCCGAAAGCGCCCAATGTGCCCCGTTTTGTGGGGACCTTGCTGTTCTGGCTCGCCCTCGGGCTTTTCTCGGTGCTGGCACTGTTGCAGGGCGTTGTGGCAGCCTGAAAACCGATGCTTTTTTGTGCGTGAGAACCACCCCGGGCGGGGTGGTTTTTTTATGGTGAAAAGACAAACGTTTTCTCTGATAGCCCTTGGCTATACTGACCCCAGAATTTAATCAGGGCGACTTTTCGGGGCGGCGGATTGTGTTAAAATCCCGCCCCTCTTTCCCCCAGAGCACAGAACATTGCCATGAAATTTCCCGGTCAGCGCAAGTCCAAACACTATTTCCCTGTCGACAGACGTGATCCGCTGGTATCGCACAATCCGCTGTTGACCGAATTGGGCAAAGCCTATGTGGTCGGGATCGATCAGACCCTGGTAGATATCGAAGCCCATGTGGATGAAGACTTTCTGACCCGTTATGGTTTGAGCAAAGGTCATTCTGTGGTGATCAAGGATGACGTGGCTGAACGGATTTATGATGAGCTCAAAGCCAACAATATGGTGGTGAGCGAGTTTGCCGGTGGCACCATCGGCAACACGGTTCACAACTACTCGGTGCTGGCGGATTCTCACTCCATCCTGCTGGGTGTGATGAGTCAGGATATTCGCATCGGCTGCTACGCCTACCGCTATCTGTGCAACACCTCTTCCCGCGTCAATCTCGACTATTTGCAGCCGGTCGATGGCCCCATCGGTCGCTGTTTTACCTTCATCACCGAGTGCGGTGAGCGCAGTTTTGGTATCAACGCCGGCAAGATGAATCAGCTGGATGTCAATCATATCCCTGCAGAGGTGATCAAAGGTGCTTCGGCCCTGGTTATTACCGCCTATCTGGTGCGTGGTGATGATGGTGACCCGATGAAAGAGGCCGCGATGGCCGCCGTGCGCCATGCTCGCGAGGCCGGGGTGCCGGTCATCTTGACCCTGGGTACCCGCTTTGTCATCGACGAAAACCCCCAGTGGTGGCGTGACTTCATTGCCGAGAACGTGACCGTGCTGGCGATGAACGAAGACGAAGGTGAGGCCCTTACCGGGATCAAAGATCCACTCGGTGCTGCCGACAAGGCGCTCGACTGGGCCGACATGGTGCTTTGCACCGCGGGCCCCATTGGCCTCTATATGGCGAGCTACACCGACGAAGATTACAAGCGCGAAACCACCCATACCCTGTTGCCTGGCGTTATCCCCGAGTTCAACATGTATGAGTTCAGCCGCCCGATGGCCCGCGCCAAGTGCCGCAAGCCTGCCCGGATCTACTCCCACATCTCCCCGTACATGGGTGGCCCGGAGAAGATCAAGAACACCAACGGGGCAGGGGATGGCGCCCTTTCTGCCGTGCTGCACGACATGGTGGCCAACTCCTATCACCGGATGAATGTGCCCAACTCCGCCAAGCATATCTCCGAGTTCCTCACCTACTCCTCTTTGGCTCAGGTGTGCAAGTACGCCAACCGTGTCAGCTATGAAGTGCTGGCCCAGAGCAGCCCTCGTCTTTCGCGCGGCTTGCCGGAGAAAGAGGACAGCCTGGAAGAGGTTTACTGGGAGCGTTGATCCCAGGTTGTTATAACGCGCCTCCCCCGGGAGGCGCTTTTGCAGGCAAATGGCGGTTATCCCGGCTTTTTTCCATCAATAACCCCAATATGCTTGAGTCCATGTCACTTTTACGACACCATTTGGCCATCGTATTGTCGCCCGACAATGCCGCAGCACCCGAAAGAAAGAGAGAGCCCCATGAGCATGCTTAACGACAACCTTGACGCCAATTTCCAACTGTTTATCGAACAAGTCCGCGAGTCGGGTCAGGTGTGGGGTTTGCGCTATGGGGAAGACTGGGTCGTCTGCCGTTCCGCCGAATTTGAAGATGCCGATGTGATGCCGCTCTGGTCTGCCGAAGAAGATGCTCGTCTGCACTGCGTGGACGAGTGGGCTGACTATGAGCCGGAAGTGATCGAGCTGGAAGAGTTCCTTGATATCTGGATCAACGATCTGGATGAAGACGATGTACTGGTCGGCCCGAACTGGAACGCCGATCTGGAAGGCCAGGAGCTTGAACCGATCGAGCTGGCCAAGGCACTGGTAGAACTGAACGCCTGAAAGCACCTCCATTGATGGCCTGACAAGATAGGCCCATCCTTGGTTAAAGACCGGTATCTGCGAGGATACCGGTCTTTTTTATGGTCGATTGGGCCCAATGATGGCTTTAACGACGATTTGCCTTTGCACCTGCCTGGGGGATGGTCCATCATCAACCTTTTGCCAAAGGGGGCGCGCCATGTTTGTATTCGACGTAACAGGAGTGGCGGGAGGACGAGCCGAGATCCGGCTGCAGGCGCTTGACTGGGCGCAAGCTGGGCCTGTGACCTTCCAGTGTGACGACGATGAATTGGCGGTGATACTCTTGAGCGGCTGCCGTTGCGATGCGGTGGGATTTTTCAGTCTGCTGGCGGGCTGCAAGCCGCTGTATCTCGAGCAGTGGCTGAGCTATCTGCAGGAGAGCGGTCGTATCGGCAAGTGGAGCCACCAGACCGAGAGTCCGGCCGATACCCAATATCTGGCCCGAGCCGGTCTGGCGCATGATGAGCTCAATACCCTGTTGGGGCAGGTCTATCAGGTGGCGGGGTTCAACCGGTTGCAGATCAACCGTTACCTCAAAAATCGCCATAACCCCACCACGCTGGCGACCCGCTACGATCAGAAGGAGCTGGAACGTTACCGCCAGCTCAACGACATCATTCTGACTCTGTTGAAGTTGAAACATCCTCAGTAAACAGTCCTATCTGGCTGATATCCGGTCGCAACGGTTGCGGCCGGGCGATCAGATAGCCCTGCAAGCCATCCACATACATCCCCTGCAGCAGCTGTTTCTGGCCAAGCTGCTCTACTCCTTCTGCAATCACCTGGCATCCCATCCGGTGTGACACATCAACAATCATCCGCACGAACTGCTGATTGGTCTGATCTTGCTCCAGCCCGGTGATCAGGGCCGGATCCAGCTTGATATAGTCGGGTTTGAGTTCGCGAAACAGGGTGAAAGAGCCGATCCCCTTGCCGAAGTTGGCGATGGCCGAGCGACTGCCGTTGCGGCGCAGTAGCTCAAACACCCGCTTGGCACCGGTCAGGTTGCGCTCAAGGTTTTCTTCATCCAGTTCGAATACCAGATTGGCACTGGTGTTGGGATCCTTGATCAACTGGCGGTCGAGCCAGATCAAAAAGGCACTGTTTTGCAGCAGGTTGGGGGAGAGGTTGATCCCCCAACGGCTCTGATTCGCACCAAAAGCCCGGTACTGACGCATGATGTGGGTAATGACCAATTGTTCAAGGCGCATCACCAGATCGAGTCGCTGTGCCATGGCAAACAGGGTGTCAGTGGGCAGGGCGGTGCCATCGTTGCCACTGAAGCGAGTGTAGATCTCGTTGTAGGCCAGCATGCTGCGATGTAGTGGCTGGATCGGCTGATAGGTAAAGCTGAGGCGCTCCTGTGCCAGTACCTCGGTCAGCACTTCGCGCCAGTGATGCTGTCCCTGCAGGTCAGAGACGTTGTCATCTTGCTGAATAGCCCAACCATTGATGGTCTCGGTCTGGGCGCGGGCCAGCGCCAGATCTGCTCTGGCCAGCACAGCTTCGATTTTCTGGCCGCTGTTGAGTTTGGTCAGCCCCGAGTAGGCTGTGCTCTCCAGTTCATGTTGATCCTGATAGTGATCGAAGGCCATCTTCAAATCCTGCCCCAGCAAATGGGGCGGGATATTGGCGACCGGCTGGACCAGCACTGCGAAGTCGGCCCCCGAGATGCGATAGACCTGATTGCCCGGGAAGCGGCTCACGACTCGCTTGATCAGGGTTGCCATGTCCTTGATGTAGGCATCACCGGACTGGAAGCCACGCTGGGCATTGATCTTGCCAAGTTCGGTGGCGCGGATCAGCACCAGGGTGGCGGTTTGGGTGTCCTGATCCCGCTGCAGCAGCTCGGTCATGTCACGGCGAAACGCGTGGCGGTTGAGTAGCTGGGTCAGTTCGTCGGTGGTAGCCAGATTGCTCAGTTCGGTCAGTTGGCGATGGGCACTCTGTTCGGCACTGTCAAACTGCTCCAGCAGCTGTTGCAGCACCTCTTGTGAGGCGGGCTCATCGAGTTGTGAGGGATCCCGGCCCCTGATCGCCTTGACCCAGGTGAGCTCCTGATGCTGGAGCATGCCATCCATGGTGCGAATGGCCAGCATCAGCAGCAAGATCATGCCGAGCAGTGTGGTGGCCAGAATAATGGCCATGGTGAGCGGTGTGCTCTGAAGGGCCAACCAAACTGCTTGCAGGAGTAGCAGGGGTATGGTCACTATGATAGCGATCAGAAAGAGCGGGCGTCCGAGCTTGTGAACCATCTTGTCATCCTTGAAGTGGCTGCTTTTATGGGGGAATTTTAACCAAGCTTGCAGATCAAATCATGCTATTCCTCGCAACTCGGTTAAAAGGGTCAATTGAGATCGGTTAAATGTGAGTGAAACCACTTTCAGCATCATCTAAACCAGCGAAGATAGGTTGAAAACAGATCAAACAGGGCAGAGGTAAATCATGTTGCTAGAGCCAGAAAATAGTGCCAAAGCACGACAATTGTTAAATCAGAGTATGGCACTGGTGCTGGCGGGTGGACGTGGCAGTCGCTTGCAGCAGTTGACCGCTAATCGTGCCAAGCCTGCCGTCCATTTCGGTGGCCAATTCCGGATCATTGATTTTGTGCTATCCAACTGTATCAACTCGGGGATCCGCCGGGTGGGTGTAGTGACACAATACAAATCTCACAGCCTGCTGCGTCACCTGCAATCGGGCTGGTCCTTCTTGCGTTATCAGATGAACGAGTTCATCGATTTGCTGCCTGCCCAGCAAAGAGTGGACGAAGTGCACTGGTATCGCGGTACCGCCGATGCCATTTATCAGAACGTCGATATCATTCGTGACTACGGCCCCAAATACATAGTGGTGCTGGCGGGGGATCACATCTACAAGATGGACTACGCCGCCATGCTGCTCGACCATGTGCGCCTTGGCGCCAAGGTGACGGTGGCCTGTATCGAGGTGCCACGGGCCGAGGCGTCAGCCTTCGGGGTCATGGACATTGATGAGCAGCGCAAGATCCGCGCCTTTGTAGAGAAACCGGCCAATCCGCCCGCCATGCCGGGTCGGGATGATCGCTCCCTCGCCTCCATGGGGATCTATATCTTCGAGGCCGAGTATCTCTATCAACTGCTGGAAGAAGACATTCTCAATCAGGACTCCAAACACGACTTCGGGATGGACTTGATCCCCCGTATCGTTGAGGAAGGCAAGGCCTATGCCCATCCCTTCAATATGTCTTGTGTGGGTGCCCGTGAGGGGCAAGCGCCTTACTGGCGTGATGTAGGGACCCTGGATTCGTTCTGGGAGGCGAACATGGATCTCGCCTCTGTGGTGCCCGAACTCGATATCTATGATGAAAACTGGCCTATCTGGACCAGCCAGACCCTGACGCCACCGGCCAAGTTTGTGCAGGACCGCAACGGTCAGCACGGCATGACCATCAACTCGATGTTTGCTGGCGGCGCCATCGTCAGTGGCTCCTTCGTGCTCAATTCGGTGATCTTTACCAATGTGCGGGTCCACTCTTTTTGTACCCTTGATCAGGCGATCATTTTCCCGGGGGTTGAAGTGGGGGCAGGTTGCCGTCTGCGCCGGGTGGTGGTGGATAAGGGATGTGTGCTGCCCGATGGGTTGGTGGTGGGCGAGAATGCCGATGAGGATATCCGCCGCTTCTACCGCTCCGAGCAGGGGATCGTGCTGGTGACCAAGGAGATGCTGGACAAGCTGGTTTAGCCGGGTTGTGAAAAAAGTACCTTGAAACTGTGTCAGACGCTGTAATGCAAAGGGAGCCAAATTGGCTCCCTTTTACATGTGGGTGAATGGCGATGATTATTCGCTGACCACCGCTTTGGCGGCCATCACCATGGCGGTGCCGTGCTTGCCACCGGCGGCAGTCACTTGCGGTACCCCATCTTCATCGGTGTCGCTGCCGGCACCTTCGATGATGTTCTCGCCGGAGTCACCGATCCACTCGGCCATCTGCATGCCACCGTTGACGGTGCCACGGAACCAGCTGACGTACTGACCGGTCAGCTTGGCCAGCTCCAGCTCGGGCGCCTGCTCGGCCCCTTCGTTGCGCAGGTTCAGCATGGCAGAGCGCAGGGCGCCGGAGATGGCAGCCTGGGTCCAGGGGGTGTATGCATCCTGTTTACCCGCCAGCCAGGAACCTGCTTTGGCATTGAAGTAGGCCTTGTCGGTGGCGATGAACAACTCGCGGGCGGCAGTGCGGTACTTGGCATCGGAGGTGGCGAGGAACGCGGCAGTCAGGCCACGGATGGCTGCGAACTGCGCATCGATGGAGTGGCCTGCATCGAGCTTGCCACCCAGCGTGATGCCGTCATGCACCAGACCATTTTTGCCCTTGAGATTGGCAAGGATGAAATCGGCCTGTTTACGGATCAGCTCGAGCGCCTGCTGACCCTGCTTGGTCTTGAGGTTCAGCTCGCCATTGTCACCGGCGGCGTAACCGACCGGCAGCGCATCCTGAGCGCGCTGGAAGATCTGCAGGGCGACCAGTGCGTAAGCGGCGTCAAAGGTGGTGACGTGCTTGCCCTGTTTGCCTGCCTGCCAGCTGTCGACCAGGGTGCCAGCCTTGGTATCAAAGTGCAGGGCGGCCAGGTTCTTGAAGGTGAGGTTGGAGAGATTGATCGCCAGCGAGAAGGCATCGCTGCCCGCGACGGCTTTACCCAGATCATTGGCCTGGTTGGCAGCCGGTGCGGCGGCAAACGGTGCGCCGTCAAACACGGCGTGGAAGGCCGGGTTCTGGTTGGTGTTGGCGCTGCGCTGATCGCTGAAGGCATAGAACTCGGAGAGCGGCCACAGCATCATCCAGGCATCGCGCAGCTGGGCGGAGCCATCCACCACCTCCAGCTTGCCGATGGCACCGGCATCGTTGTTGCTGGTTTCGGTCACTTTCACCTGATGGGGGAAGTAGATCACACCTTTGGCCGGATCGTACTGCGGGGTGATCTTGGCGCCCAGTTGCTTGCCATCGAAGCCGAGCTGGTTCTGCATGATGGCCAGCTTGTCGATGGATTGCTCGGTCAGCATCATGCCGTTGAAGCCGTCAGCGGCAGAGACGCCCAGCTTGTGCTTGCCATCCTGATCCATGGTGGTGGAGGCCGCCTCTACCTCTTCATCGGTTTCGGCCACGTGCATGCCGCCGAGGAAGTCCTGAGACCACATCACCTCTTTGAGCAGGATGCCGCCCACGGCTGCGGGCACCAGCAGGTTGTCACTGCCGCTCCAGCGCAGGGTGCTGTAGTCACGGAAGTAGGCGGGCACCTGGGTCTTGACGGTTTTCTCGGTGCCTTTGGCGGTCTTGATGGTGATCTGGTCACCATTGACCGGAGTGGTATTCACTGCCTGGGCAAACTCAGGATTGGCGGAGGCGTAGGGCAGGGAGAGGGGATACATGCCCTGCGGCACTTCATCAGCCGGGAAGCCAACGGCGTCGGCCATTGCCAGCACCCGTTTGCCGAGATCGGCCATGGTGCCACCACGGGCCAGGTTTTGCGGCCCGTTCACCAGATGCGGGCCCATGCCGGATTGGTAGTTGAGGGCGTACATCGCCTCTTCGGAGTATTCGTAAGATTCGATGCCGGCAGCGAAGTCGAACGGGGTCGGCTCATCGGCACGGTTGGCATCCAGTACATCCAGGTCTAGCCCCAGCGCTTCGGCCAGCGGCTCACCGGAGAGCTCGAATTCGGTATAGGCCAGCATGTTGGCGGCAGTATTGAATGTTTTGTCTTCGACCTTGACGGCAGCGTGCGCGGCGCCGCTGATCAGTGCGCAGGCGATCGCCTGAACCAGTACGGTTTTTCTCATGTCCCTTCTCACCATTGGTTTTATTATTGACGCTTCTCATGACGAATCTAAATGAGAATGGTCTGCATTATGCTGTGTTGGAGGGGACTTGAGAAGTAAAAAACCGCCCTGATCGGCAGCACGTTAAACCGGATGTGCGCTGTCGAAGAGGACGGTTATCTGTTTATTGCCATGAAAGTGCCAGTGCGGCGGGGATCAGAGCAGCTTGAACGGGATCACCAGACGACCCGGCTCTACCTTGAGGGCTTCGACCTTATCCTTGATCCTGGCTTCGTTCTTGCGGCTGCTGTCGAGGCGGTAGACCGGGGTCTGCGACAAGAACAGGGAGAGCGACTGATTGAAGGTGGGCAGCAGAGGGGTGAGGGCGGCCCCGATATCGGCAGGCTCGGTCTTGACCGAGACCAGCTCAAGGTCGCGCAGGTAGATGGCGCCCTGGTCGGCCACATAGTCCGGGCGGGCACTCAGGGCAAAGCGGATCTTCATCTGCTGGCTGCCAAGGGGACTGCTCACCTGCAGGTCGCCAGCGGCATCCAGCTCGATGCGATCCGGTTGCTTGCGGCCGATACGGCTCTGCATCTCGTCCAGACGGATCTTGCTCGACATGATGCCGGGGATCCCCAGCTGTTTTTCAAAAGAGACCTGATCTTTGAGGTACTGGTTGATTTCGGCCTCGTTGACGTTGTACTGGGTCAGGGAGCAGGCCCCCAGCAGCAGGGCGAGGGGGAGTAACAACAGCTGTTTCAACATGATGGATTCCGCGTGGGCAAATATGAGTGCGCTATCTTACGCGATAACGGGCGTGGATTGAGAGCCTCATACCGTGGGAAAGCACGGACTAGCTGCATTCCCGGTTGTTTTTTGGCAACCGCCGGGTTCATCATCAACGGGTTAACTGAACAGGGCAGAGCTGTTGGCAACGGGCGTTGGCCCACGCCTGAGCAGAGCGTGAGTAGAGCACAAGAAGAGAGCGAGGAGAGCGTAATGGTTCGGATGAGCAAGGTTGGCCGCAGGGCGCTGCTGTGGCTTGGCTGCATGATGGGACTCTGGAGCTCGTCGCTGTGGGCTGAGGTGAAGGTGATCCCGGTCTTCGAGGCGCAGGCGGCGGTGCAGACCCTCAAGGAGATCTACCCCCAGCTTGGGGTGAGTGCCATGGGCAATCAGCTGGTGCTGAGCGGAACGCCAGCCCAATTGCAGGAGGCTGAAGCCACGTTGGCCCAGATCAACCAGCCACCGCAAAGCCTGCTTATCGAGTGGCGGGTGGATGGGGCCGCCAGCGGCCAGCAACTGGGGGGCTCAATCAGTCGCGACGAGGCCAAAAGGCAGTGGCTGCTCGATGGCAATGCCGAGCAGTATCAGCGCAGCCAGAACGACAGCTGGCAGGTGCGTGGGCTTTCGGGTCGCCCTGTGCTGCTGCAGATGGGCTCCTATCAGCCGGTGACCTTCTATCAGTGGAACGGGGGCGCCGTGGTGGGGATGATGCCGCTGATCAACGGCCTCTATGCCACGGCCAGCTTGATTGGCGATCGGGTGCAGATTGCGCTCAGTAGCGAACAGGCGAGGCTGGATCAGGGCACCATCAATCGTGGGCAGAGTGCCACCGAAGTGAGCGGGGCCCCGGGCCAGTGGCTGACGGTGGGGGAGCTCTCGACCAGTTCAGCAGATCAGGGGAGCCGCCTTGGTACCCAGCTACAGGGAGGGCGAGGCAGTCAGAGCGAGCGCCAGACCCTGCAGATCCGGGTTACTCGCCAATAGATGTCAGCCCCGTCCGTCAGTGGGGCTGGTCTGCGGCATATTCCCGCAGCTGGCGACTGCGCAGCAGATACCAGAGGGCCCAGAGGCTGGCGACCAGCACCAGTGCGGTGGGCCAGCTAAACGACCATTTTTGCAGATTGAGGCTATGCAGTTGCATCAGCAGGCCGCTGACGGCAGAGCAGAGTAGCAGCAGCGGGCTGTGGCGCCTGAGTCTGGCGCGAATGCTTTGGGTCTGCTGATAGGTACCCCCGCAGGCGAGCAGCGCCAGCATGGCGGGCACGTCGGTCAGCAGACTGATGTAGAGGGTGATCTTGTCCGGATAGAAGAGGGTCAGGATCTCGCTGCCGCTCTCGCGGGTGACCCCAGCCATCAGAAACAGCCAGACCGAGCGGGTCAGCAACAGGGCGATGGGCCAGAACCAGAGGGGCGGGCGTAACTGGCCGTGATCGTCATATCGGTGTTCGGGGTAGAGGGTCATGGTTGCCCGTTATCCACGTGAATGGAGTGATAGAGGGGATATGGGGCGACGAAGAGCCCTTTGCAAGGCGTTGGGCGTGGCGCAAATTAATCGGGGGGCCATGCCCCCCAATCTGTTTCTGCAGATATCGCAGCGTGCGTCAGCGGCCTTATAGCCAGCCTTTGCGCTTGAAGAAGAGGCCGGTGCCAAGCGATGACATCACCATCAGCACCAGCGACATGGGATAACCATACTCCCAGGCGAGCTCCGGCATCCGGCCGAAGTTCATGCCGTAGATACTGGCGATCAGGGTCGGCGGCAGGAAGATCACCGCAGCAACCGAGAATATCTTGATCACCTTGTTCTGCTCCAGATTGGTTACCCCCATGGAGGCCTCCAGCTGGAAGTTAATCTTGTCGAACAGGAACTGGGTGTGAGGCAACAGCGATTCCACGTCGTGCAGCATCTCATCGATCCACTTGTTCTGCTCCAGGCTCATGCGCTGGCGCAGGCTGCGTTTGAGGAAACGCAGGGCGCGGCGGGTATCGTGCAGGGAGAGACGGATCTGGCCGTTGGCCTCTTCCTGCGCCATCAGCTCCTTGAGCATTGAATTGATTTGGTCAGGCTCGAAGATTTGATCCGCGGTGTTTTCCAGAGTCTTGTAACCATCTTCGATCAAGTCAGAGAGGTACTCTACCTTGAGGTTTTGCACCTCGAGCAACACATCGAGGGCATCTTCCACCTCCAGCCGATCCTGGCGCATATAGTGGCGTAGCAGGCGCACCAGCCCGATATCATCTTCACGAATACTGATCAGCAGGTTGTTGCGCAGGGTAAAGGATACGTGGACACCCTTGGTGTCACGGCCGATCCGCTGGGGAAACAGAGAGTGAATGTGCAGACCATCGGTATCCCAGTAAAAACGGGCAGATGCTTCGATGTCGTCAAGCTCTTCCTTGTCGGGAACCTCTTCCAGAAACAGGCCCGTCAACCATTCTCGCTCTGCCGTGTCTGGTTTGTAGGCATCCAGCCAGATCGTGTTGTCAGGCACTATGTCGTCAGGCCCGAGCGTGACTATGTCCAGCACCTTGTTATTGAGAATGTAGGCGGTGATCATCTGTCCCCCCTTAAAAAGTCATGGGTCATCAGGGATGGTTGCACAGGTCATGCGGCCTAGATCGCACAGAAAGCGATCCCGTGGATAAGCAAAACGGGCCGATGGAAAACCTGAATGCGGCGAACTATACAGGGGCGGGCCGCGCTTGTCAGGGCCAATTCATAGGGGGTCTGGCGTGTTTGTTTAAAAAAGCAGCGAGGTCGGATCAGCTGAGCGGATGTTTGGGGGAGCACCTGCCCCATAATGGATGCAATGAAAATCAGGTGCCGGATTTTGGGGTAGCCCCGCTTCATCACATATTGGGATAATTCGGCCCGGAGCCTCCCTGTGGCGGCGTCCAGATGATGTTTTGACTGGGATCTTTAATGTCACAGGTCTTGCAGTGAATACAGTTGGCTGCGTTGATTTGCAGTTTGGCCGCGCCTTCCATTTCCAGCACTTCAAACACCCCGGCCGGGCAGTAGCGTTGGGCGGGTTCAGCCCAGGTGGGCAGATTGACCTCGACCGGAATGCGCTCGTCCTGCAGCTTGAGGTGGCAAGGTTGATCCTCGTCGTGACTGGTGTTGGCCAGATACACAGACGAGAGCTTGTCAAAGCTCAGCTTGCCATCGGGTTTGGGATAATGAATGTGCTCGCAGCGGCTGGCCACGCGCAACTGACGGTAGTCGTGAGCCTTATCGAGCAGCTTGAAGGGCGAGTTTGCGCCAAACAGCCGTTGCTCCAGCCAGTTGAAGGTACCGCCCAACCAGGGACCATAGCGGTGAAGAGCAGCGCCGAAGTTGCGCGCCGCCTTGAGTTCGCGGGCCAGCCAGCTCTGGTGCAGCTCGTCACCATATTGGGCCAGATCCCGTCCCCCCTCATCGCCCCCCCGCAGCGCCATCACGACGGTTTTTGCCGCCAGCATCCCTGATTTCATGGCGGTGTGGATCCCCTTGATGCGGGAAAAATCGAGGGTGCCCGCATCACAACCGATCAGCAGGCCGCCCGGGAAGTGCATGCGGGGCAGGGCGTGCCAGCCCCCTTTGGTGATGGCGCGAGCACCGTAGCTGATGCGCTCTCCCCCTTGCAGCAGGTCGGCGATGAGCGGGTGATGCTTGAGGCGCTGGAATTCGTCGAACGGGCTGAGCCAGGGATTCTGGTAGTTGAGATCGACAATCAGCCCGACCGCGACCTGATCCCCTTCCATTTGATAGAGATAGAAACCACCGTGGCTATCGTCGCCGCCCTGCTTGCCAAGGGGCCAGCCACTGCCGTGCAGCACCTGTCCTGCTTTCCCCCGACCTGCTGGCAGTTGCCACAGCTCCTTGAAGCCGATGGCATAGTGCTGGGGCTGGGCAGGATTTGCCAGATTGAAGTCGGCGATCAGCTGCTTGCCGAGATGGCCGCGAGCCCCTTCGGCAAAGAGGGTGTAGCGGCCGAGCAGCGCCATGCCGGGCACATGATCCGCTTTCGGGTTGCCTGCCCGATCCAGCCCCAGATCGCCGGTGATAACCCCCTTGACCCGGCCCGTTTCCATGATAAGTTCGCTGGCGGTAAACCCCGGGTATATTTCGACTCCCAGTTTTTCCGCCTGCTGGCCGAGCCAGCGGCAAAGGTTGCCGAGGCTGACGATGTGACAGCCCTCATTGTGCATCCGGGGTGGCACCGCCCAGGCGGGCAGTTGCAGGGAGCGTTGCTCGCTTTGCAGCAGATGTACCTGATCGTCGCTGACCGGCACGCCAAGCGGCGCTTGCTGCCAGCAATCCGGCAGCAGCTCTTGTAAGGCGACGGGATCAAACAGGGCGCCGGAGAGCAGGTGGGCGCCAATTTCGGCCCCTTTCTCCAACAGACAGACAGATAGAGTGGCATCCTGCTGTTTCAGGGCGATGGCTGCAGTGAGCCCCGCCGGACCGCCGCCGACGATGACGACATCAAATTCCATTGCTTCCCGTTCCATCTTGCCTCTGCGCTCTGGTTGGCCTAGGGTAATGCTGGTAGTTTACGTAAACGTAAAGTGGTTGTAAGCAAAACTAAGCAAGAAAAAGCAAAAAATCAGGCAAAGGCGTACTGCAACAAGCGCAGAGGCACACTAATGAATTCAATCCAAACAGACGAGGCATGACCCCATGAAGCTGCTGGTCGCGATCAAACGGGTAGTCGACTACAACGTCAAGATCCGGGTGAAGGGAGACGGCTCCGACGTGGAGCTCGCCAATGTGAAGATGGGGATCAACCCCTTTTGTGAAATTGCGGTGGAGGAGGGGGTCAGGCTGCGGGAAGCGAGTATCGCCAGCGAGCTGGTGGTGGTGACCTTTGGCCCGGACGCTGCCGCCGAGCAGCTGCGCCATGGGCTGGCACTGGGGGCGGATCGGGCGCTGCATTATGTCACCGATGAGACGCTCGCACCGCTCACTGTCGCCCGTGCCTTGCACAAGGTGTGTGAGCAGGAGCAGCCGGATCTGGTGCTGCTTGGCAAGCAGTCCATCGATTCGGATAACAATCAGGTAGCCCAGATGCTGGCAGCCCTCAATGAGTGGCCGCTGGCGACCTGCGCGTCCGTCCTCAAGGTGGAAGCGGGGGAACTGCTGGTGACCCGTGAAATCGACGGCGGACTGGAGACCCTCGGCATGCCGCTGCCTGCGGTGGTGAGCGCCGATCTGCGTTTGAATGAACCGCGTTTTGCCTCGCTGCCCAACATCATGAAGGCCAAGCGCAAGCCGCTTGATAGCGCCCCGTTCTCGACACTCGCCGTTGAGGTGGCCAATCAGACCCGCCTGCTCGGGGTGATGGCACCGCCAGCACGCAGCGCCGGGATCAAGGTGGGCTCGGTGGACGAGCTGGTGGACAAACTCAAACACGAAGCGAAGGTGCTGCCATGAGCGTGCTGATCATTGCCGAACATCATCAGGGCCATCTGGCCGACAACGTGGCACAACTGGTCACCGCCGCCGGATTCATCGGCGGTCAGCTCGATCTGCTGTTGCTGGGTCAGGGGCTGACCGAGGCGGGTGAACAGGCGGCTGCCATTGGCGGTGTCGACAAGGTGTTGCTTGCCGAACATCCCCAGCTGGCCGATGGGCTGCTAGATGGGGTGGACAAGCTGCTGGCCAGCTGGTGCGAAGGTTACAGCCACTGCCTGATGGCGGCGAGCGCCATGGGCAAGGCGCTGCTGCCACAGGTGGCGGCCCGGCTCGGGGTGGAGATGCTCTCCGAGGTGATCGGCATCGAGAGCAGCGACACCTTCCTGCGCCCCATCTATGCGGGCAATGCCATCGCCAGAGTGGCAAGCTCGGCGCCCATCAAGGTGATGACGGTGCGGGCCACCGCTTTTGCCAAGGCGGCGACAGGTGGGCAGGCTCTTATTGAGCGCTTGGCTGTGCCTGAATTCGCTGGTCGTACCCGGCTGGTCGAGCGCCGCGCGGTGCGCTCCAGCAGACCCGAACTGACCGCCGCCCGGGTGGTGGTCTCCGGTGGCCGGGCGCTTGGCTCCAAGGCGCAGTTTGCTTTGATAGAAGCGCTGGCCGACAAGCTGGGCGGCGCGGTGGGGGCATCGCGGGCCGCCGTTGATGCGGGATATGTCGCCAACGATCTGCAAGTGGGGCAGACCGGCAAGGTGGTGGCGCCTGAGCTCTATATCGCGGTCGGTATTTCGGGTGCCATCCAGCATCTGGCGGGGATGAAGGAGTCGAAGGTGATTGTGGCCATCAACAAGGACAGCGAGGCCCCCATCTTTCAGGTGGCGGACTACGGGCTGGTGGGGGATCTCTTCACCCTGCTGCCGGAGCTCACCGCCAAACTGTAAATTTGTCAGAAACGGCGCAGCTGTGGCCGTTTATGCGCTCTGCCTGCCATTTCTGTGCATGTTCCCTGCAAGCCCTGACCCGTTCAGGGCTTTTTCTGCTGCAAGGGGGATGCAGAGTAACGGTAAAAGGTTGAGCCAGCTCCCAAAAAGCCTTTGATCCGCTGGCTGCTCTTGTGTAAAACCTGACAAGTCATCGATTCCTCTCATCCACTCACGGAAAGCGTCATGAGCAAACAGATTTACAACTTCTGCGCCGGCCCCGCCATGCTGCCGGTTGAAGTCATGGAGCGCGCCCAGCGCGAATTTTGTAATTTTCAGGGGCTGGGAGCCTCGGTCATGGAGCTTTCCCATCGCGGCAAGCCCTACATGGCGGTGGCCGAGAAGGCCGAAGCCGATCTTCGCGAGTTGCTGGCGGTGCCGGACAACTACAAGGTGCTGTTTATGCACGGTGGTGGTCGCGGCCAGTTCTCCGCCGTGCCCATGAACCTGCTGGGCGGCGCCAACAAGAAGGCGGACTTCTTGCTGACCGGCGTCTGGTCCCAGAGCGCAGTGGATGAAGCCAAAAAGTATGGCGATATCCAGACTTTCCAGGGGGTCGCCAAGAACGAGCAGGGGATCTCTCACCTGCTGCCGACCCCGGCATTTCGCGCCGATGCGGCCTATGTTCACTACTGCCCGAACGAAACCATCGACGGCATAGAGATGTTCGACATCCCGGCCACCGGTGAGGTGCCGCTGGTGGCGGATCTCTCCTCCACCATTCTCTCCCGTCCTATCGACGTGAGCCGCTTTGGCATCATCTATGCTGGTGCCCAGAAGAATATCGGGCCGTCCGGGCTTGCCATCGCCATCGTGCGCGACGACTTGCTGAACCAGGCGAGAGCCGACGTGCCCTCGATTTTTGACTATCAGCTCACCGCCAAGAACGACTCCATGTTCAACACGCCGCCCACCTACGCCTGGTATCTGGCCGGTCTGGTGTTCGAGTGGCTCAAAGAACAGGGTGGCCTTGAGGCGATGGAAGCGCGCAACAAGGAGAAGGCCGACTTCCTGTACGACTATCTCGATCAGTCGAGCTTCTACGGCAATCAGGTGGATGTCAGCTGCCGTTCGCGGATGAACATCCCGTTCCAGCTGAAAAATGCCGAGCTGGACAAGCAGTTCCTGGCAGAATCGGAAGCCGCTGGCCTGCTGGCCCTCAAGGGGCACCGCATTGTCGGTGGCATGCGTGCCAGCCTCTATAACGCCATGCCGCTGGAGGGGGTAAAAGCCCTGGTGAGCTTTATGGATGGCTTTGCCAAGCGTCACGGCTGAGAAGAGAGCACTCATCTGTTTGCTGGCGGCTTCTTGTGACAACCCATGAGCCGCTTCCAGTTATTTGCAATGATTCAAGACGCCGGGGAGACCCCGGCGTCTTTTTTTCAACAGAACCAGCGCGCTGGCGTTCGCCGTGGGATTTCCCCTGAAAGTGCCCTTGCCGAGCGGGACGCAGGCTGTTAACGTCCGGACAGGCATTTATTTTGAGATAGCACAGGAAGTCTATGAATTCGTTGCGTTTGGAACCTATTTCTCGTGTGGCCGGTGAGGTCAATCTGCCCGGCTCCAAAAGTGTCTCTAACCGTGCGCTGCTGCTGGCGGCGCTGGCCCGTGGCACCACCCGTCTGACCAACCTGCTCGACAGCGATGACATTCGTCATATGTTGGCTGCGCTGACCCAGCTTGGGGTCAAGTACAAGCTCTCCGCCGACAAGACCGAGTGCACCGTGCACGGTCTGGGTCGCAGTTTTGCGGTGAAAGAGCCGGTCAATCTGTTCCTCGGCAACGCCGGTACCGCCATGCGTCCGCTGTGCGCCGCGCTGTGCCTCGGCTCCGGTGAATATACCCTGGGTGGCGAGCCGCGCATGGAAGAGCGCCCCATCGGTCATCTGGTGGATGCCCTGCGTGAAGCGGGTGCCCATATCCAGTACCTGAAAAAAGATGGCTATCCGCCACTGGTGGTGGATGCCAAGGGGCTGTGGGGCGGCGATGTGCACGTCGATGGCTCTGTCTCCAGCCAGTTCCTGACTGCATTTTTGATGGCGGCGCCAATGGCGGCCGGTGATACCCGGATCCACATCAAGGGGGAGCTGGTCTCCAAGCCCTACATCGACATCACCCTGCACATCATGAAGCAGTTCGGGGTGGTCATCGAGCACGACAACTACAAGCTGTTCTACATCAAGGGCAACCAGACCTACATCAGCCCGGGTGACTTTCTGGTGGAAGGGGATGCCTCCAGCGCCTCCTACTTCCTCGCGGCAGGCGCCATCAAGGGCAAGGTGCGGGTGACCGGTATCGGCAAGCACAGCATTCAGGGTGATATCCACTTCGCCGACGTGCTGGAGAAGATGGGCGCACGCATCACCTGGGGCGATGACTTCATCGAGGCGGAACAGGCGCCGCTGCACGGGGTGGATATGGACATGAACCATATTCCCGATGCGGCCATGACCATCGCCGTTGCCGCGCTGTTTGCCGAGGGGCCGACCTCCATTCGCAATATCTACAACTGGCGGGTGAAGGAGACCGATCGTCTGCACGCCATGGCGACCGAGCTGCGCAAGCTGGGCGTCGAGGTAGATGAGGGGCGGGACTTCATCACCGTGACCCCACCGACCCAGCTCAAGCACGCCGAGATCGATACCTACAACGATCACCGTATCGCCATGTGCTTCTCGCTGGTGGCGCTGTCGGATACCCCGGTCACCATCAATGATCCCAAGTGCACCTCGAAGACCTTCCCGGATTACTTCGACAAGCTGGCCAGTATCAGCCAGCGTGGCTGATCACTGACAAATCCGTCATCAACTACTCTTCGGGCCCGCGCTGAGCGGGCCTTTTTGCCTTCCTCACCCGCATCGCCATTTCGCCTAGCATCATTTCAATAACTTGCAAGATTGCCTCACAAAATAGTTTTGTGATTGCTGTAATTTCCTATTTACACATGCTCTGTCGCGGGCTATGTTGAGATTTCCTAATCGCAGTCACTAGCAGGAAGCCTTGTCATGCAGCATCAAACCGACGACGTTCGTATCAGTGAAATCAAAGAGTTATTACCCCCGGTTGCGGTGCTTGAGAAGTTTCCGGCTACCGAGACCGCATCAAATACAGTCTTTGAATCCCGTCAGGCCATTCACCGGATCCTGACCGGTGAAGATGAGCGTCTGCTGGTGGTGATTGGTCCTTGCTCCATCCACGATCCGGTGGCCGCGCTGGAGTACGGCAAGCGCCTCAAGGCGTTGCGCGACGAGCTGAAAGGTCAGCTGGAGATCGTGATGCGGGTCTACTTCGAAAAACCGCGCACCACAGTGGGCTGGAAGGGGCTGATCAACGACCCGTACCTCGACAACAGCTGCAAGATCAACGATGGTCTGCGCATTGGTCGCAAGCTGTTGCTGGATCTCAACGACATGGGGCTGCCGACCGCCTCCGAATTCCTCGACATGATCACCCCGCAATATGTGGCGGATCTGATGAGCTGGGGTGCTATCGGTGCCCGTACCACCGAATCCCAGGTACATCGCGAGCTGGCCTCCGGTCTCTCTTGTCCAGTGGGCTTCAAGAACGGCACTGACGGTACCATCAAGGTCGCCATCGATGCCATCGGGGCCGCCAGTGCGCCGCACCACTTCTTGTCGGTCACCAAATATGGTCACTCCGCCATCGTGGCGACCCGCGGTAACCCGGATTGTCACATCATCCTGCGCGGTGGCCGTGAGCCGAACTACAGCGCAGCCCATGTTGACGAGGTGGTGAAGGGGCTGGAGAAGGCCGGTCTGCCGCAGAAGGTGATGATCGATTTTAGCCACGCCAACAGCAGCAAGCAGTTCAAGAACCAGATGGTGGTGGCCGAAGATGTGGCTGGCCAGCTGCGTGCCGGTAGCAAGGCGGTGTTTGGTGTGATGGTGGAGAGCCATCTGGTAGAAGGTCGTCAGGATCTGGTGGATGGGGGCGAACTCACCGTCGGCCAGAGCATCACCGATGCCTGCATCGGCTGGGCCGACACCGAAGTGCTGCTGCGCAATCTGGCGGATGGTGTCGCCACCCGCAATGCCGTTTAACTGAGTCACAGGCTTCCAGCGCCATCGGAAGCCTTGTAGAACAGCTGCCATGCTGGCAACATGCTGTTTACACTAACTCATCGGATCAGTTCGCATATGGATTTGCAACGCTTCAAAGCCAATCTGGCGCTTCGGCTGTTTGCCTGGCGCTACATTCCCGTCATCGGATTTTGCGCCCCGGTCATCGAACAGATGAGCGCCAGGGCGCTGCGCATTCGCATTCCCCTTGGCTGGCGTACCCGCAACCACCTGGGCAGCATGTATTTCGGGGCTCTGGCAACCGGCGCCGATCTGGTAGGTGGCCTGCTGGTGATGGAGAAGGGGCGGCAGCGGCGCAAGAAGGTGCACTTCGCCTTCAAGGATGTGCAGGGGGAATTTCTGAAGCGTCCGGAAGGGGATGTGCAGTTTGACTGCGCAGCGGGGGAGGAGATCGATGCCATGATCGATGAGTCGCTGGCGACCGGTCAGCGCATCAACCGCCCCATCCAGGTGGTGGCCACCTGTCCGTCATTGAACGGGGATGAGGCGATGGCGCGCTTTGTACTGACCTTGTCGATCAAGGCCAGCTAGCGAGTTATCAGAGGCAGACCCCTGACTCGGGGCGTTAGCCAATCTCCGGGCTGATGCCCTCTTTGACGACTACTTTCATGCCGTTGAAGTTGACGACTTGCTCCGCCACGATTTTGCAGCGTTTGCGGGTTTCGATCTGGCCGTCTACTTCTACCAGACCTTCGGCGATCAGCGCCTTGGATGCGCCACCACAGTCGGCCCAACCCTGATGTTTGATAAGGTCACACAAGGCAACGAAGGGGTGGCCTTCGAGCAAAAACGTCTCCATGGAAAATCCTCTAGATGGATGAATGCCGATTACAGCAGGGCGGCTATTTTAGGCAGTTAAGTGAGGCAATGAAAGGAAAGGCCGGTATGTCAGGCGAAAAAGTGCCAGATAGTGCTGATCCGTGTGCCAATCCGCCAAAAATCGCGGGATACCGCCGCTGGCGGCCGTGACGTATCGTGACGCACCTCGTCCCCGCTGGTGTGCCCACACTCTCCCCTGACTGTTAGGATCGGGTCACTCTCAATGGCCCAAGGAACTTCCCATGACACTTTCACGACAGCAACTGGCACGCCTGCTACTGGCGTGCAGCGCCCTTACCCTGTGGGGTGTCGCGCAGGCCAGTACACCGGTGCAGATTTCGCTGCCCGGGGTTAATTTGCCCGCCTCCCATCAGGTAGAGGGGGCACGCGCCTCGCTGCTCTATGGCCGCACCGGTCAGGTGAAGGGGATCGATCTGCCGATCTTCGCGCTGTCTGATGTGGATCAGTTCAGCGGTCTGCAACTCGGGATCTTCCTCGGCGCTGGGCGGGTACGCCACCAGTTTAACGGGGTCGCCATCAACGCCATCAACTGGCACGAAGGGCAGGATACCGGCGTCAACCTGGGGCTGGTCAACCTGACCAACAACGTGCAGGGCCTCAACTGGGGTGCGGTCAACATCGCCAAGGGCAACGCGCTGGCCAACGTTGGTCTGGTTAACTATGCCGAGCGCACCACCTTCCAGATCGGTTTTATCAATGCCACCCGGCATCTCGATGGGTTGCAGATCGGGCTCGCCAACTACGCCGCCAACGGCGTTTTCCCCATTTTGCCGCTGGTGAACTTCCAGAAATCGTTCTGACAAGGCGGTTCGCTTTGCGTTAAGGGCGTCTGCTGATTACCCTGTGCCCCTTGCAACGTGTGACAGGCAAAATGAGGTAATTGATGACGGCAGGGCAGATGAGTGCAATCGGGATCGGCTGGGATGTGCGTGGCTGGCAGGGCAGCGCCCAGGCGGTGGCCGTGGTGGGTTGGCAGGCCGGTTCGAACCGCCTGCACTGGCTCGGGGTGTCGCCACTGTTTCGCCTGAGCTCGCGGGTGGCGCCGGATCTGGCCGCCCTGCTGCGTCCGGCCCTGCAAAATGAGGCCACGTTGGCGCAGGTCGAGGCTTGCCCGCAACTGGCGCTCGGTATCGATGCGCCGCTCGCCTTTCCCCGCGCCTTGCGCGAGCTGCTCAACGGCCAGCCACACAGTTGCGCCGCCCCCGAGCGGGAGATAGACAACCCCTACGCCTATCGCGACTGCGAGCGCTGGCTTTATCAGCAATATGGCAAGAAGCCCCTCTCGGCCACCTTCGACCGGCTCGGCAACAACGCCACCCTGGCGCTCTCCATGCTGCCCAATCTTGCGGATCTGCAACTGGTGCCCAAGGGGCAGGCGCAGGCCAGCCGCGCCGTGCTGGAGGTCTATCCGGCACTGGCTAAAGTCGGCGGCAAGGCATCCCCGGCACGCCCCGATCTGGTGGCCTTGCTGCCCGATGATCTGGTGGTTGGCACCGATCGCTACGATGCGGCGCTCTGCGCCCTGATGGCGTTGCAATATGCCGCTGGTGGCAAGGTGGCGGCGTTGCCCGCACTGGTGCAACCGCCAAGTGACATGCCTCGTGATGAAGGGTGGGTCTATCACTTTGCCCGCTAGTATGGTGTTAAGCGCAATGAGATATGACGGACGGGGGCACGGCGCATCATGGCGCCGCTCACTGTTCCGAACTTGGCTAAATGGCGCAAAAACCTGTCTTTAGTCAGGAAATTGCCTGTTCATCCCGCGCCAAGGTGGCGCATCGTTATCTTCATCCGATATATTGCCCACCTTGCTGATCCTTTGCTGTGGTATTCCCGATGAAATCCGTTCTCTCTATTCAGTCCCACGTGGTCTTTGGCTGTGCCGGTAACAGTGCGGCCGTCTTCCCCATGCGCCGCCTTGGTATGGATGTATGGCCCATCAACACGGTGCAGTTTTCCAACCATACCCAATATGCCCAGGGGTGGCAGGGGATGGCGATGCCAGCGGGCCATATCAGCGCGTTGGTTGAGGGATTGGGCAATATCGAGGTGCTCGGTGGCTGTGACGCCGTGCTGAGCGGATACCTTGGCTCCGCCGAGCAGGGGGACGAGATCCTGACCGTGGTCAAGGCCGTCAAGGCGGCCAACCCCGATGCCATCTATTTTTGTGACCCTGTGATGGGCCATCCGGAGAAGGGGTGTATCGTTGCCCCCGGCGTCACCCGTTTTCTGACCGAGCAGGCGCTGCCGGTGGCCGACATGATGGCTCCCAACCTGCTGGAGCTGGAGACCCTCTGCGATACCCATCTGGCGGATCTGGCCCAGACCCGCGCAGCCGCCCATCAGCTGCTGGCCCGCGGCGTCAAGCTGGTGCTGGTCAAACATCTCGGCCGTGCGGCGCAGGACTCCCGCCGCTTCGAGATGCTGTTGGCAACCCCGGAAGGGGATTACCTGATTGCCCGTCCGCTCTACGACTTTGCCCGCCAGCCGGTGGGGGTTGGCGATCTCATCAGCGCCCTGATGCTGGCCAATTTGCTGGCTGGTCACGATGCGGTCAGCGCATTCGAGCGCACCAACGCCTCGGTGGATGCGGTGCTGCAAGAGACCTGGCGCCAGCAGGCTTACGAGCTGCAGCTGATCGCCGCGCAAGACGCCTTTGCCCTGCCAGAGGTTCAGGCGCGGGCGGTGAAACTGCCCTGATGTAGGTAGCTTCGAATGTAAAGAGGTGAGCCATTGGCTCACCTCTTTTGTTTGCACCGCTCTCGTTTATAGGGTTAGCGGATCAACCCCTGCTCAACCAGCCAGGCAAACAGCAGGCGGGAGACGGGGGAGAGTTCATCGAGATGAGTGCTGTCGAGCCAGCGCAGCTCGGCGATCTCGGCCGAGGCGACCGGGGTGCCGCTGGCTTTGCCGGTGTAGCAGCGCAGTCGCACCTCGACCCCTGTAGGTTTGCCATCGGCCTGGGCGCTGAATTCGCAGGCAAAGCGCAGGGTATCGGGTTGCAGGGTGACGGCCAGCTCCTCCTCAATCTCGCGGATAAGGGCCGCCTCATCGCTCTCGCCCGGTTCGCGCTTGCCGCCGGGGATGTAATAGATATCCTTGCCGTGGGAGCGGGCACAGAGTAGTTGCTGATCTTTAAAAGTGAGCCAGGCGAGTTTGTCGATCATCCGTTTTCTCTCCGATGGTGTTGCCGTGATGAGCCGGGGCGCAGTCAAGCGCGCCGCGGTTTTGCATGCTGGCAGCCTAACAAAGATGAAGTTGAGTCCCAAGGGGAAAGAGGGGAGAGGCCGGAAACGCACTGTTTCCAGCGCGGTGACCGCGCTGGTGAAATGGTGCGCAAGCGTTGTCTCGCCACAGCCGCCTCGTCCCTAAAAAAGCGGACTGGCGCACACCACGGCAGGCCCGGACTGGGCGAAGGTGGGGGCCTTGTGGTTTAATCTTGCCACTTTAGCGGTAGTGGGCGATGGGCCTGCTACCTGACGTGGGCAAGATGCAGGTGAGCAAGATGCAGATAGCAGCAGAGAGCAAGTTTATCGGACTCGGGGTAGCGGGCAATTTCGCCGGTCATCTGGAGCAGGCAGGCGAAGCGTCAGACTTCGTGGCGGTGGTGGTGCGTGATACCACGGCGCCCAAGGCACTGTTCCCCTTCTTCGTGCCGGGCCACCCGGGCCAGCTAGGGGTGTTCCCCTTAAGCGATAAGGCAGTGTTCCTGCCGGAAGCGGCGGTCAGTGGTGACGAGAAGGTGCAGATCGAGCCGGAAGTGGCGCTCTGGTGCGAGCTGGAGTATGCGGGCAAGCAGGTGGTGGCGATCCATCCCCGTGCGTTTGGCGCCTACAACGACTGCTCCATTCGTCGTCCCAACGCCAAGAAGATCAGCGAGAAGAAGAACTGGGGCGAAGAGAGCAAGGGGCTGGCGGCTAAGCTGCTGCCGCTCTCCGGTTTCGCCGCCGGTTGCGAACTCGATGACTATCGCATCGCCTGCTATCTGGAGCGGGACGGTGAGCTGCACACCTACGGGGTAGACAGCGCCGCCATCGATTACAGCTACTTCCACGGTCAGCTGCTCGACTGGGCCATCGACAAGTTCAACCATCAGCAGGACCAAGGCCCGGCAGAGCACATTCAGGGGCTGCTGGCGCAGGCGGGACACCCTCCCCACGCGCTGATCAGTATCGGGGCCACCCGCTATACCCCGTTTGGCGAGACCCACTTCCTCAAACCGGGCGACACCGCCTGCGTGGTGGTCTACCCGGGCAGCCGTTATAGCGAAGCGGATATCCGCGAGGCGATCCGTACCCGCAGCTTTGGCGCCGACGTTTCGGTATTGCTGCAGGCGGTGCAGGCTCGCTAATCACCTTTGCCAGCGGGGAGGTGTCTCTTCCCGCTGGTTATCATATCGAGTCATTTAATGAAGATTGTTCCTGTATCCCGAGCCGATTATCCGGCGCTGATCAAGCTGTGGGAGGCCTCGGTGCGGGCAACCCACAACTTCCTGCCCGAGGCCGAGATCCTGGCCCTCAAACCCCTTATTCTCGAACGCTATTTCGATGCGGTGACACTGCACTGTGCCCGCACAGAAGAGGGGAGCATTGTGGGCTTTAGCGGGCTGTTGGACGGCAAGATAGAGATGCTGTTTGTGGCTCCCGAGGCGCGCGGTAGTGGCGTGGGGCGTTTGCTGGTGGCCCATGCCATCACGCAGGGCGGCGCGACGCAGGTTGACGTCAACGAGCAGAACGAACAGGCGGTGGGCTTCTATCTGAAGATGGGGTTCACCGTGACGGGCCGCTCAGCGCTGGATGGTCAGGGCAAGCCCTATCCGCTGCTGCATATGGCGTTGGCGATGCGCTAGTCGCTCCTGATGAGGCGTTGTACCCATAAACGAACGAGGGATGGCGTGTGCCATCCCTCGTTTTTTGATCCCGCCTGTTACTTGCCGGCGACCTTGCTCACCACCTTGATCAGCTGATAGCGCAATGACGAGGCATCGGCTGGCACATCGGTGAGCTGCTCCTTGCTGACGCTGAGCTGGTACTGGTAGCCCGGCTCGAACTGGAAGCCCTCAATCTGCTGATAGAAGAAGGTCCAGGGTTGCTGTTCGTCACTGCGCACCTGCATGCACTGCATCGGGCCAACCCCGACGCAATCGACCAGCTGGCTGTTGATATAGAGGGTCTCCCCCTGTGACGGTGCGGGTGCGCTCTGGCAGGCGGTCAGCAGCAAGGCTGCGCTGATAAACAGTGGTTTCATGATGGACTCCTTCAACGCGAAAGGGGGCATTAGAGCGGCAAACAAAAAGGCGGTCAATGACCGCCTTTGTAACAAATCATGTTGATTCAGCCTGTTAGCGCTGCTCGAGCGGAACGAATTCCCGCTGTGGCTGGCCGATATAGAGCTGACGTGGACGACCGATCTTCTGATCCGGATCCGAGTGCATTTCGTTCCAGTGGGCAATCCAGCCAATGGTCCGAGAGATGGCGAAGATCACGGTGAACATGCTCATCGGGATACCGATCGCCTTCATGATGATGCCGGAGTAGAAGTCCACGTTGGGGTAGAGCTTCTTCTCGACGAAGTAGGGGTCGGACAGCGCAATGCGCTCCAGCTCCATGGCGACATCCAGCAGCGGATCCTTGATCTGCAGCTCGGTCAGCACTTCGTGACAGGTTTGACGCATCACCTGGGCACGGGGGTCGTGGTTCTTGTAGACCCGGTGACCGAAGCCCATCAGACGGAACGGATCGTTCTTGTCTTTGGCTTTGGCGATGAACTCGGGAATGCGATCCACCGAGCCGATCTCTTCCAGCATGCGCAGGCAGGCTTCGTTGGCACCGCCGTGAGCCGGACCCCACAGGGAGGCGATCCCCGCAGCGATACAGGCGAACGGGTTGGCACCGGAGGAGCCAGCCAGACGGACGGTGGAGGTGGATGCATTCTGCTCGTGATCAGCATGGAGGGTAAAAATACGATCCATGGCCCGTTCGACTGTGGGGTTGACCTTGTACTCTTCGGTCGGCACGCCAAACATCATGTGCAGGAAGTTACCCGCATAGGAGAGGGCGTTACGGGGCTGCATAAACGGCTGGCCGATGGAGTACTTGTAACACATGGCGGCCAAGGTCGGCATCTTGGAGAGCAGACGGAAGGCGCAAATCTCGCGGTGCTGCTCGTTGTTGATATCGAGGGCATCGTGATAGAAGGCGGAGAGGGCGCTGACCACACCGCACATGATGGCCATGGGGTGGGAGTCACGACGAAAACCGCGGAAGAAGAAGGCGATCTGCTCGTGCACCATGGTGTGACGGGTCACCAGTCGGTGGAACTCGGCATATTGCGCCTTGGTCGGTGCTTCGCCATAGAGCAGGATGTAGCAGACTTCGAGGTAGCTCGATTGCATCGCCAGTTGGGCGATGGGGAAACCACGGTGCAGCAAGACACCCTGATCGCCATCGATGTAGGTAATAGCGGATTTGCAAGAACCGGTGGCCATAAAACCGGGGTCGAAGGTGAAATACCCTTGGGCGCCCAATTTTCTGACATCGATGACATCCGGTCCGATCGTACCAGAGAGGATAGGCAGTTCGACCGGATCTTTTCCGGGTAGGTGTAGGGTGGCTATTTTATCAGCCATAGCACGTCTCCTTTGCTCTTTATAATTTGGTTCCAGTCCTACTCTATTACGACTTTCATGACGCTGGCAAAGGTTGTTACCCATACCGAGGCGGCTGGAGCGCCTTATTTGAAACAGAGTTCCTTATCAATGTCAATTTTGCTGGGACCCCATTAATGACATTAATGAAATGTTAAATTAAATATGCGATCCAGTTTGCGGTTTTGTGTTTTCTTTGTAGCTGTTTGATTGTCTTCGGTTAAAGCCGCCGATATACTGCGCCACGTGGGTCATGGCTGTGGGCGTTTGAAACGCGTTGGCAAAGCCTGATGTGAAACCGAAAACTGGATTTTTGGCTTTTTCAGCGTGTTTTGGTAACAAATAACCAACAATCACCATCCCGTGCCCTCAAGTGTGAGTTAAAACAATAACTAACGTGCTCAATGGAGCTGAGTGGGCAAGCGTGAAAAACAAACAGAGACCGGTCAACCTCGACCTACAGACGATCAGCTTTCCTGTCACTGCCATTGCATCCATCTTGCACCGTGTTTCAGGGGTTATCACCTTTGTCGCACTGGGCATCTTGCTGTGGATGCTTGGTACTTCACTCGCCTCTCCCGAAGGGTTTGCCACCGTAGTTGCCATCATGGACAACTTCCTGGTCAAACTCGTGCTGTGGGGGATCCTGACTGCGCTGGCATACCACATTGTGGGCGGCTTGCGTCATCTGGTCATGGATATGGGCTATTGGGAAGAGCTGGAATCCGGCAATCAGAGCGCCCGTGTGGCCTTCGTGATCACCGCGATCCTGGCTGTATTGGCGGGAGTGCTTGTATGGTAACCAATTCTGCAACCTTCGGGCGTAGCGGCGTTCACGATTACATCCTGATCCGCGCCACCGCCCTCATCATGACCTGTTACGTGCTCTATCTGGTGGGATTTGTCGCGTTCAACGACATCACCTACGAGGTGTGGGCAGGCTTCTTCGCCAAAACATTCACCAAAGTATTCACCCTGTTGACCCTGCTCTGCGTACTGATCCACGCCTGGATTGGTCTGTGGCAGGTGCTGACTGACTATATCAAGCCGGTAGGGCTGCGTGGGGCGCTGCAATTTGCCTTGGTCGTGGTGCTGTTTGTCTATCTGATGACGGGTTTCGTCGTGCTGTGGGGTGTGTAAGGTGACTATTCCAACTCGTGAATTTGATGCTGTGGTGATTGGGGCCGGTGGTGCCGGTATGCGCGCCGCGCTCTCGATTGCCCAGTCCGGCAAGAGCTGCGCTCTGTTGTCCAAGGTTTTTCCAACCCGTTCTCACACGGTATCCGCCCAGGGCGGGATCACGGTTGCGCTGGGCAATGCCCACGACGACAACTGGCAGTGGCACATGTATGACACCGTCAAAGGCTCCGACTACATCGGTGACCAGGAGGCCATCGAGTACATGTGCAAGACCGGCCCCGAGGCCATCTACGAGCTGGAGAACATGGGCCTGCCCTTCTCCCGCTTTGAAAATGGTTCTGTCTACCAGCGTCCGTTTGGTGGTCAGTCCAAGAATTTTGGTGGTGAGCAGGCTGCTCGCACCGCGGCGGCCGCTGACCGTACCGGTCACGCCCTGCTGCACACCCTCTATCAGCAGAACGTCAAGAGCAAGACCACTGTCTTCTCCGAGTGGTATGCGCTGGATCTGGTGAAAAACCAGGACGGTCACATCGTTGGTTGTACCGCCATCGATATGGAGAGCGGCGAAGTGGTCTACTTCAAGGCCAAGGCGACCGTGCTGGCCACTGGCGGTGCCGGTCGTATCTACCAGTCCACCACCAATGCCCACATCAACACCGGCGACGGTGTCGGCATGGCGCTGCGCGCCGGGGTAGGGGTGCAGGACATGGAGTTCTGGCAGTTCCACCCGACCGGCATCGCCGGGGCAGGGGTGCTGGTGACCGAAGGGTGCCGTGGTGAAGGCGGTTATCTGCTTAACAAAGATGGCGAGCGCTTCATGGAGCGTTACGCACCCAACGCCAAGGATCTGGCCGGTCGCGATGTGGTGGCCCGTTCCATCATGATCGAGATCCGCGAAGGCCGTGGTTGCGACGGTCCCTGGGGCCCGCACATCAAGCTCAAGCTGGATCACCTCGGCAAAGAGGTGCTGGAATCCCGTCTGCCGGGTATCTGCGAGCTGTCGCGCACCTTCGCCCACGTGGATCCGGTCAAAGAGCCGATTCCGATCATCCCGACCTGCCACTACATGATGGGCGGCGTGCCGACCAACGTGAATGGCCAGTGTCTGGCACAAGACAAAGATGGCAATGACGTACCTGTAGTCGGCCTGTTTGCAGTGGGCGAGATTGCCTGCGTTTCTGTGCACGGCGCCAACCGTCTGGGTGGCAACTCGCTGCTGGATCTGGTGGTGTTCGGTCGTGCCGCTGGCATGTATCTGGTCAACACCCTGGGCGAGATGGAGCACGGCCGCGAAGCGTCAGAGTCCGACATTGACGCCGCCATGGCCCGCTTCAACCGCTGGGAAAATTGCCGTGACGGCGAAGACCCGGTGCAGATCCGCAAGGACCTGCAGACCTGCATGCAGAATAACTTCTCGGTATTCCGTGAAGGTGATGCCATGGCAGAAGGGCTGGCCGAGCTGAAACTCATTCGCGAGCGCCTCAAGCGTGCCCGGCTGGATGACACCTCCAAGGAGTTCAACACCCAGCGCATCGAGTGCCTGGAGCTGGACAACCTGATGGAGACGGCGTTTGCCACCGCGGTGGCGGCCAACTTCCGTACCGAGAGTCGCGGCGCTCATAGCCGCTTTGACTTCCCGGATCGGGACGACGAGAGCTGGTTGTGCCACAGCCTCTATCATCCGGACTCCGAGTCCATGACCCGTCGCGCGGTCAACATGTCTCCGAAAACCCGTGAAGCGTTCCCACCCAAGGTGCGGACTTACTGATTACGGAGACAAGCACAATGAAGGTCACATTCTCGGTATGTCGCGACATCTGCCGGTCTGTGAACAGAGGGGAGGAACACCCCTCCCTCTTATCCAACGTGCGGTATTACTGATTGCGGAGCCAAGCCCTATGAACGTCACATTCTCTGTCTACAGATACAATCCGGATGTTGATAACGTCCCTCATATGAAGGAATATCGTCTTGATATTCCTGAAGGTTCCGACATGATGGTGCTTGATGCACTGATCCAGTTGAAAGAGCTGGACCCCACCCTTTCCTTCCGCCGCTCTTGCCGCGAAGGGGTCTGTGGATCTGACGGTCTCAACATGAATGGCAAGAACGGTCTTGCCTGTATCACCCCGCTCTCTGATCTGCTGAAGAAGGGCAATAACGTGGTGCTGCGTCCCTTGCCCGGGCTGCCGGTGATCCGCGATCTGGTGATCGACATGACCCAGTTCTACACCCAGTGGGAGAAGGTCAAACCCTTCCTCATCAACGATGACAAGTTGCCGCCGGTGCGTGAGCACCTGCAATCCCCCGAAGAGCGCGCCAAGCTTGACGGCCTGTACGAGTGCATTCTCTGTGCCTGCTGCTCCACTTCGTGCCCCTCCTTCTGGTGGAACCCTGACAAGTTCATCGGTCCGGCCGGGCTGCTCGCAGCCTACCGCTGGCTGGCAGACAGCCGCGACACCGCGACCACCGAGCGATTGGGTAATCTGGACGACGCCTTTAGCGTGTTCCGCTGCCACGGCATCATGAACTGCGTGAACGTCTGTCCGAAAGGCTTGAACCCGACCAAGGCGATTGGCCAGATCAAGTCGATGTTGCTCAATCGGGCCGTTTAGTTTTTGGGCTAGCCCAACGTCTGGAGAGCCATCCCACCCGTGGCAGGATGGCTTTTTGAACCCTACAAGCTGCGCAGCAGTAACAAGATGTACAAGGGATAGAAATGCATAACGGCGTGATGAAGGCCTGGTTGGAGTCATCTCACCTGGCTGGTGCGAATGCTAGCTATATCGAGGATCTTTACGAATCCTTTCTGGAAAATCCTGACTCCGTGTCCGATGAGTGGCGCAGCCTGTTTAGCGAGCTGCCCCAGGTCAATGGCCACGTGGTTGAACAACCTCACTCCCAGGTCCGCGATTATTTCCGTCGTCTGGCCAAGGATCCTTCCCGTTACAGCGCCCCTGTTACCGATCCCCAAGTGGATGCCAAGCAGGTACGGGTGCTGCAGCTGATCAATGCCTTCCGTTTTCGTGGTCACCAGAATGCCAATCTGGACCCGCTGGGCCTGTGGCAGCGTGAAACCGTTGCCGAGCTGGACCCCGCATTCCACAACCTGCAGGGCGCAGACATGGAGGCCACCTTCAATGTGGGCTCCTATGCCATCGGTCGCGAGACCATGGTACTCGGTGATCTGTACGCCTCGCTGAAAAAGACCTACTGCAGCAGCATAGGTGCCGACTACATGCACCTCACCTCCACGGAAGAGAAGCGCTGGCTGCAACAGCGTCTCGAATCCATTGAAGGGAAGGGGAGCTACACCCTCGAAGAGAAGACCCGTTTCCTCGAGAGCCTGACCGCCGCCGAAGGGCTGGAGAAATATCTGGGCGCCAAATTCCCGGGAGCCAAGCGCTTCTCGCTGGAAGGTGGCGATGCCATGATCCCCATGCTCAAGGAGCTGATCCGTCGCGCCGGTGAGCAGGGCTGCAAAGAGGCCGTCATCGGTATGGCCCACCGTGGCCGCCTCAACGTGCTGATCAACGTGCTTGGCAAACGCGCACAAGACCTGTTCGACGAGTTCGCCGGCAAGCATGGGGAATCTTGGGGCACCGGTGATGTGAAGTACCACATGGGCTTCTCCTCTGATTTCGCGACCCCAGGTGGCAACGTGCATCTGGCGCTGGCGTTCAACCCGTCCCACCTCGAGATCGTTAACCCTGTGGTCATCGGTTCTGTGCGTGCGCGGATGGATCGCCATGGTGACAAGGATGGCGCAAGCGTGTTGCCCATCACCATTCACGGTGACTCGGCCATGTCCGGTCAGGGCGTAGTGGCCGAGACCTTCAACATGTCCCAGACCCGTGCTTATGGCGTGGGCGGGACGGTGCGGATCGTCATCAACAACCAGGTCGGTTTCACCACCTCTTACCATCGTGATCTGCGCTCCACCGAATATTGCACCGACATCGCCAAGGCGGTGCAGGCGCCAGTGCTGCACGTCAACGGCGATGATCCGGAAGCCGTGGTGCTGGTGACCCAGATTGCACTGGATTACCGCAATACCTTCAAGCGCGACGTGGTGATCGAGCTGGTCTGCTACCGTCGTCACGGTCACAACGAAGCTGACGAGCCGAGCGCGACCCAGCCGCTGATGTACCAGCAGATCAAACAGCACCCGACCCCGCGCAAGATCTACGCCGATCAGCTGGTGGCCGAGGGCGCTGTCAGTCAGGAGCTGGCCACCACCCTGGTCAACGACTATCGCGACACCCTGGATCGCGGTGAGCGGGTGAGCAAAGAGTGGCGGCCGATGGAGCTGCACTCCGTCGACTGGACCCCCTATCTGGGTCACGACTGGGCGATGCACTATGACAGCACCTTGCCGCTGGATTACCTCAAATCCCTCGGCGATCGGGTGAGCCAGTATCCGGCGACCCATGTGCTGCAGCGTCAGGTTGAGAAAATTTACGAAGACCGTCGTCTGATGGCGGCGGGTGAGAAGTTGCTGGATTGGGGCTTTGCCGAGACTTTGGCCTACGCCACTTTGGTGGACAAGGGCTCCCGCATCCGCTTCACCGGTGAGGACTCCGGTCGTGGCACCTTCTTCCACCGTCATGCCGTGATCCACAATCAGACCGATGCCAGCACCTACACCCCGCTGTGCAACCTGCACGACGAGCAGGGGCCGTTCGAGATTTACGACTCGGTGCTGACCGAGAACGCGGTACTGGCCTTTGAATATGGCTACGCCAGCGCCGAGCCGGCTGGCCTCACCATCTGGGAAGCCCAGTTTGGTGACTTCGCCAACTGTGCCCAGGTGGTGGTGGATCAGTTCCTCTCCTCCGGCGAGCAGAAGTGGGGCCGGATGTGCGGCCTGACCATGCTGCTGCCGCACGGTTACGAGGGCCAGGGCCCGGAGCACTCCTCCGCCCGTCTCGAGCGTTTCTTGCAGATGTGTGCCCAGCACAACATGCAGGTGTGCGTGCCCTCTACCCCGGCGCAGGTATTCCACATGCTGCGTCGTCAGGTGATCCGTCCGATGCGTCGTCCGCTGATCGTGATGACGCCAAAATCCCTGCTGCGCCACCCGCTGGCAGTGAGCAAGCTCGAAGAGCTGGCGGAAGGCACCTTCCAGAATGCCATCGGCGAAATTGATGCGCTGGATCCGAAAGCGGTCAAGCGGGTGGTGTTCTGCTCCGGCAAGGTCTATTACGACCTGCTCGATGCCCGTCGCAAGGCCGAGCAGCAGGATGTGGCACTGGTGCGGATTGAGCAGCTCTACCCCTTCCCGGAAGAGGAAGTGCGCGCCATTCTGGCCCACTACAGCCATGTCACCGACTTTGTCTGGTGTCAGGAAGAGCCACAGAATCAGGGCGCCTGGTACTGCACCCGTCACCACTACGATGGGGTGCTGCCGGTCGGTACCACCCTGCGTTATGCCGGTCGCCCCGCGTCAGCCTCGCCGGCCGTTGGTTATATGTCTGTCCACACCAAGCAGCAAAAAGCCTTGGTGGAAGATGCCCTTACCCTGTAAAGCCTCTGGCATAGAAGTAAAAGGAACTGATTAGATGACTATCGAGATCAAGGTACCGGACCTGCCGGAATCAGTGGCCGATGCCACTATCGCCACCTGGCACAAGAAGCCCGGTGATCTGGTCGCCCGTGACGAAGTGCTGGTCGACATCGAAACTGACAAAGTAGTGCTGGAAGTGCCGGCACCGCAAGCCGGTGTGCTGGGGGAGATCCTGCAAGGGGAAGGGGCGACCGTGTTGTCCCGTCAGCTGATTGCCATCCTCAACGCGGCCCCGGTGGCCGGTGAAGAGACCAAAGAGAAACCGGCAGAAGCGGTGGCCGATGACGGCGCCGATGGCTTGAGCCCCTCGGTGCGCCGCCTGATTGGCGAGCATGACATCGATGTGAGCAAGGTCACCGGCACCGGCAAGGGCGGACGCATCAGCAAGGAAGATGTGGAGGCCTACATCAAGGCGAAGAGCCAGCCTGCAGCTGCCGCGCCCGTCGCTGCTGCCCCTGCGGCCAAAGTGGCGCCGCTGGGTGGTCGCAGTGACAAGCGGGTGCCGATGACCCGTTTGCGCAAGCGCATCGCCGAGCGTCTGCTGGAAGCGAAAAACACCACCGCCATGCTGACCACCTTCAACGAGGTCAACATGAAGCCGATCATGGATCTGCGCAAGCAGTACGGCGAGATCTTCGAGAAGAAGCACGGCATCAAGCTCGGCTTTATGTCCTTCTACGTGAAAGCGGTGGTCGAATCCCTCAAGCGCTATCCGGAAGTGAATGCCGCACTGGATGGCGATGAAGTGGTTTACCACAACTACTTCGATGTCAGCATCGCCGTCTCCACCCCGCGCGGGCTGGTGACCCCGGTGCTGCGCGACTGCGACAACATGAGCCTGTCGGACATCGAGAAGGCCATCAAGGATCTGGCGGGCAAGGGCCGTGATGGCAAGCTGACCGTGGATGAACTGACTGGCGGTAACTTCACCATCACCAACGGTGGCGTGTTTGGCTCCCTGATGTCCACCCCGATCATCAACCCGCCCCAGAGCGCCATTCTGGGGATGCACAAGATCCAGGATCGCCCGATGGCGGTCAACGGCAAGGTCGAGATCCTGCCGATGATGTACCTGGCACTTTCCTACGATCACCGTCTCATCGACGGACGTGAATCGGTCGGCTTCCTGGTCTCCGTTAAGGAGCTGCTGGAAGATCCAACCCGTCTGTTGCTGGACGTCTGAGCACTGTAATACCCGAGCGAGCGAAAGATAACGAGGGGCCGCCCAGGCCCCCATTCATAGGGGATTGAGAAACACCAACCCCGGACGGAAATACCTACAACACGGATAGAGCATCTATGAATCTGCATGAATATCAGGCAAAAAAGCTGTTTGCCGAGTATGGCCTGCCGGTCTCCGAAGGTTATGCCTGTGCTACCCCACAAGAAGCGGCCGAAGCGGCTGACAAGATTGGCGGCAATATCTGGGTCGTCAAATGCCAGGTGCACGCCGGTGGTCGCGGTAAAGCGGGCGGCGTGAAAGTGGCCAAGAGCAAGGATGAGATCCGTGCCTTCGCCCAGAACTGGCTTGGCAAAAATCTGGTGACCTACCAGACAGATGCGGGCGGCCAGCCGGTCACCAAGATCCTGGTTGAATCTTGCACCGACATCGCCAAAGAGCTCTACCTGGGTGCCGTGGTTGACCGTGGCTCACGCCGCGTGGTCTTCATGGCCTCTACCGAAGGTGGCGTGGATATCGAGAAGATTGCCCACGAAACCCCCCATTTGATCCACAAGGCGGCCATCGATCCGCTGGTGGGTCCGCAGGCCTATCAGGCCCGCGAACTGGCCTTCAAACTGGGTCTGGTCGGCGATCAGATCAAACAGTTCACCAAGATTTTCTTAGGCTTGGGCCAGATGTTCCTGGATTGCGATTTCGCGCTGCTGGAGATCAACCCGCTGGTGATCACCAAGCAGGGCAACCTGCACTGCCTGGATGGCAAGATCAACATCGACGCCAACGCCCTCTATCGTCAGCCCAAGCTGCGCGAGATGCACGATCCCTCTCAGGATGACCCCCGCGAAGCGCACGCCGCTCAGTGGGAACTCAACTATGTGGCCCTCGATGGCAACATCGGCTGCATGGTCAACGGCGCCGGTCTGGCCATGGGCACCATGGACATCGTCAACCTGCACGGCGGCAAGCCCGCCAACTTCCTTGACGTCGGCGGCGGCGCCACCAAGGAGCGGGTGACCGAGGCGTTCAAGATCATCCTCTCCGACAGCAACGTCAAAGCGGTGCTGGTCAACATCTTCGGCGGCATCGTGCGCTGCGACATGATCGCGGAAGGCATCATAGGTGCGGTCAAGGAAGTGGGGGTCAAGGTGCCCGTGGTTGTGCGTCTGGAAGGCAACAATGCCGAGCTGGGTGGTATCAAGCTGGCCGAGAGCGGCCTCAACATCATTGCGGCCAAGAGTCTGACCGATGCCGCGCAGCAAGTCGTCAAAGCAGCGGAGGCCAACTGATGAGCGTACTGATTAACAAGGAAACCCGAGTCATCTGCCAGGGCTTTACCGGCGGTCAGGGTACTTTCCACTCCGAGCAGGCGCTCTCTTACGGCACCCAGCTGGTGGGCGGCGTCTCTCCGGGCAAGGGCGGCACCACCCATCTGGGGCTGCCGGTGTTCAACACCGTTCGTGACGCGGTTGAAGCGACCGGCGCCACTGCCTCCGTCATCTATGTCCCGGCGCCGTTCTGCAAGGACGCGATCCTGGAAGCGATCGACGCGGGCATCAAGCTGATCGTCACCATCACCGAAGGCATCCCGACTCTGGATATGCTGGACGTCAAAGTGAAGCTGCAAGAGACCGGCGTGCGGATGATCGGCCCCAACTGCCCGGGTGTGATCACCCCGGGTGAGTGCAAGATCGGCATCATGCCGGGCCACATTCACAAGCCGGGCAAGGTGGGCATCGTCTCCCGCTCCGGCACCCTGACCTACGAAGCGGTCAAGCAGACCACTGACGAGGGCTTTGGCCAGTCCACCTGCGTCGGTATCGGTGGCGACCCCATCCCGGGCTCCAACTTTATCGACATTCTGGAGATGTTCCAGAACGACCCGCAGACCGAAGCGATCGTGATGATCGGCGAGATCGGCGGCAACGCCGAGGAAGACGCGGCCGCCTATATCAAGGCCCACGTCACCAAGCCGGTGGTCTCCTATATCGCCGGTGTTACCGCGCCTCCCGGCAAGCGGATGGGCCACGCTGGCGCCATCATCTCCGGTGGCAAGGGTACCGCCGCCGACAAGTTTGCCGCGCTGGAAGATGCTGGCGTGAAAACCGTCCGCTCCCTTGCCGATATCGGCAAGGCCCTGCGCGAAGTGACTGGCTGGTAATTCCCGTTCATGTACAGGATCTTTAGCGGCAACCAATTGAAATAGATATAAAAAAGGCTTCGTTTGTGATCTGATTTTATCGCCAAACAAAATCAACACGCGCGAAGCCTATGACCATTATTAATGCTAATCAC